>DHWI01000148.1:23470-25141 GCA_002413095.1 Thermoleophilia bacterium UBA5186
CGCCGCGCTGCTCTCGCGCCGCTATCGCGAGGTCGCTTTTGCCGGCGCGTGGCTGGCGCTGTCCTTCCTCGGGCTCGTATTGATCTACTGGATCTCGAACGTGCCGGTCCAGCTCACGCTTGTCTGGTCCGGCGACCGCACGGTGACGTCGATCGTCGTGGGCGGGGCCGCGGTGGCGCCGCTCCTCGCCGCCCCAGCTTGGGCGGAACTCAGTGCGGCAGCTTCCGAAATGCGTCGTACGCGGGCTTCCGCACACCGCTCGACGTGAAGAAGCCCGACTGCCAGCCGTCCGCAACGCGCGAGTCGTCGCGGAGGAGGAACCAGAGCATCATGTCGATCCGCGGGTTGCGCCGAGCAATCGCATACGCCTGCGTCAGGTAGCGCGCCTGGGTCGCCCAAGAGACGCCAAACCGCCGGTCGGGCGGGTTCGTCTGGTAGCCGTACTCCGTCAGCCAGATCCGCTTGGGCCCGTAGAGGCGCGTCACCTCCGCCGTCAGATCGCCGAGATTCCCGAGCGTCACCGCGGCCCGCGACGGCGGCTTCCTCGTCGGCGATTCGGTCGGGCTCCCGTAGTACGGGTGGTGCGCGTAGGCGTCGAAGTTGCGCAGACCCGCCTTCTTGAGCGCCCGGAGGAAGGCAAGCGGCGAGACGGAGGGCCTGATCGAGCGCGGCGCGTTGTTGCCGTTCGGGGCAGTCGCGCCGCAGGCGACCTTCTCGCCGGGCAACTTGGTCCCGTGGACGCCGGCGTAGACGGCCGCGCAGATCTTGGCGTAGTCGACGGCGCTCTGAATGACCCACTTCGAGCCGACCCGGCGGTACTGCGGCGTCAAGTTGATCGGGTTGTTCGGCTCGTTCCAGGCGAGCCAGAGCTTCACGCCCGGGAGCTTCGTCGTCTCCTTCGCCGGCGTGAAGGTGCCGCTGTAGCGCCATGCCGCCGCAGAGGCGAACTTGCGCAGGTCGTCGAAGTTCCGCGGCGCCACGTTCTGGCCGCGCCCACCGTTCGCCCATTGGGGCGTGTACATGATCGTGAACAGCACCTTGATCCCGTTTTTGCTCGCGTATGTGACCGCGCGGTCGAACAGCTTCCAGTCGTAGGCCGGGTCGTTCGGGTTGGTGGCGAGCGACGGGCGCCGCTTGGCGACGCCGAAGCGTCCGCCCCAGTAGAGGTTCACGCGGATGACCTGCACGCGGAGCTGCTTCAGCAGCGGATAGGTCTTGTCCGGGTCGCCGTAGAGCGTCTGCGCGTCGTCGACGATGCCAACGAGCATGTGGCGGGCCGTCGTCGCCTTCGTGGCCGTGGACGCAGGCACGGCGAGGCCGGCGGCCGCGACGAGCACAGCCGCGAGCAGGGCGAGTTGTCTAGACACCGACGGGCTGGCGGCCGAGCGCGACGAGCCAGCGTCGCAGGCCTTCCTCCAGGTCGATCTCCGGCTCCCACCCGAGCACCTGCTTCGCTCGCGTGATGTCCGGACGGCGCACCTGCGGATCGTCCGTCGGCAGCGCCTCGAACACGATCTCGCTCGACGAGCCCGTGACCTTGATCACGGTCTGCGCGAGCTCGAGCATCGTCACCTCGTGAGACGGGTTCCCGATGTTGACCGGCAGGTGCTCGCTGCTCTGGGCAAGCATGTGGAGGCCGCGGATCAGATCGTCGACGTAGCAGAGCGACCG
>DHWI01000148.1:25351-25775 GCA_002413095.1 Thermoleophilia bacterium UBA5186
TCGCCGTAGACCTCGCTCGTCGAGGCGAGGAGGAACCGCGCGCGCTTGAACTTCGCCAGGCCGAGTGCGTGGTGCGTTCCGTACGCGCCGACCTTGAGCGAGTGGAGCGGCTGCCTGAGGTAGTCGATCGGGCTCGCGAGCGCAGCGAGGTGGTAGACGAAGTCGACCGGCTCGTCGATCTCCAGGTGCTCCGTCACGTCGTGGTTCACGAACGCGAACCTGTCGCCGCGCATGTGCTCGACGTTCTGGAGCGAGCCAGTCTCGAGGTTGTCCACGCAGATGACGCGCTCGCCTTGGGCGTGGAGGTGGTCGCAGAGGTGGGAGCCGAGGAATCCGGCGCCGCCGGTCACAACCGAGGTCGGCATGGCGAAAGCATAGAGGCGCCCCCGGCGCGCGAACGAACTGCTTACGAAGGCTTTACGGC
>DHWI01000148.1:25844-26211 GCA_002413095.1 Thermoleophilia bacterium UBA5186
CTGCACCGCTCGGCTGCATCACGAACAGCTCGAGCGAGCCGCCACTCTGCGCCGTCGTGTACGTCACGGGCGCCAAGGCCTGCCAGGCGCGCTTGGTCGTCAAGCAACTCGACTGCATCCCGACGACTGCGCCGGCCGCCGACCACTCGCGGATGTAGAGGCAGACGCGACGCTGCGCGCCGTCCGTGCGGACGGAACCCGCGCCGCGGTACGCGACTCCCGCGGTCGTCGAGCCGACCGGGCGCGGCCAGCTGTAGATCGAGAAGGCCAAGCCGGCCGTGCGCGAGACCTTTGCGGCCTTGGCTCCGGCATTCCCGTCGTAGGCAAGCGCGACCCCGCCCTGCCAGGACGCCCATGGATTGAGGCC
>DHWI01000052.1:0-2670 GCA_002413095.1 Thermoleophilia bacterium UBA5186
GTCGGCGGCGGCTACGTCTTCCCGGAGTTCCTGCCGGCCTACGACGCGGTCGCGAGTCTCTGCAAGCTCCTGGAGCTGCTCGCACCCGTGCAGCGGTCGCTCTCCGAGCTCGTGGGCGACCTTCCCCGACCGGCGCTCGTGCGGCGCGACATCCCGTGTCCGTGGGCTCTGAAAGGTCTCGTCATGCGGGTCCTCGCCGAGCGCGCGCAGGGCCGCGAGGTGGACACCCTCGACGGGATCAAGGTCTTCGACGAGCGCGGGTGGACCCAGGTGCTCCCCGATCCCGACGAGCCGGTCGTCCACCTCTATGCCGAGGGCGCGACCCCGGAGGCGTCCGAGGAGCTCCTGGCCGAGCTCCAGGAGCTCGTGGAGGAGATCATGGCGGGGGAGGAAGCCGCCGTTCGAAGTTGAAGGGTAAAGTTGAGGTTGACCCCTTGCGGGCTCGACTGCTTTACTGAAGACGGCAGCGTCCAGCGAGCGAAAGGCCCACGTGGAATCGTTTCCCGATCTTCCGAATCTCTCCGACGAGGATCTCGAGTCGCTGATCAACGACCTCACGAAGGAAGAGCGCGAGGTCTCGTACCGCCGCCGGATCCTGCACGGGCAGATCGACCTCCTGCGCGCGGAGCTCGTCGCGCGACTGCAGAAGACCGGGGGACAGAGCGTGCTCGACCGCGTCAACGTCGACGCGCTGACGGAAATCCTCGCGTCGAAGGCGCCGCCGCCGTCCTGAGGCGGCGGGAGGGCCAGATATGTCGCATGTCTACTGCCCCGAGTGCGGGTTCCAGAACCCGGAGTCGGCCAACTACTGCTCGAAGTGCGGCGCGCTCCTGACGAAGGACGAGCCGGTCGAGACGACGATGCAGTTCACGCCGGAGGAGGGCGAGCTCGACCCGGCGCAGGGCCCCGAGGACGCGGGGATCAAGGGCCCGGCGCTCGTCGTCCGGTCAGGTGGCGGCAGGGCGGGGGAGACGTTCGTCCCCGAGGCCGAACGAACGACGATCGGCCGCTCCCCGGAGTGCGAGATCTTCCTCGACGACGTGACGGTGTCGCGCAAGCACGCCGTGCTCGTGCGCACGCCCGAGGGCTTCCGCGTCGAGGACCAGGGCAGCCTCAACGGGACGTTCCTGAACCGGCGCCGGATCGAGAGCGGGGAGCTCTCCGACGGCGACGAGGTGCAGGTCGGCAAGTATCGACTCACGTTCAGGAGCGGGTGAGATGAGCACCGCCGAAGCGCAACGGGGCCAGCGAATGCTCACGATCGGGACGCTCTGCACCCGGCTCAAGGCCGAGTTCCCGGACATCTCGATCTCGAAGATCCGCTACCTCGAGGATCAGGGCCTGCTCGCGCCGCGGCGCACCCAGGGCGGCTACCGGCTGTTCAACGAAGAGGACGTCGAGCGGCTCGAGACGATCCTGCGCCTGCAGCGCGACGAGTTCCTCCCGCTTCGCGTGATCCGGCAAGAGCTCGCCTCGGCGACAGGGACGAAGGAGCGCAAGCGGCGTCGCGCGGGCCTCGCGTCGGTCGAGAACGAGCTCAGCCTCGCCGAGCTTTGCGACCGCGCCGAGATCGCGCCCGAGCTCGCCAAGGAGCTCGAGGACTACGGGCTGCTCGCGCCGCGCGTCGAGGACGGCGACAAGCGCTACCGCGAGGGCGACGCGGACATCGCGGCGGCCTGCGGCAAGCTCTCGCGCTACGGGATCGCGCCGCGCCATCTACGGGCCTTCAGAACCTCCGCCGACCGGGAAGCGGGGCTTCTCGAGGCGCTGGTATCCCCGGCGCTGCGCTCGCGCAACCAGGAGCGCCGCCAGTCGGGCCTGGAGGACCTCCAGAACCTCGCCGAGCTGGCGCAGGAGCTCTCGCAGCTCCTCTTCTGGCGCGACCTTCGGGAGCTCGCCAGCTCGTGACCGCGGTCGATCTGCGCAGCAAGATTCGTGAAGTTCCCGACTGGCCGACACCCGGGGTGGGGTTCAAGGACATCTCGCCGCTCCTCGCCGACGCCGAGGCGCTCGAAGAGGCGATTCGCGAGCTGGCGGGCTGGGTCAAGGACCAGGAGCCCGATCTCGTCCTGGGGGCCGAGGCGCGCGGCTTCATCCTGGGCGCGGCCATCGCTCGGGAGGTCGGTTGCGGCTTCCTGCCGGCGCGAAGGCCCGGGAAGCTGCCGCCCGAGACGGTCAGCGTCAACTACGCGCTCGAATACGGTCAGAACTCGCTCGAGCTGAACCCTGACCTGATCTCCCGGGGCACCCGCGTCGTCATCCACGACGACGTGCTCGCCACCGGCGGCACGGTCGGGGCGCTCGGAGGCCTCCTCGAGGAGTTGGGCGCGGAGGTCGTGGGCGCCGCCTTCATCATCGAGCTGACGTTCCTGAACGGCCGCGAGAAGCTCGGCGACTTTCCCGTGCACGCGCTGATCACGTACTGAACGTACCTATCGTCACAACGGGGGACGGTTTGGCTGTCCGGGGCGCCGATTACAAAGGCACCATGTACGACGCGCTGACGAGCCGGTACACCTTTGCGTGTCCGAGCAGCGGGGCGACGAAGGTCTCGCTTTCGTCGTTCCGGACGCTCGAGCGCCTGCCCGGAGCCGCGCACCCGAGCGTCTACCAGGTTCGCTTCGAGTGCACGTGCGGTGGAGAGCACGAGGGGCTCGTCAGCCACGACGA
>DHWI01000052.1:2719-5082 GCA_002413095.1 Thermoleophilia bacterium UBA5186
GAGTGGCCGTGGAGCTTCTTCTGCTACCCCGAGGACAAGCCGCGGCCCGTCTTTCCCTCGTCGTTCTTCCTGCTTGCGCCTGGAGACGGCTCGATGGGGCTCGCGGTCCGCTGCCCGGCGTGCTCCCAGGTGTCCGTCAACCTCGTCTCGCACCAGCACGTCGACCTCCCGTTCCACAACGATCGCGAGATCGGCGTCTTGGAACACGTGTTCGACGGCGACGCGGCCCGGATGATCGACGAGTTCCGCGCCGAGCTCTATTCCGCGCATTTCGACGCGCGGCGCCTCGGCCTGTAGAACCAAAACGCGTCGAATTCCGTTGCACGGGTACGCAACGGAAGAGGTGATGCGCATGTACGGATTGACGAGAGGAACGATCACGCTGATCGGAGCCGCGGTCGCGGGCTTGCTGATCTGGCTCGCGACGCAATCGAGCGGCGGCACGAACGGCAGCTACTGGGCCATCGTGGGCCTGATCGCTGCCGCTGGGCTGACGATGGCGTTCTCCCAGATCCTCGGTGGCTGGACGAAGTGGGGCTGGCCGCGGATCTCTGGGAGCGTCTTCCTGGTCGCCTTCATACCCGTCCTGATCGCGGCGGGCTGGGTGATCCTCGCCGGGCAGACGGTGCCGAACTGGTTCAGCCGGCACGCGACCTCATGGGCCGATGACATCGGTCTCGGGGGCTTGCTCGGCGACATGCTGAAGGCGATCCCGGTGCTCGCGTTCGGGACCGGCCTCGTGTTCGGGCTCACGTTCGACACGACCGGCCCGCGCACCCGTACGGTCGTCGACGAGGGTGAGACCGTCCGGCCCGTTCCAGTGGCCGACGCTCGCACGACCACCGACGCGAGGGCCGCCGACGAGCCGCTCGCAGCGGAACGGTCGGTGTCGACCGACACGACCGAGCCGGACACCGCGTATGCGACGACCACGGCGACGCCGCGGACGACGACCGTCGAGCCCGATCCGGAGCCGCCTCCGCGCGCCGGCGGCCCGTCGGAGACGTGATCCGGAGTCTCGCTCCCTAGCGAGAGGGATTAGTTCATGGCCCGAGTATTCCGATACTCGGGCCATGGACGTCCTTCAGCCGCAGAAGGCACGTGGAATGGTGCTGCTCTACCAGCACTGCTCCGCCCTCGACACCGGCGGGGAACCGCAGCAGCCGGCCGCCGATCGCCTCGAGACCCTGATCGGCGGGGAGCTGGCGCGCTTCCTTCTCTTTGCGCTCGTCCGCGACCGCAGCGCACGCGCCGCGGCGTAGTCGAGCCTAGTCCCCGAAGGTCCTGACGAACAGGAAGATTCCGCCCATCGAGAGGGCGCCGACGATGAACGCGGTCGCAGAGGAGATGCCGATCGCAAGCAGGCCGATCCAGATGTAGAGGCCGAGCCCGAAGGCCCACAGGAACGACGTGACTCCACGATCGATGGACGGCGGCCGCAGGTGCATCGCCGCGCATCCTAGAGAAGGCACACCTGGGAGTGGGGCAGTACCGCCTTTTGTTCCCACAATTATCCACAGCTAATCGAATTGATTGTGGGAATTGTGGATAGATATTTGCTCGCAAATTGCGATAAGAGATTCCAAACCACCCCTTGCATCGCCGGTCGATCGCCACTAGGTTGCCTCTTGCGTCGAGCACGGAGCGCAAGTAGGTCGAAACCGCTCGCGAAGACCGTACGAGGAAGGCCGCAAGGCCTGAGATCGGAAAGTCAACGTGGGCGGTGGACGAAAGCGCCACCGGCTCGGCGTATCTTTTTGGTCCAAGCCGGGCCGCCTGCTCAAAGGGGGCGGAGAGGCCCTTTGGGGTCGTCCATGTCCCGACTTGACATAACACCGGTTATCGTGCATTCGAGGGAACGCGCCGAGCCGTGTTTGGACTCGCGGCACGTGCGGCATTAGACGAGAGGCGGATGACGGTCGAGACGGTCGAGAACCTCCTGCTCCTGGAGGACCTGCAACAGCTGCTCGAGGCTGCCGAGGCTACGGGCACGATCAGGTACCCGGAGCTGGCGGAGCTGCTCGAGCCGCACGCGCTCGGACCGCTCGAGCTCGACGATCTCTACCGGGAGCTCGACCGCCGTGGGATCGAGGTCGTCGAGATGACCGAGCGGGAGCCCGAGAAGGAAGCTCCGCCGCCGCCCACTCCGACCGTCGAGACGACAACAGACGCGCTGCAGCTCTTCCTGCGCGAGGCCGGGCGCCACGCGCTGCTCACCGCGGCCCAGGAGGTCGAGCTCGCCAAGAAGATCGAGCGCGGCGACATGCTCGCCAAGCAGCGGATGATCCAGTCCAATCTCCGCCTCGTCGTCTCGATCGCGAAGAACTACCGCAACCAGGGCCTCCCGTTCCTCGACCTGATCC
>DHWI01000090.1:0-3439 GCA_002413095.1 Thermoleophilia bacterium UBA5186
GGCCGCGTCGAGCGCGTCGTCGAGGCGCTGATCGCCGCACGGGCCGGCCAGGCGGAAGGAGACGACCTGCTCGCCGCGTTGCTGCGGAGCGGATTGCCCGAGCGGACGGTACGCGGGGAGGTGATCGCGTGCCTCCTCGCGGCCGTCGACGAGCCTCCGAGCACGCTCGAGGCGACGTGGTATCTCCTGGGCCGCCATCCGGAGGCGGAGGCGCGCCTGCACGCGGAGCTCGATGCCGGCGGATCGACCCCGTACCTCGACGCGGTGCTGCTCGAGACCCTCCGCCTGTTCCCGCCTGCCCGCTACATCGACCGCTGTCCGGTTCAGGACGTTCGCATCGGCCACGTTCGATTCGAGCGGGGCTCGAACGTGCTCGTCAGCCCGCTCGTGACGCATGCGGACGCGCGCGTGTACGAGCGCCCCTCCGCGTTCGAGCCCGAGCGTTGGCTCGGCGGGCGAGCGGGCGGACGCGGAGGCTACGTGCCGTTCGGCGCGGGTGCGCACACCTGCATAGGCGAGCCGCTCTCGCGGGCGATCATGACCGCGACGCTGGCGACGTTCGCCCGGCGATGGCGGCTCCAGGTCGACCCAGACGCGCCTCCACCCGTCCCGCGCTCGTCCCGGCTTCGCGTTACGCTGGCGCGTCGATGAGCGTCGAGACGGACGAGCGGCTGGCTCTCCTCGACGCGCTGGTCTACGGCGACGCCTTCGACTGCGCCGTTACGCTCGACGAGCTCTGGCGCTACGCCCGCGTGCGGGTGGGACGGGAGGCCCTGCGCCGCCTCCTGGACGACGATCCGGTGCTCCGGTCGATCGTCGTCGAGCGCGACGGGCTCTTCTGCCTCGCCGGACGCGAGGAGCTGCTCGCGCGAAGGCCTGCGCGGCTCGCGCGGGCCGGCCAGCTCCGCCGCCAGGCAGACCGCGTCGCGCGCGTCTTGCGTCACGTTCCGTTCGTGCGCGGGCTCGCGCTGACCGGTTCGGCGGCGGCCGGGGACGCGAGCGACGACGCTGACGTGGACCTGCTCGTGATCGTCGAGCCCGAGCGGCTCGGCACCGCGTTCGTCCTGCTCGGGACCGCCTCCCGGGTAGTCGGGCGCCGGCTCTTCTGTCCGAACTACTACGTGGCCACGCAGGACGTCGCCATTCCTCCGGGCGGGGTGTACGTCGCTCGAGAGCTCGACCAGGCCCGCGTCCTTGCCGGCGATCCAGGCGTTCTGCGCGACGCGAACGAGTGGATCGTCGACATCTTTCCGAACGTGGCCGCCGCGCCGGCGCGCGTCTCGCGCGCGTGGACTTCCCAGACGCAGCAGGCTCTCGAGTCGCTGCTTGGCGGCCGCCTCGAGGCCTGGGCCCGGCGGCTCGCCGCGGCGCGTCTCCGCGCGCACTACGGCGTCCACGGCGACGAAGTCCCTGCTGACGTGGCCGCGAGCTTTCGGGCCGGGACTGCGCTCCGGTTCCACGCCGGAGGAGCCGCGGAGGAGGCCCTGAAGCGCTACGCCGCGCGGCGCGCCGAGCTCGGCGCGCGGATCGAGCAGTTCGACGCTGAGAGCGTCAGGTCGAGCTCCACAGCGTGAGCGGCACGGAGCGACAGTTCGATCTGAGCGCGGCAGCCTGGGACAGCTCTTATGGCGGGCGCGATCCCGACGGGCACCGGGTCACGTCGAGGCTCGACGCCGCGGTCGAGCTCGTCGGGCCAGGCCCGGGCGCCGTCCTCGACGTCGGCGCCGGCAGCGGGCGGCTGCTCGCGACGCTCGCCGAGCGTGGCTGGACGGTCTCCGGCGTGGATGTCGCGCCCGAGATGATCGAGCTGGCGCGGGCGCGCATCCCCGGCGCTGCCGACCGCCTGACTGTCGCCCGCGCGGAGGAGCTCCCCTTCGACGAGCGGGCGTTCGACGTCGTCGTGATCATCGGCGTGCTCGAGTACACCGCGGTTGCCGCGGCTGTCGCGGAGCTCGCGCGGGTGCTTCGCTCCGGCGGGCGGGCGCTGGTCGGCCTCCACAGCTGCAAGGCGCCTGCGACCGTCTGGCGGAACCGCGTGGTAGTGCCCGTCGCCAGACGCGTCAAGCGCCTCGTTCCCTTCGGCCGTGCAATTCCGGCGGGCCGTGCCGTAGGGCTCGACGACGCGAGCCGCGCGCTGGAGGCCGCAGGCCTGAAGGTCGAGCGCGTCGTTCCGGTCGGGGCTCAGATTATCCCCGACCCGCTCGACCGGTTCGCGCCGCGGCTCGCATATCGCGTCGGCCGCCGGGCGGAGCGCTCGCCGCGACTCAGACGCGTGTTCGCAACCCAGCGGCTGATCGTCGCCCGAAAGCGGTAGCGGCGTGGCCGTCCGGGTGCTGCTCATCGCCGGACTCGGCCACTCCGGTAGCACGCTGCTCGGAGCTCTACTCGGCCAGCTCGACGGGTTCTTCTTCGTCGGCGAGCTGAAGTCGACGGCTCGCGCGTTCGAACGCGGACAGCGGTGCGGGTGCGGCGAGCCTCTGTCGGAATGCCCGACCTGGCGGGGAATCCTCGCCGCCGCGTTCGGCGACCGGGGCAGCGTCAGTGAGCTTGAGTTCGACAATTCATCGGCGCGGGCGCTCGGGATCCTGCGGCAGCACCGTTCGGGCACGCACCCTTGTGCAGGCGCGTTCGCCGCGGTCTTTCGCGCGATTGCGGAGACGACCGGAAGTCGCGTCGTCGTCGACTCGTCTAAGTGGCCGGGCTACGCGTACTTCCTGGGCGGTCTAGACGACGCGGACCTGGCACTCGTCCACCTGGTTCGCGATCCGCGCGGCGTTGCTCACTCACGGCGTAAGCACACGGCGCGGCTCGGCGAGCCTGGCCTCGGGCCTGCGCGATCGGCGATGCAGTGGAACGTCTGGAACCCGGTCGTCGAAGCGTTGGGGCGACGCGTCGCCTACTTGCGTCTGCGCTACGAGGACTTCGTGAACGCGCCGGAGGATGCCGTCCGCAAGATCGCAGCGCTCGTCGGCGAAGCGCCTTTGCGGCTGCCGTTCACTGCTATCGGCGAGGCGCGGCTCGAGCCGACGCACAGCGTGACGGGGAACCGAACCCGCTTCGACACGGGCACGGTGCCGATCGAGCTCGACGACGGCTGGCGCCGCGAGGGCGCGTCCAACGGCGCGGTTGGCGCGCTGACGTGGCCGCTTCGCCTGCGGTACGGCTACCGCACGCGCCCTTGAACCGCCGCACGTGAGGGCGTAAGTTTTGCGATCTTGCGCCGCATCGGGGTCATAGCGTCCGTTGTCCTGCTCGGGCTCGTTGCGGCCTCGGCCACTGGAGCGCGCCAGCACGGCGTTCGGCACCACTCGTTCATCGGCCCCTTCACCGGCGTCGCCACCGGCGGAGAAGACCGCGTCTCGCACCGCGACGACAAGTCGTCGAATCCCGACAACCACGTGGTCAGCGACTCGCTCGAGAACTATCAGGGCCGGTTCAC
>DHWI01000090.1:3561-4160 GCA_002413095.1 Thermoleophilia bacterium UBA5186
GGGGTCGCAGGAGCGGAATGCCGACTACGACTGCGGCGCCAAGTTCACCGGGTTTGCGACCACGAGCAAGTTCCTCGCCGACTCGTTGAGTTCGCTGCAAAACAGCATCGCCGGCGGCTACATCCCGACCACCGTCAAGAGCCCGCAGATTCCCCACCTCGCGTCCGTGGCGACACCTGCCGACGACACCGTGAGCCGGGTCATCACCGACGCGTGGGACATCTCGATCACGGCCCCCTCGCCACCGGGGAGCGACTCGTCGGGCGGGCCCGGGCCGTCGACCGCCAAGAGGAGGGGAGGCGGGACGCAGCTGTGCACGATCCAGGGCACGCCGGGCCGCGACTTCCTCACCGGAAGCTCGGGGCGCGACGTGATCTGCGGGCTCGGTGGCAACGACGTCATTCGTGGCGGCGGCGGGGACGACATCGTGTTCGGAGGGCCGGGGAACGACATGATCGACGGCGGAGCCGGACGCGACCTCTTGTTCGGCGACGCCGGCAAGGACGTGTTCACCGCGAAGGACGGGGAGAGCGACAAGGTCGTCGGCGGAGCCGGCAAGGACCGCGCGACCGTCGACAAGGGCAAGGACCGCGTCAGCG
>DHWI01000091.1:0-3384 GCA_002413095.1 Thermoleophilia bacterium UBA5186
GTGTGGACGCGCGACGTCGGCCGGGCGCTGAACGCCGCCCGCATGCTCCAGTTCGGGACGGTCTGGATCAACGACCACATCCCGCTGGTCAGCGAGATGCCCCACGGCGGCTACAAGCAGTCCGGCTATGGCAAGGACCTGAGCGCGTACTCGCTCGAGGACTACACGCAGATCAAGCACGTGATGGCGAAGCTCGATTAGAGCGAGCCATCACGTCTGAGCAATCCGGTGCCAGGCTTCAGCCTGGTTTCGGCGTTCAACGGGGTTCGAAGCTGGATTAAGCGCGGGTCCGACTCAGAACGCGGTCGAGGAAAGCCGCGGCCCGCGGATAAGCGTCCAGCCGGTTCTGCAGCTTCGCGAGGCCATGGCCCTCGTCGTGGTAGACCGCGAGCTCGCACGGGATGCCCTTGTCCGTCAGCATGCGGTGAATCTGCTCCGCTTCCCCGAGCGGCACGCGCGGATCGTTGGCGCCGTGGATGATGAAGAGCGGCGCGCGCATCTGGTCGATCTGGCTCATCGGTGAGGCCTGCTCGAGGAACTCGCGGTCGCGATCGAGGTAGCCGTACTCGCGCTCCCGGAAGGCGCGCCTCCACTCGGACGTGTTCTCGAGGAATGTCACGAGGCTCGAGATCCCGACGATGTCGATGCCCGCGGCCCAGTGCTCGGGGTGGAACGCCAAGCCCGCGAGCACCATGTAGCCGCCGTACGAGCCGCCGTAGAGGACGACCCGGTCCGTGTCGAACCGGCCCTCGGCCTCGAGCCAGTCCTTCAGCCCGACGAGGTCGCGCACCGAGTCGAGGCGCTTCTCGATGTCGTCCAGGTGCTCGTAGCGCTTGCCGTATCCGGTCGAGCCGCGGACGTTCGGCGCCGCGACCGCATAGCCGTTCTGCGCGAAGAACTGTGCGATCGGGCTCCAGATCGGGCGGAGCTGCGCCTCCGGGCCCCCGTGGATCATCACGATGACCGGCGGTCGCTCGATGCCGTCCGGCTCGTAGACGAAGACCGGGACCGACTCGCCGTCGAAGGACTCGAAACGGTCGAGCTCCGGCTCGACGAGCTCCTCCTGCGGCACCTTCCCCGGGCTCGTGGTCAGCCGCGTCGTCTCGTCCGTCTCGGTCTCGTAGATCCAGACGTCGCCGGGCTCGAGCGCCGAGGTGAAGTGGTAGGCGAGACAACGCCCGTCGCGTGAGAAGACCGGCGCGTCGACCACGCCGCGCCCCGGCAGCGGCACCTCGCCGCGCCGCTCGAGTGTCTGCGGGTCGTAGAGCGTCAGCACGGTGTAGCCGTCCGCGTTCTCGTCGACGAGCAGGTTGCGGCCGGCATCGTCGACGTGGCAGTCCTTGTCCCACGGCGACTCGAGCACGAACTCCCAGCTGCGCATGGACATGTCGTAGCGGGCGATATCCGCGAACTCGCGGCCCGTGGAGGTCGTGAAGAAGAACGCGCTCGAGTCAGGCAGCCATGCGGGCTCTCCGAAGATCGCCTCGTCGTCGTGCGGCGAGACGTGGAGCGGCTCGCCACCGTCCGTGGGCACGAGGTAGAGGTCGTTGTCGCCGGTCTTCTCGGTGAGTCGCACGACGCCGATCCAGCGCCCGTCGGGCGAGAAGCCCGTCGCCTCGCACCAGCCGCCGAGGGAGCAGACGATCCGCTCGTCCCCGCCGCCCACCGGGCGTACGCAGACGTCGAAGTCGACGCCGTTCCGCGCGTTCGAGCTGTAGCCGACGAGTCGCCCGTCCTGCGAGACCTGAGGCGCGCGATGGATGAACTCAGGGTTGTAGACGAACGGCTGCGGCTCGGCGCCCGGCGCGGCGTCGAGGAGGTAGAGCTGGATGCGCTCGTTGCCGCCGCTGTCCTTGGCGAGCAGGATGCGCCCGCTGCCCGGGACGAACTGCCCGGACACCGGATCCTCGAGGTCGGTCAGCTGCTCGAGCTCCCCGCCCGCCCGCGCGACGCGGTGGAGCTGCAGCGTGTCCTTCAGGTTCGACAGGACGAGCACGCTCTCGCCGTCGTCCGAGAAATCGGCGGGATAGGCGGTGCGGATCTCGAGCAATTGCCGCAGGTTCGCCACCGCGGCAGACTAGCGGCGCGTACCCTTTGGGAGACGCGCATCCCGCAATCCACAGAAAGGGCCCTGGATGGCGAGCTCCAAACGGCAGACGACCATGGCGAAGCTGAACCGCGAGCGCAAGGTTCTGGAGAAGCGCGAGCGCAAGCAAGAGAAGAAAGCAGCGCGGCTGGCAGCCGCCGAGGCGGGCCTGTACGACCCGGAGACCGGCGAGGACATCATCCCGCCACGGGGCGAGGTCGACGACGAGACCGGCGAGGCCGAAACGGCCGAGTCCGAACACAGCACTGACCCGACTTAGTGGCTCAGAGCCACAAAGTCCGGGACAGCGCTTTGCTCCAGCCCTCGAGCCGTAAGTTTGGCTTGGGCACGACTTAGTGACAAAGAGACACTAAGTCGGTTTTGTTGCGCCCGGGGCGCAGAGACGTCACGCCTTGACGCCGCGCTGCTTCTTGAGCTGCGCGACCTCAGGCCGTGCGAGCTTCTCGCGCGGCCGTCTGCGTTCCCTTACCAGTCCGTTTGAGGACTCACACAACCACTCGGCCCAACTCCGGGATGATCTCGTCCCCGTACGCCTTGAGGATCTCCTCCTGGCCGTGGGTCATGAGGTAGATGTTGAACTGGTCGACGCCGATCGACTCCAGCTCCTTCAGCTTCGCCTTCACCTGCTCGACCGTGCCGAGCACGCTGAAGCGGTCGGCGATCTCGTCGGTGACGAACTCGCCGTGCTGCGCGCCCACGCGTGAGTGGTCGTTGTAGTCGTAGAACTTGCGCGCGGCGACATAGTCGGTCAGCTCCTTCGGAATCTCCGAGTCGGTGCCGTAGCGCTCGACGAGGTCGACGACGTGATTCGAGACCATCGCGGGGAACCACTTCGTCTGCTCGCGTGCGTCCTGGATGTCGTCCGAGATGTGGCTCGGCGCGCTGACGACGCACTGGAGGGCGTCCGGGTCGCGGCCGGCCTCCTCGGCGGCCTTCCGCGCGGTCGCCATGATCCACTGGATGATCGCCGGATCGGCGAGCTGGATGATCACGCCATCGCCGACGCGGCCCGCGACCGCGAGCGCCTTCGGACCGTACCCCGCGACGTGCATCGGGATCTGCGGCAGCTCCTCGCGCACCCACTTCAGCTGGAGGTCCTTCTCGTTCCAGTGCACTTCGCGCCCGTTCATGAAGTCTTTGATCATCGAGATCCGGCGCTCGAACTCGGCGACCTTGACCGGCTTCTGGCCGATGTAGCGCCGCGCGGAGTCGCCACGGCCGATGCCCATGACCATCCGCCCGTTCGAGATGTCCTGCAGCGTCGCGTACGCGCTCGC
>DHWI01000091.1:3512-3800 GCA_002413095.1 Thermoleophilia bacterium UBA5186
GCGAGCAGCGGGATCGACTCCTGCCAGAGGACGTGCGAGTCGTAGGTCCAGCCGTACTCGAAGCCGTGCTGCTCCGAGAGCTGCATCAACTCGACGAGCCGCTGGTACGGAGGATCGGGCAGGACGGTGACGCCGAAGCTGAGCACTGAGGCCTCCTGTGCAGGGAAACCGCCATTCTCCCGCGAACGCAGCCGCGTGGCAATCGCCTTCTATCTGCTGCTGGCGCTCATCGGCGGCGCGATGATCCCGTTCCAGGCGGGAATCAACGCCCAGCTCGCCCAGCTCGTG
>DHWI01000091.1:3876-6841 GCA_002413095.1 Thermoleophilia bacterium UBA5186
GCCGTCGTGCCGAGGCCGCTGCCGAGCGTGTCGAAGCTCGGAGGCGCGCCGTGGTGGGTCTGGATCGGCGGGATCATCGGCGCCTTCTACGTGGCGGTGAGCGTGATCGCGGCGCCGCGGCTCGGCGCTGCGGCGCTGATCGGCGCGATCGTCGCCGGCCAGCTCGGCGCGGCGCTTCTCATCGACCAGTTCGGCTGGGTCGGCTTCCCAGTACAGCACGTCTCCCTCGGTCGGATCGCCGGAGTTGCCTGCTTGTTCGCCGGCGTCCTCCTCGTACGCATCTTTTGACGGCATCCGCTGCCACCCGGACGCGGACATCGACGAGGTGCGCGCGCTCGCGTCGCTGATGACGTGGAAGACAGGCGCGTCGGTGTTGACGTCCGGGGCGGAAACGTCGCGGTTGACGCCGAGGACTTACGAGATCGCGCTGGTGAACCGGCGCGTCAGCCGCTGCTTCTCGCCCGAGCTCATGACGGTCGGATCGCACTGGACGCCGCCCTTCGCGCCGCCGTACGGGATGTCCACGACGGCGAAGGGCGGCGTCCATCGTGCCGGCGCAGAACATCCAGCAGTTCCGCTGGGAGGAGGAGCGCGTCAACACCGAGCTCAAGAAGACGATGACGCGTGCGTGGCAGAGCGTCTGCGAGCGGGCGACCCTCGACGGGATCCCGCTGCGGCTGGCGGCCTTCGCGATCGCAGTCGCGAAGGTCGAGCGCGCGGACGTGCTGCGCGGCTACATCTAGGTTATCCAGGCGATCGTTCGGTCGGTGAGCCGNNCGGTCGAGCGCCTGCACCGACAGCTCGAGGTGCTCTTCCTTCGTGTCCTCGAGCTTCGTGTGCGAGAGGCCGCGGAGGCTCTGGACGAACAGCATCACTGTCGGGATCCCGGCCCGGGCGACCTCGGCGGCGTCGTGCAGCGGCCCCGACGGAAGCTGGTGTGACGAGCCCGAGACCTCGCGCACGGCTTCGTCCGCGAACCCGATCAGCGTCTCGTCGAACAGGATCGGCTCGATGTTCCAGATCCGCTCCCACTCGACCTCGATGTTTTCCTCGGCCGCGAAGCGCTCGGCGGCCTCCTTCGCCTCGCGCAGCATCGTCGCGAGCGTGTCGGCATCGAGATGGCGCTGGTCGAGCAGCTGCTCCGCCGTCTCGACGACCGACGTGACGATCCCTGGCTTGGTGACGACGCCGCCGCTCGTGCAGACCGCGCCGCCGCCCGCGCGCCGCGCGATCTCCCGGATCTCGAGCGCCAGCTTGGCTGCCCCGGCGAGGGCGTCGCGACGCTTGTCCATCGGCGTCGAGCCCGCGTGCGCCGCCTGGCCCCGCCACGTGAAGCGGGAGCGCTCGACGCCAAAGGTGCCGAGGACGACGCCGAGCGGGATATCCATCGACTCGAGCACCGGGCCCTGCTCGATGTGGAGCTCGAGGTAGGCCGCGGCGCCTTCCAGCTCGCTGCGCGCATCCACCGCCGTGTCGAGGTCGACGCCGTGCTCCTTCAGCGCGTCCGGGAGGGCGATCCCGTCTCCGTCGCGGAGCTCCCGCAGCTCGCTCTGGTCGGCCATCGAGCCGCCCGCGGCTGACGATCCGAAGAGCGAGCGCCCGAAGCGCGCCCCCTCCTCGTCGGCCCAGTTCACGAGCCGCACGGTCACCGGCGGCGTGCCCTCCTCGGCGAGCCTCCGCAGCACTTCCACCCCGGCCATCACGTTCAAGGATCCGTCCAGCCAGCCGCCGTTCGGCACCGAGTCGATGTGCCCGCCGATCAGCAAGGCCGGGTCGGACTCGCCGCGCAGCGTGAACCATTGGTTTCCGGCCACGTCCACGGTCTCTTCGGCGCCCGTGCCTTCGAGCTTGCCGCGCAGCCACTCGCGGGCCTGCTCCCACGTGTCCGTCCACGCCACACGCTGGGCGCCGTTCTCGTCCCCGGTCAGCTCTTGGAGCTCGCGGAGCTCGGCCACGGTGCGCGCGGGGTCCAACGTCATCGCCGCGCGACCTTACCGCCCCCGCTGGCAAGTGTGGTAATCAATAACGGTGTCGGCGATTGTGGTCGAGCGCCCCAGTGAGGCGCGCGAGGAAAGAGTCATGCGCGGGGCGGGACGAGCGCTCCTGTTCGTGCTCGTGCTCGCCGTGCTCTGGGGGCTCTGGGAGGGCTACCGCTGGGTCGGGATCAAGGCGGGGATCACGCGGCCGTTCCCCGTCAACGACACGACGATGCCGCACATCCACGAGATCTTCGCGCAGCTCTTCAAGCCCTCCCGCGCGAACGGGCCCATGCTGATCCACGTCCTGCTCAAGTCGGCGCTCTTCACTGCCAAAGAGGCTGCGACCGGCTTCGTGCTCGGCGGGATCATCGGCTTTGGGCTCGCTGTCGGACTCGCGCACTCGCGCCTCCTCGAGCGCGGGCTCCTGCCCTACATGGTCGCGTCGCAGACGATCCCGATCCTGGCGATCGCGCCGATGGTCGTGGTCTGGCTCGGGAGCCTGAACAGCCCCGCCTGGTTCTCCGTCGCGGTCATCGCCGCATACCTGACCTTCTTCCCCGTCGCGATCAACTCGTTGCGCGGGCTCAAGTCGGCGGATCCGAAGGCGCTCGAGCTGATGCGCTCGTACGCCGCGGGGCGCTGGAGGATCCTCTGGAAGCTGCGCGTGCCCGCCTCGCTGCCGTACCTCTTCTCGGCGCTGCGGGTGGCCGCCGCGGGCAGCGTCGTCGGCGCGATCGTCGGCGAGCTGCCGTCCTCGATCCAGGACGGGCTCGGCGGCGCGATCCTCAACTTCGCCCAGTACTACAGCTTCCAGCCGAAGAACCTGTGGGCCACGAACATCGTCGCCGCCGCGCTCGGGATCGTCTTCTTCGTCGCGGTGGTCGTCGCCGAGCGCTTCGTCGTCCGCCGCGCGCCGGAGAACGTCGCATGAGCGCCGCTGCCGTCTCGATCGCCGGCGTCTCGAAGCAGTTCAAGGGCGGGACGAC
>DHWI01000091.1:6958-9910 GCA_002413095.1 Thermoleophilia bacterium UBA5186
GACTACGGGATCGTCTTCCAGGACGCCGTCCTCTACGACTGGCGCACGATCGCGAAGAACATCGCCCTCCCGCTCGAGCTCGGCGGTTGGGACAAGCGCCGCCGCCGCGAGCGCGTCGACGAGATGCTGCAGCTCGTCGAGCTCGACGGCTTTTCCGACCATTACCCGTGGCAGCTCTCCGGCGGCATGCAGCAGCGCGTCTCGATCGCCCGCGCGCTCTCCTTCTCGCCCGCGCTGCTGCTCATGGACGAGCCGTTCGGCGCGCTCGACGAGATGACGCGCGAGCGGCTGAATGCCGAGCTGCTGCGGATCTGGGCGGACACGAAGTCGACGATCGTCTTCGTCACGCACTCGATCGCCGAAGCGGTGTTCCTCTCGACGCGCGTCGTCGTGATGTCGCCGCGGCCGGGCCGGATCTCGAGCGTCGTCGGGATCGACCTGCCGCAGCCGCGCACGGCCGTGACCCGCGAGGAGCCGCGTTTCTTCGAGCTCGTGACAGCAGTGCGCGAGGCCTTGCACGTCGGCTCGGAGGCGCCGGTGGAGGCCGAGACCGCATGAGCTTCGTCGCGAATCGGCTGCGCGACTGGGTTCCGGCGGCGGCGTTCCTCGTCCTCGGGCTCGTGGCCTGGCAGGTGCTCGTCAGCGTGCTCAGCATCCAGCGGTTCCTGCTCCCGAAGCCGACGCAGATCGCGAGCGCCTTCTGGAACGAGCGGCACTCGCTCTGGAGCGCCGGCTGGTTCACCTTCCAGGAGGCGGTCGGCGGCTTCGTCATCGGCAGCGCGGTCGCGATCCTCGTCGGGCTCGTGCTGGCGCGCTGGAAGCCGCTCCGCAGCGCCGTGATGCCGTACGCGATCGCGGCGAACGCGGTCCCGATCATTGCCTTCGCGCCGATCACGAACGCGTGGTTCTCGCCGCTCAGCAAGTCCTCGAAGATCGCGATCGCGGCCGTGCTCTGCTTCTTCCCGGTGCTCGTGAACACGATCAGGGGACTGACGAGCGTCCGGCCGGAGTCGATCGAGCTGATGCGCTCCTACGCGGCCGGCGAGATCGAGATCTTCCGCCGCGTGCGCGTGCCCGCGGCGCTGCCGTACATCTTCACGGCGCTCAAGGTCGCAAGCGTGCTGGCGATGATCGGCGCGATCGTGGGCGAGTACTTCGGCGGCTCCATCGAGGCCCTCGGGGTGCAGATCAAGAACAGCGCCTCGCTGTTCCAGTTCGAGACAGCCTGGGCGGCGATCCTCGTCGCCTGCCTGCTGGGGATCGCGTTCTACCTCGCGGTTGCCCTGGCTGAGCGAATCGTGACACGGTGGCAACCCACGCCGGGGCGCGGCGAATGACGGGAGAAACGACGAAAGGGGACGGGATGAGGTATGGCTGGTTGGTCGCAGCCTTGGCGGTCGCGATGGCGGTTGCGGTCGTGGGCTGCGGAGGAAGCAAGAAGAGCTCAGGCGGGACGACCGCGAGCGCGTCCGGAGGCGCGAGCTGCTCGAAGAAGGACAACGTCACGCTCCAGCTCAAGTGGGTGACGCAGGCGCAATTCGCCGGCTACTACGCGGCGAAGGAGAAGGGCTACTACGACAAGCACTGCCTGAACGTCACGCTGAAGGTCGGCGGGCCGGACATCACGCCCGAGCAGGTCGTGGCGAGCGGCCAGGCCGAGTTCGGGATCGACTGGCTCCCAAGCCTCCTGGCGACACGCGACCAGGGCGGCGACCTCGTCAACATCGCGCAGGTCTTCACGCGCAGCGGCATGACCGAGCTGACGCACAAGGACTCGGGCGTCACGACGATCAAGCAGATGAGCAAGAAAAAGGTCGGCGTCTGGTGCTGCGGCAACCAGTTCGAGCTCTACGCGGCGCTGACGAAGAACGGGATCGATCCGACCAACAAGAGCAACGTCACGATCGTCAACCAGCCGTTCGACATGAACCTGTTCCTGAACCGGCAGGTCGACGCGGCTTCGGCGATGACCTACAACGAGCTCGCGCAGGTGCTCGAGACGAAGAACCCGAAGACGGGCAAGCTCTACCAGCTCTCCGACCTGAACGTCCTCAAGATGGAGGACCAGGGCACCGGAATGCTCGAGGACGGCGTCTTCGCGACGGGCAAGTGGCTCGCCAAGCCCGGCAGCACCGACGTCGCCAAGCGCTTCCTCGCGGCCTCGTTCGACGGCTGGGCGTACTGCCGCGACAACTACACCGCCTGCGTCGACATCGTCCTGAAGAACGGGCCGACGCTCGGCAAGGGCCACCAGACGTGGCAGATGAACGAGATCAACGCGCTCATCTGGCCGGCTCCGAACGGGATCGGCGTCATGGACGCTGCGGCGTTCGACAGGACGGCGAAGATCGCGCAGGACTTCAAGGTGATCAAGAAGCCGGCCACGAAGGATGCGTACCGGACCGATCTCGCCCAGGCCGGAGTCGACCTGGCGAAGAAGGACGGCACGGACGTGAACGGCAATAGCTGGAAGAAGGCCGACGTCAAGGTGACCGCCGGCGGCGCCTAGAGCGCTCCGGCCGAGAGAGGGAGATCCGCAATGTCCGTTCTGATCAAGGGAGGCCGCGTCATCACCGCGGCGGACGACTACGTCGCGGACGTGTTCGTCGAGGACGAGCGGATCTCCCTCATCGGCGAGTCGCTGGACACGCAGGCCGACAAGACGATCGACGCGTCCGGGAAGTACGTCCTCCCGGGGTGCGTCGATCCGCACACGCACCTGGACATGCCCTTCGGCGGCACGGTCACGATCGACGACGTCGAGTCCGGCCAGACGTCGGCCGCGTTCGGCGGGACGACCTGCCACGTCGACTTCGTCATCCAGCCACAGGGGCAGACCTTCGCCGCGGCGCTCGACGACTGGCGCGGGAAGGCCGAAGGCAAGCAGGTGATCGACATGGGCTACCACATGGCGGTCACCGACCTGAAGGAGGGCGGCACGCTCGAGGAGCT
>DHWI01000091.1:10024-10266 GCA_002413095.1 Thermoleophilia bacterium UBA5186
CACGCCGAGAACGGCGACCTGATCGACGTCCTGGTCAAGCAGGCGCTCGAGGCGGGGAACACGGAGCCGAAGTACCACGCGCTCACCAGGCCGCCGGAGGCGGAGGGCGAGGCGACGAACCGCGCGATCCAGCTCGCGCACGTCGCGGGCGCGCCGCTCTACGTCGTCCACGTCACGTGCAAGCAGGCGGTTGACCCGATCGCGCTCGCGCGGGAGAACGGCTGGAACGTCTGGGGCGAGAC
>DHWI01000091.1:10368-14002 GCA_002413095.1 Thermoleophilia bacterium UBA5186
GACATCGCGAAGCCGAACTTCGAGGGCGCGAAGTACGTGTACTCGCCGCCGGTGCGCGACAAGTCCAATTGGGACGTGCTCTGGAACGCGGTGCGGACGGACTCGCTCTCGGTGATCTCGACCGACCACTGCGCGTTCCTCTGGGACGGCCAGAAGACGATGGGCAAGGACGACTTCTCGAAGATCCCCAACGGCGGACCCGGCCTCGAGAACCGCCTGCACATGATCCACGAGTTCGGCGTCCGCACAGGGCGGATCACGCTCAACCGCATGGTCGAGCTGCTCGCGACGAATCCGGCCAAGCTGTTCGGGCTCTATCCGCGCAAGGGCACGGTCGCGGTGGGCTCGGACGCGGACATCGTGATCTTCGACCCCGACAAGAAGCACACGATCTCGGCGGCGACGCACCATTCGAAGTCGGACTACAACCTGTACGAGGGCACCGAGGTGACCGGGACGCCGGAGATCGTCCTCCTGCGCGGAAACGTGCTGGTCGAGAACGGTGAGCTCGTCGCGGAGCCGGGGATCGGGCAGTTCGTGAAGCGCGCGAAGTTCGGGGAGGAGTTGAAGCCCGCGCGCGCAGCGACCGTGTAGGCACGCGCTCCGCGAAACCTCGTGCCGGCGACTCGGGCGTTCGAACCGGGTGACCACGCCGTTGCGAGACCACGCCGAGTCGATAGTCGTAGACTCGCGCCGCGACCGACATGGGAGGAGTGCATGAGCGCACCCGACGGACCACGTCACCATCCGGACACCGCTCCCGGCGAGGATCTCGCCTACGAGCGCGAAACACTCGACGAGTCGATCCGGCACGACTACTCGACGACTGACACCGGCATCGTCCCACTCACCCGGCGCCGTCCTCTCTGGCATTTCGCCGGCCTTTGGACGACTTTCGCGGCCGGCTTCTCGTTCCTCTTCCTCGGCTTCGAGCTGCACGGCGGGCACAGCCTCGCCTGGGTCACGGGCGTGACGATTCTCGGTGTGCTCCTCTACG
This sequence comes from Thermoleophilia bacterium UBA5186, assembly GCA_002413095.1. Taxonomy (GTDB): domain Bacteria; phylum Actinomycetota; class Thermoleophilia; order Gaiellales; family Gaiellaceae; genus UBA5186. Next base: position 11,366 of record DHWI01000091.1, read on the forward strand.
TCGCGTACGCCACCGTGGCGGCCTACCTCGGATCGCGAACCGGCCAGACGCACGGCCTCCTGTCGCGGTCGATTTTCGGGGCCGGCGGGTCCGTCCTCGTCTCGGCGTTCGTGCTGGTTGCGCCGCTTGGCTGGGTGGGGTTCCAGGCCGGCCTGCTCGCACAGATCTGGGCCGGCCTCTACGGGTGGGGTCACGTCGAGCTGCTGACGATCGTCCTGGCGGCAGTGATGATCCTGAACAACCTGCTGGGCTTCACGGGAATCAGCGTTTTCGCCCGCTACCTCGTGACGCCGCTGATCATCCTGTGGGTGATCTACATGGTGATCAAGGGGCTGGCCACCGACCACAGCGCGCTCAGCGGTACGCCGAAGGGCCCAGGGATCCCCTTCTGGGCCTCGGTCGGCGCGGTGATCGGCTTCACGATGTGGGGCAACGAGCCTGATGTCTGGCGCTACGGAAAGCCGCGCTTCACCTGGCCGGTTCCCGCGTACCTGTTCTCGTACCTCTGGTTCGTCCTGTTCGTCATGGGTGGCTGGATGATGGCGCAGCTTTCGAACACGGCCGACTTCGGCGCCCAGATGAAGTTCACTGCGCACTACTCGCTGTTCGGAGCGCTGTGGCTCGCGTGGATCCTCGCCACGATCAGCCAGTTCGCGATCAACGACGGCAATTACTACGAGTCGGTCAACGCCGGCCAGAATCTCGTGGGAGGGTGGCGTGCCTGGCGGCGTCCGTTCACCTGTGTGGTCGTCGCCGCCGGAGGCGCGCTGGCGGCGTACCTCGTCAACTACCACTACCTGAACGGCTGGTTCAAGGTCGCGGGCTTCCTCGCAGTCAGCGTGCCGTGCGCGACGGTGATCATGTGCGTCGACCACTTCCTCCTGCCGCGCCTGTTCAAGATCTCGCGTCCGCTCACGAGCGTGCCCGCGTGGAACGAGGCAGGCCTGGTCAATATCCCCGCCGTCGTCGCGCTCGTGGCCGCCGTGATCTACGGCGTCTATGCAGGGCAGATCGTCGGCCATATCGCTCACTACCGCGGCCCCGTGCCTCTGTTCGCCTGGCTCCTCGCGGGCGTGCTCTACATCGTCGGTGTCGCCATCGCACGCGTTCTGCCGAACACGCGCGCGGCCCTCGGCTTCAGCCGCCATGCGCTCGCCGAACCCGTTCCCGACGGGGCGATCGCGGACGTGGCGACGGTGAGTGGCCTATAGCCGAGCTCGTCCTGAGAAACGGGCTGGTAGACGTCGGCGCGGGCGAATTCCGTCGCGCCGACGTCGCCGTCTCCGAGGGCCGCATCGTCGCGCGTGCGCCCGAGGGCGCCCAGCGGGTCGACTGCTCGCGCTTCCTCGTCGTCCCCGGAATGGTGAACGCGCACAACCACTCGAACGAGAACTGGATGCGCGGCATGTGGGACAACCTGCCGCTCGAGCCGTGGATGCTCTTCTCGTATCCCGCGCTCGCGGCGCCGTCGCAGACCCCGGACGAGATCTACCTGCGCACCGTTGTCGGCGCGATCGAGCAGCTGAAGTCGGGCGCCACCTGCGTGGTCGACTTCCTCTACGAGCTCGACGGGTTTACCGACGAGTCGCTGGACGCTGTCGTCCGCGCGTACCGCGACGTGGGCCTGCGCGCGCTGATCGCCCTCGGGATCGGCGATCGCGCCTACCACGAGACGGTCGTCCTCGACAAGGGACTGGCCTCGCGCGACCTGATCGACCGGCTCGAGCGCGAAAAGCCCCCGACCTGGGACGAGTGGGAACGCTTCTTGCGCGGCGCCGTCGAGAAGTTCCACCGGCCCGACGAAGGGATCTCGATCTGCCCGGCGCCGAGCGGCCCGCAGCGCTGCACGGACGAGATGCTCGTCGGCTGCGCGGCGCTCGCGGACGAGCTCGACACGATGATCCACATCCATGTGCTCGAGACGCGTATGCAGGCGGTCTCGGGCCAGCAGATGTACGGCAAGACGCTCGTCGAGCACATGGAGTCGATCGGCTTTCTCTCGCCGCGCGTCTGCTTCGCGCACGGGGTCTGGCTCACGCCGGGCGACATCGGCATCGTCCGCGACCGCGGCGTCACGATCGCGCACAACCCGGTCTCGAACATGAAGCTCGGCAGCGGGCTCGCCGCGGTTCCGGCGCTGCTCGCGGAAGGCGTGAACGTCGCGCTCGGGACCGACGGCATGTCCTCGAACGACGGGCTCGACATGTTCGCGTCGCTGAAGCAGGCGGCGCTCCTGCACAAGCTCTGGGGCGTCGACTACGAGCGCTGGACGGGTGCCGCGGAAGCCTGGCAGCTCGCGACGATCGGCGGCGCCCAGGCTGCAGGAGACGCCGGCGGGCTCGGGCTGATCGAGCCGGGCCGCCGCGCCGACCTCGTCCTGCTCGACCTCGAGAGCCATGTCTTCACGCCGCTCAACGACCCGCTGCGGCAGCTCGCGCTCGGCTCGACGACGCTCGCGGTCGACTCGGTGCTCGTCGGCGGCGACTGGAAGGTGCGCGGCGGCAAGGTCGCGACGGTGGACGAACGCGCGGTCCTGGCGGAGGCGCGCGAGCGCGGGCGCGAGATCATGGCGCGCTTCGACGAGGCGTTCGAGCTCGGGCAGCAGCTGCTCGTGCCCTTGCGCGGCGGCTGGCTCGA
>DHWI01000082.1:0-2596 GCA_002413095.1 Thermoleophilia bacterium UBA5186
CACAACGTCGGCGGCCTGCCCGAGGACATGACGATGAAGCTCGTCGAGCCGCTGCGGCTGCTTTTCAAGGACGAGGTGCGCCGCGTCGGCGAGGAGCTCGGGATGCCCGAGCGCATGGTCTGGCGCCAGCCGTTCCCCGGCCCCGGCCTTGCGATCCGCATCATCGGCGAGGTTACGAACGAGCGGCTCGAGATCCTGCGCGAGGCCGATGCGGTGATCCAGGAGGAGATTCGTCGTGCCGGGCTCTACCGCGAGCTCTGGCAGTCGTTCGCGGTGCTGCCTGCGATCCGATCCGTCGGCGTCCAGGGCGACGAGCGCACGTACGCGTATCCGATCGTGATCCGCGCGGTCACGAGCGAGGACGCGATGACGGCCGACTGGGCGCGGCTTCCGTACGACCTCCTGGAGACGATCTCGAGCCGCATCATCAACGAGATCCCGGGCGTGAACCGGGTTGCCCTGGACATCTCGTCGAAGCCGCCCTCGACGATCGAGTGGGAGTAGCCCGCTAGCCGACAAAGAAGCCGCGGACGCCTTCGGGCTCCTCCTCGGCCACCTCCACACGCTCGACCTGCGCGCCGCGCGGGCCCTCGCGCGCGAAGCGGATAAGCCGCTCGACCGCCTCGGGCTCGCCTTCGAAGACCGCCTCGACGGCGCCGTCCGGCCGGTTTCGCACCCAGCCCGCGACGCCCTCGCGTTCGGCGAGCCGTCGCGTCGCATCGCGGAAGAACACGCCCTGAACGTGCCCGTGGACGACGACTCGGCGGCGGATCATCACACCGTACGATTCCGCAAATGCGATCGGATCGCCTCGTCGAACGACTCGCGGCCGCGACGATCGGCGAGACGTTCAACCAGTACGCCGATCCGCGCCTCTCCGCGCGCCTCCGCGCCTACCTCGAGAGCCGCGCTGGGGCGAGCTTCCTGCTCGTGGGCGAGGCCGCGGGCTACCGGGGCGCACGGGTCTCCGGTCTGCCGTTCACCTCCGAGCGGCAGCTCACCGGTCACGGGCCTGCGGAGGCCACAGCGACGATCGTCCAGCGGACGCTCACGGACCTCGGCCTCGCGGAGGACGTTCTGCTCTGGAATGTCGTCCCCACCCATCCCGGCACAGAGACGTCGAACCGCCGCCCGACCAGGGTCGACGTCGACGCCTCGCGGCCCTTCCTCGACGAGTTGGTTCGTGGACGACACGTGATCGCCGTCGGTCGCCTCGCGCAGGCGGTGACGGGCGCCCGCTACGTTCGCCATCCGTCCTACGGCGGGGCGCGGGCGTTCGCGAGCGGTCTCGCCCTCGCGGTCGCGGAGTAGGCTCGGCTCGATGGAGTCCGCGCCCTACCCGGTCCGGCGAAACGCACTTCTCCTCACCGCAGGGCTCGTGTGCCTGTCCGGGATGTTCCAGCTCGCCGTCGCGCTTTCGACGGTCACGCTGGTCGTGGTCACCGGCGTCGAGGGGATCCTGGGACTCGCGCCGGCGATCTTCCTGGCCGCGGGCGCGCTGGCGGTAGCCCCGGCCGGGCGCGCGATGGACCGGTTCGGCCGGATGCCCGTGATCCGTGCCGGATTTGCCGCCGGGATCGCCGGCTCCGTGGTCACGGGGCTCGGCTGTTCGGTCAAGTCCGGAGTCGTCGTCGTCCTGGGACTCGGTCTCGCCGGCGCGTCGGGAGCGATCGTCCTCCTCTCGCGGGTCGCGGCCGCGGAGATGTTCCCGCCGGAGCGGCGCGCGCGGGGCATCGCGCTCGTGCTGTTCGGCGCGGTCTCCGGCGCCGTCTGGGGCCCGCTGATCTTCGGCCCGCTGTTCGCCGGGAGGAACCTCACGAGCGATGCTCTCGTGACGCCTTGGCTCGCCAGCGGCCTGTTCATGGTCGCGGGGCTCGCGATCTCGTTCGGCGTGAGGCCCGATCCGAAGACGATCGCGGGGACGCATCCGGGCGACGAGCAGACCGAGGCGGCTGCGCCTCTCCGCGAGATCCTGCGCAGGCCCGGCGTCCCCACGGCGCTCCTCGGCGCGGTCGCGAGCTTCGCGGTCATGGTCGGCGTCATGAACCTTTCGGGCTACGTCGCAATTGGGCACGGCCACCAGGAGAGCGACGTCTTCACGATCATCAGCGCGCACATCGTCGGGATGTACGGCCTCGTGCTCGTCGTCGGCGACCTCGTCGAGCGGATCGGCCGCCGGCGTTCGATCGTCCTCGGCCTCGCGATCATGGCGGTCTCGAACGGCGCACTGGTGTGGCTCGCGGGCCTGATGGGGATGAGTGTGTCCCTCTTCGGTCTCGGGCTTGGCTGGAGCCTCTCGTACGTCGCCGCGACGACCGAGCTCATCTCGCTCACGAGCCCGTCCGAGCGCGGACGGTTGATCGGCTTCACCGACCTCCTCTCCAGCCTCACCGGCGCCGGGCTCGCGCTGCTCGGCGGCGTCGTCTACAGCGGCGCCGGGGCGGGCACGCTTGCGGCCGCCGCTGCGGCGCTTGCGGTCGGCCCCGCGGTCTGGATCGCGGTGCGCGCCCAGGGCCTCCGCGTGGCGACGGCAGGGTAGGAGGGCTTGGCGAAACGTAGCTGTGTCGTCGGGCTGCGCTGCTCGCCCCGAGGCGGC
>DHWI01000082.1:2669-7867 GCA_002413095.1 Thermoleophilia bacterium UBA5186
GACGTTCCACCAAACCCTCCTGAAACCGCTACAATCCGCGCCCGGCGGACGCCCTGTCCGCCCTTTCTACGTATGAAGACCTACAGCGCAAAACCCGGCGAGATCGCTCGCAACTGGTACCTCGTCGACGCCGACGGGCAGACGCTCGGACGGCTTGCGACCCAGATCGCGGACACGCTCCGCGGAAAGGGCAAGCCGCAGTACACACCTCACGTGGACACCGGCGACTTCGTGATCGTCGTGAACGCGGAAAAGATCCACGTCACCGGGCAGAAGCTCGACCAGAAGCTGGTCTACCGGCATTCGGGCTACCCGGGCGGCCTGAAGAGCCGCACGCTGCGCGAGCAGCTCGAGCGGCGGCCGACCGAGGTTCTCCGCAAGGCCGTCAAAGGCATGCTTCCCCGCAATCGGCTCGCGCGCCAGCAGATCAACAAGCTGAAGATCTACGCCGGCCCGGAGCATCCGCACGAGGCGCAGGCCCCCAAGCCGCTGCCGCTGGTGAGCCGCTGATGGCGACGATCGCCCAGTACCGGGGAACGGGGAAGCGCAAGACCTCCGTCGCGCGCGTGATCCTGCGGCCCGGCGACGGCGCAACGTGGTTCAACGGGCGCACGATCGAGGAGTACTTCCCGCGCGCCACGCATCGCTCGATGGTGCTCGCGCCGCTGAAGGTCGCGGGCGTCGAGGGGACGTACGACCTCCGTGTGCGTGTCCACGGCGGCGGCCCGAGTGGCCAGGCCGGCGCGGTTCGCCATGGGATCGCCCGCGCGCTCGTCGAAGCGAATCCGGAGCTGCGCGTCTCGCTGAAGCGCGAGGGCTTCCTCACGCGCGACGCTCGAATCGTCGAGCGCAAGAAGGCCGGACTGCACAAGGCGCGCAAGGCGCCGCAGTTCAGTAAGCGCTAGAAGCTGCGCTTTTAGCGCTTGGTCTGCTAGTCCCATCGCTTCGCCCGCGAGAGCTGGAACGGCCTGGGTCTGACCCCGGGACAGTGTCCGCGCGGGACGCGTTGATCGTGCCGAGACTGTGACGGTTCATCCACAGGCTCGTCCGAACGGCCCTATTCGTGCGACGATGGTGGGGTGTTGCGGGCAGAACGGCGCGGTACAGACGTCGCAGATCCGTCGGGTGCCCCTGCGCAGAGACCTGTAAGGTCGCCCGCCGTGGCGAGACGGTATTTCGGAACGGACGGCGTCCGTGGCGTCGTCGGTGAGGATCTGACGGTCGACCTGGTCGAGCGGCTCGGCGCAGCCGCAACGCGCTGGTCGCGCGGCGGGCGCATCTTCGTCGGACGCGACACGCGCGCATCCGGAATCGAGCTGGAGGAGGCTTTCGCGCGCGGCGTCGTCTCGGCCGGCGGCAACGCGGTGCTGGCGGGCGTCTTGCCCACCCCGGCCGTCGCGCTGCTCGCGCTCGACCTCGGCACCGTGATCACCGCCTCGCACAACCCGCCGGAGTACAACGGCGTCAAGTTCTTCGACCGCGACGGGCAGAAGCTCTCGGACTCCTCAGAGGAGGAGATCGAGGCGCTGCTCGACGACGCGAGCACGCTTCCCGGCGGCGAGATCGACCGGGTAGGCGTCGCCACGGACAGCTACCTCGAACATGTCGTCGAGCGCTTCGGCTCCGACCTTTCGGGGCTGCGGATCGCCGTAGACTGCGCGAACGGCGCGTACTCGCACTCAGCGCCGAAAGCCTTCCTCGAGCTGGGCGCCAGCGTGACGACGATCGGCGACCAGCCCGACGGCACGAACATCAACGTCGGCTGCGGCGCGACCGACCTCTCCCTCCTCCAGGAAACGGTCCGCAACGGCCGCTACGACCTGGGCGTGGCCTTCGACGGCGACGGCGACCGGGTCCTTGCCGTGGACGCGGACGGCGAGCCGGTGGACGGCGACCAGATCGTCGCGATCCTCGCGCTCGACCGCGAGGTCGACCTCGTCGCCGTCACGAAGATGGCGAACCTCGGCTTCCACCGGCTGATGGAGGAGCGAGGGATCCGCGTCGTCACGACCGACGTCGGCGACCGGTACGTGCTCGAGGCTCTGCGCCGCGAGGGCGGGACCCTCGGCGGCGAGCAGTCCGGCCACGTCATCTACCTCGACGGTCACGTGACCGGCGACGGCCTCGCGGCGGCCCTTCTTCTCTGCGGGGCGCTGCGCGGGCGGACGCTCGCGGAGGCAGCTTCGGTGATGCCGCGGTATCCGCAGGTGAGGGAGAACATCGCGGTCACGAGCAAAGAGCTGTCCGAAGGGCTGCTCGCCGAGGTCGAGCGGCAGAACGCCGCGCTCGAAGGTACGGGCCGGATCCTCGTCAGACCGTCCGGAACGGAGCCGCTGGTGCGCATCCTCGCCGAGGCGGAAACCGTTGCAGAAGCGGAGAAGCTCTGTGCTAGCATCAGCGCTCTCGTACGACGAGAGCTCGGCTGAGGCCCATCCGACGAAGGAGGGGCTGGCTCGGCCGGGCTTTTGGCGTTTCGAGGCCAGGTTTCACCCGAAGTCCCCGACCGGGACGTGACGAGGAAGGAGCTTCAGGGTGTGCGGAATCATCGGATATGTCGGTCCCCGTGAGGCGAAGCCCCTCCTCCTGCAAGGCCTCGAGCGCCTCGAGTACCGGGGCTACGACTCGGCCGGAATTGCGCTGCGCGAGGACAGCGGTCTCGACTACGTCCGCGCGGTCGGAAACCTCCAGAATCTGAAGGTCGCCGCGGGCCGGAACGGCAGCGTTGCGCGCCACGGTCTGGGACACACCCGCTGGGCGACCCACGGAGCCGTCAACGAGCAGAACGCGCACCCGCTCACCGGCTGCGACGAGAGCAAGCTCGCGCTCGTCCTGAACGGCATCGTGGAGAACTACCGCGAGCTGAAGGCCGCGCTCGAGGCCGACGGGCACAGGTTCAAGTCCGAGACCGACGCCGAGGTCGTGATTCACCTCGTCGAGAGCCATTACGACGGCGACCTCGCGGCCGCCGTGCGCAGGGCCTACGCCCAGCTCGAGGGCCACTTCTCCTTTGTCCTCATCCACCACGACCATCCCGATCTCCTCGTCGGAGCGCGCTGCCAGACGCCGCTCGTCGTGGGCGTCGGCGAGGGCGAGATGTTCCTCGCGTCCTCGATCACCGCCTTCCTGCCCCACACGCGCAACGTCCAGCTGATCGACGACCACGAGGTCGTCGCGATCACGCCCGAGGGCGCGACGTTCTATGCGCCGGACGGCTCGATTGTCGAGCACAAGGAGATCGAGCCGATCGACTGGGACGACGAGAGCGCCGAGAAGGGCGGCTACGAGACGTTCATGCTCAAGGAGATCTACGAGCAGCCCGAGGCGGTGCGCGAGACGATCGGCGACCGCGTGCGCCACGGCGAGCTCTTCCTCGAGAGCCTCGGCCTGACGGAGCTGGAGGTGCGGAACCTCCGCCGGATCGTGATCGTCGCCTGCGGCACCGCCTACCACGCCGGCGTCGTCGGGCGCTACATCATGGAGGAGTGGGCGCGCCTCCCGGTCGAGCCCGACATCGCGAGCGAGTGGATCTACCGCAACCCGGTGCTCACGAAGGACACGCTCGTGATTGGTATCTCTCAGTCCGGCGAGACGCGTGACACCGTGAACGCGGTCAAGCTCGCGCGCGAGGGCGGTGCACGCACGCTCGCGATCACGAATCTCATGGGCACACAGATCACCCGCGAGGCCGAGTCGGTGCTGTTCACGCGCTGCGGCCTCGAGGTCGGAGTCGCCGCGTCGAAGACGTTCACGTCGCAGGTCGCGCTGCTCTCGCTGATCGCGCTCCAGCTGGCTGAGGTGCGCAAGACGATGGAGCCGAAGGAGATGGAGTTCATCCTCGACCAGCTCTACACGCTCCCGGACAAGCTCGCCCAGTTCCTCGACGGCGACCATCCCATCGACGACATCGCCGAGCGGTTCTACGACAAGTCGTTCTTCCTCTACCTCGGCCGGCACATCGGGCTGCCGGTCGCACTCGAGGGCGCGCTGAAGCTGAAGGAGATCTCGTACATCCCGACCGACGCGTACTCCGCCGGCGAGATGAAGCACGGCCCGATCGCGCTGCTCGAGGAGGGCACGCCGGTCGTCGTGGTCGCGACGAACACCCACGTCTACGACAAGATCGTCTCGAACATCCAGGAGACCCGTGCCCGCGGTGCCCACGTGATCGCGATCGCGACCGACGGGAACGAGGACATCCAGCACCACGCGGACGACGTGATCTACGTGCCGCGCACGCCTGCGTTCCTGCAGGCTGCGCTCGCGGTCGTGCCACTGCAGCTGCTCGCGTACCGGATCGCGCGGTTGCGCGGCCTGAACGTCGACCAGCCGCGGAACCTGGCGAAGACCGTCACAGTCGAGTAGCCACCTGCGGACTCCTTCAGCTGGCGGATGAACTGCTGGTTCGATCTCGCGCCGGAATTCGACAGGACGACTTGTTCTACGCGAACCAGTGCTTATAAAGAATGGTTGCAGCAACGCCGAGCAAGAAGCCGACCATGCCGCCGAAGGCCTGTCGAATTAGCCATGTTCCCTCTGCCCGGATCCGGCGGACGAACTGCTTTNNTGATGCTCGGAGGTCTTCCTCGAACGCGTCCACTGAATCGAAGACGCTCTCCCACGTCGCCGCCTCCAACTTGATTGTTTGATCCCTGCCTCCCGCAGATTCGACCTGTGCTCGCGCTTCGCGGGCGATCCCTGCAACTCGGCTCGGGGTGCCGTGCCATTGTCTCCAGCTCTCACGACCTTTGTGTGTGCTGGTAGCCGTCACACCTAAGAGTGTCTCAAATCGAAGTACTCAGCCCTTCGGCGGTAGCGCACCACACGCACCTTGGTTAGGTGCTGACCCTGATACCCTCTGGGGGTATGGGACTCCTCCAAGCGATTGGCGACGGGCTTTGGAACGCGTTCCAGATGGCGTGGGAGGTCTGGTGGGCGCTGGTGCTCGGCTTCCTGCTCTCGGCGATCGTCCAGGCCTGGGTGCCGAGGTCGCGGATGCAGAGCGCGCTCGGCGGCGCGGGGCCACGGCAGATTGCGCTCGCGACCGGGCTCGGCGCGGCCTCCTCCTCCTGCAGCTACGCGGCGATCGCGATCGCGAAGTCGATGTTCGCGAAGGGCGCGAGCCTCGCGTCGGCGATGGCGTTCCAGTTCGCCTCGACGAACCTCGTCTTCGAGCTCGGGATCGTGATGTGGATCTTCCT
>DHWI01000082.1:7947-15826 GCA_002413095.1 Thermoleophilia bacterium UBA5186
GGGATGCTCTGGAAGGAGATCACCGCCGGCTTCGTTATCGCGGGCTTCATCGCGCTCCTGCCGATGGACTTCTTCAACGGCCTGTTCCTGACTGACGCGCCGGCGCCGCTTCGCCTCGTCGAGAACGTCCTGGTCGGGCCGATCGTCGCCGCGCTCTCGTTCGTCTGCTCGGTGGGGAACGTCCCGCTCGCGGCCGTGCTCTGGTCGGGCGGGATCTCTTTCTCGGGCGTTCTGGCGTTCATCTACGCCGACCTGATCATCGTCCCGATCGTCATTGCCTACCGGAAGTACTACGGCGGCCGCGTGACCGTGCGGCTCGTTGCGGTGATGTTCGCGACGATGGTGGTCGCGGCGCTGCTCGTCGACGGCCTGTTCACGCTGCTCGGGCTCGTGCCGGAAACCCGTCCGTCGATTCAGTCGATCACCCAGCGCGGGATCGCGTGGAACTACACGACGGTGCTGAACATCCTCTTCCTCGCGGTCGCCGCGGCGCTCGTCACGCTCACGCTACGGCGCGGCGCGAAGGATCCGGTGTGCGGGATGACGGTCGACCGCCATGCGGGGAAGCCGACGAGCGTCTTCCAGGGCAAGACGGTCTACTTCTGCGGGCCGGGCTGCAAGGCGAAGTTCGACGCCGCGCCGGAGCGCTACTACTCGCGCCGCAGCGGCGTCCCCGACGCGGGCACAGCAGCGCCCTGACGCGCGGCGGCGATCGCCTCCTCGCGCGTGGGGGCGACGACGAAGGCCGACTCGAGCCCGGTCGTGGAGAAGATGCGGTGCACCTGAAAGCTGGTCGCGTCGTCGAGCGCAAGCGCGAAGCCGAGCGACGCTTCCTCCGCGCGCCGCTGCGCGGTCAGGAGCGCGCTCAGCGTCGAGGAGTCGACGAAAGTGGCGCGGAGCAGGTCGACGACGATCGGCAGCCCGGCGTCGTGGAGCCGCGCAAGCTCCTGCTCGATGCGGTGCGCGTCGAGGCCGTCGTGCTCGCCTGTGAGCTCGACGATCGCGACGGGTGGATCTGCACGGTCGGTCGTGACGGCGATGGGGGCCATCGCAGGGGTAACGGGCGAACGGGGCGTTCAGGTGCGCGCTACTCAGCAGGCGGACGGCGCAGGCGCTTCGTCTCGCCGCGCCGGCGCTTCTGCTCGAGGCGGCGCTTCCTCGCGGCGGCGCTCGGCTTTGTCTTGACCCGCTTCCGCTCGACGTAGAGCGCAGCACGGAGGGCGTCGACGAGGCGTCCGATCGCGAGCTCGCGGTTCCGGGCCTGGCTCCGCTCGTCCTGAGCGACCGCGCGCAGCACAGGCCCCGCCTTCCCGACGACGCGCCGCTTTTGCGCCGGCGTGAGAGCCGACGACGCCTCGACGTCGAAGCGTGCGTCGACGCGCGTTTCGGACTTCTGCGCGTGCTGGCCGCCCGGCCCGCTCGAACGGGACGTGCGCAAGTCGATCTCCGCAAGCGGCAGCTCGACCGAGCGGGTGACCCGAATAGACTCGCCGTCCATGGCAGCCATCTTGCTAGACGTCGACGGTGTCTTCCATGTCTCCGGCGAGCCGATCGCCGGCGGCGCCGCGGCGGTCACGCGCCTGCGCGAGAATGGCCACAGGCTGCGCTTCGTCACGAACAACACGACGCGGCCGCGGGCCGAGCTCGCCGGAGACCTGCGCGCGCTCGGGATCTCGTTGGAGGACGAGGAGCTCCAGACGACGCCACGCGCGGCCGCCCGCGCCCTCGAGGGCAAGCGTGTGCTCGCGCTGACGATGGCGGCGATCGTCCCCGACCTCGAGGGCGTCGAGCTGGTGGGGGAGGACGCGGAGGCGGTGCTGCTCGGCGGCGCCGACGAGACGGACGAGACCGGACGCGTCTTCAGCTACACGAACCTCGCGCGCGCCTTCCACGAGCTCGAAGGCGGCGCGGATCTCTACTGCCTGCACAAGAACCGCTGGTGGCAGACCGGCCTCGGGCCGATGCTGGACGCCGGCGCGTTCGTCGCGGGCTTGGAGTACGCGGCCGGCGTGGAGGCGACCGTCCTCGGCAAGCCGAGCCCTGCGTACTTCGCGGCCGCGCTCGAGGCGCTGGACGCCGACGCTGAGATGACGTGGATGGTCGGCGACGACATCGAGGCCGACATCGCCGGCGCTCAGCGTCATGGGATGAAGACGGTGCTCGTCCGCACGGGCAAGTTCCGGCCGGACGCGGTCGAGGCGGGGCGCGTCCGTCCCGACGCGATCCTTTCCTCGATCGCGCACCTCCCCGAATGGCTGGAGGAACAGCGCTGAAAGTCGGGGTTGATCTGATCGAGATCGAGCGGATCCGGCGCGCGCTCGAGCGCTACCCCGGCTTCAAGGAGCGCTGCTTCACGGAGGCGGAGCGCGCGTACTGCGACTCGCGCAAGAACCCGGCGCAGTCCTACGCCGGCCGGTTCGCCGGGAAGGAGGCCGTCGGCAAGGCCCTCGGCTTCGGCGTCGCGCGCGCGTTCGCGTGGCGTGACGTCGAGATCGTCGGACGCCCGAAGCCCGGCGTCCAGCTCCACGGGCGACTCGCCGCGTGGGCAGAGCGCCTCGGCGCCGGCGAGATCGACCTGTCCATGACGCATTCCCGGGAGCTGGCGTCGGCCGTGGCGGTGGTGGCAGATGGATCCCACCTTCGGTGAGCCGCTCTACACGGCCGAGGAGATGCGCGCCGCCGAGGAGGGGCACGACGTCGAGCAGTTGATGGAGCGGGCCGGCGCCGCTGTGGCAACAGCGGTGCTCGACCGGTATTCGGAGGCGGAGGAGATCGTCGTCGTCGCCGGGGGCGGTGCGAACGGCGGCGACGCGCGGATCGCCGGCCGCATCCTCGGCGAGGCGGGGAAGAGCGTGCGGGTGGTCGACGCAAAAAGCGGCGAGGACGACGTCGGCTACCCCGACCTGATCGTCGACGGCCTGTTCGGCACCGGGTTCAGCGGCGAGCCGCGCGACGAGGCGAAGGCCTTGATCGACGCGATGAACGCCGGTCCTGAAGTGGTCTCGGTCGACCTTCCGTCCGGCGTGGACGCGTCGACCGGCGAAGTCGTCTGGGAAGCGGTCGAAGCGGACCACGTGGTCACCTTCCACGGCCTGAAGGTCGGCCTCGAGATCGCGCCCGGAGCGTTTCACGCACCCTTCGTCGAGGTCGCGGACATCGGCTTGGCCGACAGGAGAACGAGGAGCTGGCTCGCGACGCCCGACCTGCTCCACCTGATCCCCCGTCGAGCGCCCGGGGACAACAAGTACACGGCCGGCTCTGTGCTCGTCGTCGGCGGCAGCCCTGGCTACACCGGCGCGCTCTGTCTCGCGGCCCGAGCCGCATTCCGAGCCGATGCGGGCTACGTGGCAGTCGCGGCTCCCGAGGCTTCGCTTCCGGTCGTCGAGCAACAGCTGCTCGAGGCCGTGAAGCGCCCACTTTCCGACGTGGACGAGGCCGCAGAGCGGGCGGGGGCCGTTGCGATCGGCCCCGGACTCGGCCGCGGAGAGGACGAGCGCGCCCTCGTGAGGCGCCTGCTCGATCGGCTGGACGTGCCGGTCGTCCTCGACGCCGATGCCCTCGACGGGCTCGAGCCGTTCCAGCGCGAGGCGCCGACCGTCCTCACGCCGCACGAGGGCGAGCTGGCGCGTCTGCTCGACCGCGACTCGAAGTGGGTCGCCGCGCATCGCCTGGCTGCTCTGCGAGAGGCCGTCGACCGGTTCGAGTGCGTCGTCGTTCTGAAGGGCTACGGAACCCTCGTCGGCGCGCCGCGCGACGAAGGCGCACTCGTGTGCCGCGGGCCCGCGTCCCTCGCCACCGCCGGAACCGGGGACGTTCTGACGGGCGTGCTCGCGGCGTTCCTGTCGAAGCCGAGCGTGCTCGAGCCCGCCGAGGTCGCCGCGGCCGCCGTCGTCGCCCACGCGGAGGCGGCATGGGCGCACGAGCACCAGGCCGGCTTGGTCGCGAGCGACGTGATCGAGGCATTGCCCTTCGTACTTGACTGACAGGGTCAAGTGTTGATGGTGAATCCACGCCGCCCGGTCAGGGAGCGCAGACGCCAGCCGAGCGGAGCTCGGCTGGCTGAGACGACGTCGCAAGACGACGTCGATGTCGTCACCGGCGCCTTCTCGTACACGGGACGGGCGATTGCGGAGCTCCTCCTCGCGCGCGGCCGGCGCGTGCGCACGCTCTCGCGCTCGCCCGGCCCCGCCGGCTCGCCCGTCGAGTTCGCGTCGCTTCAGTTCGCGGACGAGACAGCGCTGACGGAGAGCCTCCGGGGCGCGGAGACGGTCTACAACACGTACTGGATCCGCTTCCCGCGCGGCGACTCGACCTTCGAGCGCGCGGTCGAGAACACGCGCACGCTGCTGCGCTGCGCGGCCGCCGCGGGCGTCCAGCGGTTCGTCCACGTCAGCGTCTCGAACCCGTCGCGAGACTCGCCGCTGCCGTACTTCCGGGGGAAGGCGGCTGTGGAGGAAGCGGTGCGGGACTCGCCGCTCGAGCACGCGATCGTCCGCCCGACCCTGATCTTCGGCCTCAACGACATCCTCGTGAACAACATCGCGTGGGTGATGCGGCGGTTCCCGGTCTTCCCCGTGCCCGGCGACGGCTCCTACCGGGTGCAACCCGTGTCCGTCGAGGACGTGGCCCGGCTGTGCGTCGACGCAGGCCCCGACGCCGAGCTCGACGCGGCAGGCCCCGAGAGGTACTCCTTCGACGAGCTCGTCCGCCTCATTCGGCGTGCCGTAGCCGGCCGCGCGCGCGTCCTCCACACGCCGGCGACGGTTGCACTCGGGCTCGCAAGCGTCGTGGGCGCGGCGCTGCGCGACGTAATGCTCACCCGCGAGGAGACCCTCGGACTGATGGACTCGCTGCTCGTCTCGCACGCTCCGCCGACGGCGGAGGACAGCTTCCGGGCCTGGCTCGAGGCGAACGCGGACCAGCTCGGGCGCAGGTACGTATCGGAGCTGGCGCGAAACTATCGGCGTGCATCGATCTGAGCTGACCATCGACCTCGGCGCCCTGCGGCGGAACGTGGGCACGCTGCTGCGCGCCCTCGGCGGCGCCGGAGTGTGGGCGGTCGTGAAGGCGGACGGCTATGGGCACGGCACCGCCGACGTGGCCGGCGCGGCGCTCGGTGCGGGCGCGAGCGGGCTCTGCGTCGCGACGATCCCTGAGGCGCTCGCGCTGCGACTGGACTATCCGCAGGTGCGGATCCTCGTGCTGGGGCCGGCGGGAGGCAGCCGCGAGATCGCGCAGGCACGCGAGGCGGGGCTCGAGCTCGCGGTCGCCGACACGGAGATCCCGCAGGGCGTGCGCGTCCACGTCAAGCTCGAGACCGGGATGGGACGGTACGGCGTGTCGGAGCTGCCGGGCCGGGCGCGCGAGATCGTCGGACTGATGAGCCATCTCGCCACGGCCGACACCGATGCGCCGTTCGCGGCCCAGCAGATCGAGCGCTTCGCGGCGCTCACCGACGGCTTTCCCGGCGTCGAGCGCCACATCGCGAACAGCGCGGCCGCGCTGCGCATCCCGGAGGCCCGCTTCGACTTCGCGCGCTGCGGCCTTGCGCTGTACGGCCTCTCCCCATTCGGCGACGATCCCGCGCGCGACGGGCTCGAGCCGGTGCTGCTGTGGCAGAGCGCCCTCGCGCAGGTGAAGCTGCTCCAGCCCGGTGAGAGCACCGGCTACGGGAGGCGTTTCGTCGTGGAGCGGCCGACGTGGATCGGGATCGTGCCGGTGGGGTACGCCGACGGCTTCCGGCGTGACCTGACCGGGACGGAGGTGCGGGTTGGCGGTGAGCCGCGGCGGGTGGTCGGGACGATCTCGATGGATTCGTTCGCGGTCGAGCTGGACGGCGAGCTGCCGGTCGGCACGCCGGTCGTCCTCGTCGGTCACGGTGTCTTGATGGAGTCGCACGCGCGGGTTGCCGGGACGATCACGTACGAGCTCGCGTGCGGAATCGAATCGGGGCCGCTGCGGGCCCGGCGGACGGTCGTCGATGCGTGACGCGGTGCTCGACGCGCTCGCGGGGGACGAGGCCTATGTGGTCGGCGGCGCGCTGCGCGACGAGCTGCTCGGCCGGCCGGTGCTCGACTGGGACGTGGTCTGCGCTGATCCCGAAGCAGCGGCGAGGAAGCTGGCGCGCGCGAACGGTGGTGCCCCGTTTCCCCTGTCCGCGGAGCACGGAGGCTGGCGCGTCGTGCTCGAAGGCGGGCGGACGGTGGACTTCACGCCGCTGCACGGGACGATCGAGGAGGATCTCGGTCGGCGGGACTTCACGATGAACGCGCTGGCGCAGCCGCTCGGCGACGAAACGTACGTCGACCCCTTCGGCGGCCGCTCGGACATCGAGTCGCGGACGATCCGGCACGTCTCGGAGCACGTGTTCGACGACGATCCGGTTCGGCTCCTCCGTGTAGCGGTGTTCGCGGACTCGCTCGGCTTCCAGCTCGATCCGGAAACCGAGTCGCTCGTGCGCGCGCGCGCGAGCCTGGTCGCGCGCGGGGCGGGCGAGCGCGTGCTCGAAGCGCTCGTGCGTCTCGGGGACGAGGGGTTCCGTCTCCTCGCCGAGCTAGGCCTGCTGGAGCCCCTGGGAGGCTCGATGGAGCGCCTGCGCCCCGAGTTCGGACCGGAGTTGCGGCTCGTCGCCGTCTTCGGTGAAGGGTTGGAGCGCCTGCCGATCTCGAACGAGCTGCGCCGCTTCGCACGCACGATGCTCCGCGCTGCGCCGCCCGCCGACGACTCGCCGCGGGAGATCCATCGCTTCCGCCGCTCGACCGAGCCCTGGGCGCTCGAGGCGCTCGTGTACCTCGATGCGACGGAGCTGCGGGCCGCGGTCGAAGCGGCGCGCGCCGCGGATCCCCCGGAGCCGCTCGTGCGGGGGGACGAGCTCGGTCTGCCGCCGGGCCCCGAGATCGGCCGCCTGCTGGACGCGATCGACGAGGAGCGCGCGGCGGGCACAATTGCGACGAAGGAGGAGGCTCTTGAGTTCGCACGACGCAACGCGGGCGCGGTTCGCAGCGACGGCTGAGCGCGTCGCCGAGCACGGGGCGCGACAGGTCGAGACTGTGCGCGAGGAGTTGACGCGCCTGCTGGTGTTCCGCGGCGACGAGCGCGTACTCGACGTCGGCACAGGCGCGGGCGTGCTCGCCCTCGCGGTGGCGCCGCTTGTCCGCGAAGTCGTCGGCGTCGACGTCGTCCCAGAGCTGCTCGCCGCCGCGCGCCGCGACGCTCCCGCGAACGCGACCTTCGTCGAGGGCGATGCGGAAAGGCTGCCCTTCGAGGTCGGCGAGTTCGACCTCGTCGCCTGCCGACGCACCCTCCATCACGTGCGCAGGCCCGAGCTGGCGATTGCGGAGCTCACCCGGGTCACGACCCCGGGCGGCCGGATCGTCGTGAACGACCAGATCGCGCCTGTCGATCCGCTCGCCGCGATCGAGCTCGACCGCTTCGAGCGAGCGCGCGATCCCTCGCACACGCGGACGCTTCCCGACTCGGACCTGCGCGGTCTCTTCGACTCGAACGGACTCGTCCTCGAGCACTCCGAGTCGCAGGTCCATCACCGCCCGCTCGACTACTACCTCGAGCTCGCGGGCTGCGCAGGCGACGACCGCGAGCGCGCGCTCTCCCTGGCTCCGTCCGGTCGCGACGCGTACGAGGTCGAGATCGCCTGGTACGTGCTGCGGCGCTAGCGACGTTCAGGGCGGTTCGCTGCGCGGCGGACGAGGCCGGGCGCGAGCGCCTGCCCAAGCGCGAAGGCTCGGTACCACCGCGGGACGAAGCTCTCCGTTCGGCCGCGCGCGAGCATCGTGACGATGTGCTGGGCGACGTCCTCCGGCTCGATCACCCGGCGCTCGAAGAACGGGTTCCCGATCCGGCCGCGCTGCGGGAAGCCCTC
>DHWI01000082.1:15966-16147 GCA_002413095.1 Thermoleophilia bacterium UBA5186
AACGCGAGCTGCGCGTGCTTGGACGCCGCGTAAGGTCCGCCCTGGGGCAGTGCAACGGTGCCGGCGACCGAAACCACGTTCACCACGTCGCTCGGCCGCGCAGCCTCGAGGCCCGGCAAGAACGCGCGGAGGCACCAGACGCTGCCGAGGTAGTTGACCCGCAGCACCTGCTCGATCCGCT
>DHWI01000082.1:16195-19902 GCA_002413095.1 Thermoleophilia bacterium UBA5186
GCGATCCGCGGGTGCCGCTCGAGCACCGCTTCGGCGACCCGATCGACGGTCTCGCGCTCGGCGACGTCGCACACCTCCGCCTCGCCGCTGACCTCGGCCGCGAGCTCCCGCAGCGGCCCTTCGCGCCGGGCGAGGAGGACGCACGTGTATCCCTGCCGGGCGAGCTTCCGCACGAGGGCGGCGCCGATGCCGCTCGACGCGCCGGTGACGACCGCGACGCGGCCGGCTACCGGCACACGCGGACGGACCGCGTCGCCGAGGCGCGCTTTCCGCCGGCCGCGAGCACGACCGCACGCAGGACGTGCTTGCCCTTCTTCGCCTTCGCGTTCTTCCAGTCGACGAAGTACAGGTCCACCAAGCCGTTGCGCTTGACGCCGATCTTCCCCGCACCGTCGAAGAACTGAACCGCAGAGATCTTCGTCGTCGAGCTCGCCACGACCGCGAGACGCGCGGTCTTCGGGACACACAGGTTCTGGTCGGGGACGACCCACGTCACGGCGGGACCAGCGACGGCGCTGATCTTGACGGGCACGAACGCGGTATTGGGCACGATGTCCGGCCCGGAGACGTTGATGTTCTTCGTCTCCTGGTAGTCGTAGGCGATCATGGTCGCCTTCTGGATCGGGCCCTGCAGCGCCGGCGCCTGCTTGGGCATCCCGAACAGCGCGAGACCGGAGAACGGGTCGTAGTCGGAGGCGCCGAGCAGCACGTTCCGGTAGGAGATCGCGAGGGAGAGGGGGTCGACGCCCGAGCCGGCGTCGGTGACCCGCGCGACGAGCGTGTGCCGGCCGCGGGCGATCCGCTTCGTCAGCAGCTTGATCGTCGGCGGCTTCACGTCGTTCACCCACGAGTTCAGGAGGTAGCGGCCCGGCCGGAGCTGTCCGGTGAACGGGTCGCGCGGCGAGTCCACCGAGACGTAGTAGTTCTTCGGAGGCGGCAGCTGGTCTCCGGCGGCCCCGATGTCGAACGGGAAGTCGAAGGTGAGCGGGTTCACGTTCGTGGGGATGCCGGCGTAGCCCGTGACGTCGTTCTCGTTCGGCGAGCCGAGGAAGAACGGATCGGCGATTGAGCCTGTCGAGGTGGCGATGACCGCGACGCCGACGTTTGCGACCGCGCTGGTCACGCTCGTGACGTAGAGCTGCTCGGCGCCGTCCTCGCGCTGCGGCGGCCCCACGTAGTCGACGGCCGGGCCGAACGGGGCGCTCGGGCAGCAGTACTCCGAGACGCGGTTCGGGCCGACGGCCGTGCTGCCGATCTGAAGCGTCTTCAGCTGCGTGGGCGCGACGTTCTCGAGGGCGGGCCGCTCGACGCGGAACTGGTAGGGGATCCGTCGTGTGTCGCCATCGTGGCGCAGGACGATGAAGCCGTAGTCGAGGCCGGGCTGCGCGTCCGGCGTCGCATTGACGACGAACGATGCGCTCGTCTCAACCCCGGGCTGCACGAGGATCGTGGCGGGCGTCGACAGCGAGGCGCCCGGCGTTGCGGCCTGCGGGCGAAGCTCGACGTTCCAAAGGCCCGTTCCTCCTCCGGCATCGGTCAGCCGCACCAGGAGAGTGGCGGCCTGCGCGCCATGGTTGACGTTGATGCCGTGGAACGCGAGCGACGAGGGATCGGCGAAGACGAGTGGGTTGTCCGCGCGCGGGAGGTTCACCAGGCCGCCGCCCTCGAGCAGGACCGGCGCCTCCACCGTGCGCGCGGTGTCCGCCCAGGCCGGGCCGGCCGTCTGGACGAGTGCCGACTTGATCTGCTGCACCGTCCAGCCGGGATGCCGCTGGCGCAGCAGTGCGGCGGCGCCGGCCACGTGCGGCGTGGCCATGCTCGTCCCGTCGAAGACGGCGAAGGGCGACTGCGCGAACTCCGGCAGGGTGGACGAGAGAATCTGGCCGCCTGGAGCTGAGAGGTCGGGCTTCATGTCCTTCGCGAAGTCGGACGGGCCGGCGGACGAGAAGCTCGTCATGATCCCCGAGCGCCCGGTTTCGATCGCGAGGACGTCGCGCGGCAGGCGCACGGTCGTGCGGCCGCCTGTCGCTGCGAGGTACGCCCGCAGTCGGGCGCCGTCGAGGTCGGAGATCATGACCGCGGGAATCGACAGCGGGATCGGAATCCCGTTCGCCTCACCCGGGCGGTTGTCGATCAGGATCAGCCCGATCGCGCCGGCTGCCTTGGCGCGGTCGGCCTTCGAGACGAAGGTGCAGCTGCCCCGGTTGGCCAGAGCAATGGCGCCCGCGAGCGACTGAGCCGGCAAGGACGAGCGCGCCGAATCGTTCGGAAAGCCGGGCGGGCCGCACAGCTGGCGGTCGACCGCGACGCCGCCGGAGCCGACGATCGAGGTGACGTCCACGAGCGGCTGGTCGGCGACCCAACCGAGCGGTGGCTGGACGGCGCCCTGGGCGACCGGGATCTGGCGCAGATAGTCGGGCGCTCCCGCCGTGACGACGCTGAGCGCGGGGGAGAAGACGTGCGTGTTCGACACCGCGGCGACGGCGATCGACGCGGGAGCGGAGCCCGGGGAGCCGACGCTGCCGAGCCCGTACTGGTCGCGGTCGTTCCCGGCCGCGATCACGGGGACGACCCCGGCCGCGGCCACGTTGCGAATCGTCTCGATCATCGGATCGCTCGACGGCTCGCCCTCCGCGCCGCCGCCGCTGAAGTTGATGATGTTCATGCCGTCGGCGACCGCCGCCTCGAATGCGGCCACGATCTCCGGGGTGTTCGCGACATGTCCGATCGGCGTCGGCACGGTGAAGACCCGGTAGTTGCCGAGATATGCCCGCGGCGCCACGCCGGAGAGCCCGGTGACGAGCGGATGGTCGGGCCCCGGCGGCGCGGTCGTCCCCTCGTTTCCGGCCGCGATGCCCGCGACGTGCGTGCCGTGGAAGGAGGCGGCACGGTCGACCGGCAGGTTCCCCGGCGCGCCCGATCCAGGACCCGGGAAGGTGCGCGCGACGATCACCTTCGGCGTCGTGTACTGCGTGTTCCCGCGCGGAAAGCCGGCGGGATACGAGTAGCCGGACGGGTTGAAGAATGGATTGGCCGGGTCGACGCCGTCGTCGACGATGCCGATCTTGATCCCGTCGCCCCGGGCGCCGGAGGCGGCACGGAGCTCGTCTGCGCCGATGACCGACCCGCTGTGGTTCAGCTCCATCGTGAAGCGCGTGGTCGCATAGAGGCGGGAGACCGAGGAAAGGCGCGCGAGCCGCTCGAGGCGCTGCGCGGGCAGCGTGACCGTGATCCCGTCCAGGACGATGCGGAACCGCCGGCCGGCCCGGGCCTCGGGAATCGCCCTGTGCAGCTGCGCGAGCGCGACGCGCTGGACAGCGTCGACGCGCGCGAGGTAGGCGCGGGAGGAGGCGCTGGACGCGTCGAGCGACCTCGCGCCGCGCGCGACCGAGAGCTGACGACTGGCGAACGCTGCGGCGAGCGGCGGCAGCTTCAGGCGGGCGATCACCGTCACGCGCCCGTTCGCACGCGCTGCCGGCATCGGCACGACGCCGGCGCGGAGCTGCGGCACGGTCGTATCGCCGAACGTCCGCCTGATCGGCTTCAGCGCAGCCGCGGCAGAGGCAGCGGAGCAGAGCGCCGCCGCGAGCAGAAGGAGAGCCAGAAGGCGGCGCAAGGGCCCAAATGTAGCTAAGAACCTCGAACGCAATGAAGCGCTGTGCCGCCGCGCCGCGTCGGGCGGCCCGAGCCGGCGTCCTCAGTCGCCC
>DHWI01000082.1:19965-20186 GCA_002413095.1 Thermoleophilia bacterium UBA5186
TGCTATCGAGGCTCTGGCGAGCAAAGCTCGTCCCATTGGCTCGAACCACCCGCCGCACCCCGGCGACGAGCCGTCATTCCGTTCGAGGTTCTAACTAAATGACCTGTCGCTCGAACGGATTAGACTCGCGCCGTGCCCGGCCCCTTCGACGGCAAGCGCGCGCTCGTCCTCGGCGTCGCGAACAAGCGCTCGATCGCCTGGGCGATTGCGAAGAAGCTCGC
>DHWI01000213.1:0-1539 GCA_002413095.1 Thermoleophilia bacterium UBA5186
GATGCCGTTGCGGGCGGTGAAGATGTCCGGCTTCATCTTCGGGTTCCAGCGGCGCGTCTGATGACCGAAGTGGACTCCGGCCTCCAGGAGTTCTCGCATGCTAACGACGGGCACGGGTGAATCCCCTTTCGCTTGGTTGGTGCGGTGCTAGCCGGCGGCCGCGGATGGAACCGGCCCGTCGTGAAAGCCGGCACCGCCACCCGAGGAGCTCCACCGGGTTGGGTTACAGAACCGCGGCATTCTAGCCGACTTCCTATTCTGTGAACGTGGATTCCGGATCAGCGGACGCTGCCGTCGCCCGGCTGGCTGAGGAGATCCGGGCCAATGCCTGGGAGCTCGCGCTCGAGTTCGTCGAGGAAGGGCTGCACGACGACGTCATCCCGTCGCTGGCCCGGCTGGGTCAGATCGGGCAGCTCGGGGACATCCCGACCTTCATCCTCGAGCTCGCCCGGGAGCTGGGCGACCCTCAGCCGACGCGGTTGCGGCGCGGCAGCCCGCTCGCCGCCCGCGTGCACGACCACGCGCGCGAGCGAGAGGCGCTCGGGTTCGCGCCGCGCGAGATCGTGACCGAGTTTCTGATCCTGCGCCGCGTCCTCTGGCGCTTCGTCTCGCTGCGAAGCCCCGAGCTCGACGCCGATGAGCTGCTCGTCGTCGAGCGGCGTCTCAACGACACGATCGACCAGCTCGTGACCGAATGCGTCGTGGCCTACTTCGACCGCGCGACCGCGGAGCTCGCGATCCAGGCGCGACGCGATCCGCTGACGCAGCTCCTCAATCACACGGCGTTCAGCGAGCAGGTCGAAGCCGAGCTCCAGCGCGCCAAGCGCTACGGGCACGGGCTCACGCTTCTGTTCTTCGACGTGGACGACTTCAAAGCGATCAACGACACGCTCGGCCATCCCGAGGGCGACCGAGTGCTGCGCGCGGTCGCGGAGGTGCTGATCGACACTCTGCGCGCATCCGACATCGCGGGCCGCATGGGCGGGGACGAGTTCGCAGTCCTGCTCGTCGAGACGGACATCGAGACCGGCGGCACGTTCCTCGCGCGCCTCTACGACAGCTTCGCCGAGAAGGTCGCGGGTGGCGACCTGCCCGGGTCGTTCGGGTTCTCACCCGGGCTTGCGCACCACCCGAGCGAGGGCGAGTCGGCGGACGCGCTCTTCCGCCTCGCCGACCAGCGGCTCTACGAGTCGAAGCGCGCTAAGAACCTGGCCTAGCTCGGTCTAGCGCCCCTTCCAGGTCCGGCGGGAGGGCAGAGCTGACATCCACGGGCTCGGCAGTGATCGGGTGCGGGAACGCGAGCCGCGTGGCGTGCAGGAACTGGCGCTCGAGCCCGAGCTCCGCCGGGCGGCCATAGGTCGGGTCGCCGGCGATGGGCAGGTCGATCGCGGCCAGGTGGACGCGGATCTGATGAGTGCGGCCGGTCTCGAGCGACGCGCGGATG
Source organism: Thermoleophilia bacterium UBA5186 (assembly GCA_002413095.1). Lineage (GTDB taxonomy): Bacteria > Actinomycetota > Thermoleophilia > Gaiellales > Gaiellaceae > UBA5186. The sequence goes on from DHWI01000213.1 coordinate 1,445, forward strand.
AGCGCGTGGCGTGGGAACAGCTCCTCGACCTCGAAGTGCGTGATGGCGTCGCGCGGGTTCGCGGTGTCGAGCGAGTGACGTAGCGGGTTCGTGCG
>DHWI01000213.1:1642-3854 GCA_002413095.1 Thermoleophilia bacterium UBA5186
TACTCGCGCTTCAGGTCCCGGCGCCTGAGCAGCGACTGGAGGCGGCGGTGGGCCTCCGCCGAGCGGGCGACGACCAGGAGCCCCGACGTGTCCCGGTCGAGGCGATGGACGATCCCCGGCCGCTCCGGCTCGTCCCCGCCGGCCGCCGCGTGTCCCACGAGGCCGTGGACGAGCGTGCCGCTCGCGTGGCCGGGCGCCGGGTGGACGACGACCCCGGCCGGCTTGTCGACGACGAGCAGGTGCGCGTCCTCGTAGGCGATCCGCAGCTCCATCTGCTCGGGCTCGACGGTCGCCGCCACCGGAGCGGGCGGATCGAAGGCCACCTCCTCCCCGCCCGCGAGCCTGTAGCTCTTGGCCTGGGCCGCCCCGTCGACGAGGACAGCGCCTTCGTCGAGGAGCCGCTCGGCCGCCCCGCGCGAGCCGATTTCCGCAACTCCGGCGAGGAACCGGTCGAGCCGCTCGCCGCCCGCGTCCTCCGGAACGCGAAGCCGGCGGGTCACTTCGCTACCTGCGGACGCGCTCGCGGTCCGACGCGACGAGCGCGTACAGCAGCACTCCCACTCCGACGACGATGAAGCTGTCCGCGAGGTTGAACGCCGGCCAGAAGCGCAGGTCGAGGAAGTCCGTGACGTGTCCCAGCCGCACCCGGTCGACGAGGTTCGAGACGCTCCCGCCGATAACGAGCCCCAGCGCGACGGGCAGGATCGGGTGCCGGGCGCCGGAGCGGGCGAAGAACCAGAGCATCCAGGCGACGGCCAGCGCTGTCAGCACGATCACGACCGACGTCGCGCTCGAGAAGAGGCCGAAGGCGATTCCCGCGTTCTGCACATGGTGGATCGACAGCGGCCCGAGGACGTGCGCCTTCTCGTCGAGCATGAGGCGGCTGGAGACGAGCCGCTTCGTGAGCTGATCGGCTGCGATCGCGGCTACTGCGATCGCGCCGAGTCCGATCCACTGCTCGAGGCTCGCGCCTAGCGGCCGCTCCGCGAACGAGACCGGAGCAAGCCCGTCGGTCGCCGAGCCGACGCGGATGTCCGGAACCCGCGTCGCGCCCCGTGCCGGCTCGCTCAACCGCGCTCTTCCTTGCGCTTGCAGTCGATGCACTGGGTCGCCCACGGCATCGCCTCGAGCCGCTCGGCGGCGATCGGCTTTCCGCACGTCCGGCATGTCCCGAACGTCCCTTCCTCGAGCCGCTGGAGCGCATCGTCGATCTCTGCGAGCACCTGCTCCGAGTTCTCCTGCAGCGTGTAGTCGATCTCCCGGTCGAGCGTCACGGTTGCGCTGTCGGCGAGGTGGTTGTCGGAGGTGCCTACCGTCTCCTCGATCTGCTCTTCGAGCGAGCCGGGGTTCTCCTCGTGCAGAAACGCGATCGCCGCCTCGACACGCTTGCGCTCCTCCAGGAGCCGCTCACGGAACCGGTCGGTATCGATCGCGCTCATGAGCGCACGTCCTTTCTCGGTCGCTGGTCGCTCGCAGCGTTGAGCCGCCGCTCGACCTGCGCCGGGCCGACGCCGTCGAGCCGTACCGTCTTGTCCCGTGCGGCGTGCCCTGAAACGAGCGTCAGGGAATCGCGCGGGATCGAAAGCGTCTCGGACAGCAGCCGGAGAACAGCCTCGTTCGCCCGCCCTGCCTCGGGCGCGGCGGTCACGCGAACCTTCCACGCATCGCCGTGACGACCGACGATCCCGGCCCGCGAGGCGCCAGGTTGGATCCGCAGCCGCAGGCGCGTCGACGCTTCCGCCATGCGGCTCAGTGTACGCGTCTACGCGGCTTCGGCCTCCACGTCGTCCACCGCGGGATCGGCGGTCTCGGCGTCCATGGTCTCGAGGGCGTGCGTGAGCTGCGTGCGGATCCGGCGCGCCTCGTTGTGCAGCCGCTCGCGCTCCGCCAGGGCTTCGCGCGTGACCGCGCGGGCCTCGGCGTGCGCCTCGGTCATGACGAGCTCGGCCTCGCGTCTGGCCTGCTCCATGAGCTCCTGGGAGGCTCGCTCGGCGGAGACGAGCGTGCTGCGGAGCAGCGTCTCGAGCTCGCGGTAGCGCACGAGGTCGTTCTCGAGCCGCTCGACCTCGTCGGCAAGGTCTGCTCTGGCGCGCCAGACGTCCTCGAAGCTCTCGGTCACCTCCTGCACGAGCTCGTCGACGGTGCGGCGGCGGTAGCCAAACAGGCCACGGCCCAAGCGGACGTGTCTGATTTCAACGGGCGAGAGCGTCAT
>DHWI01000061.1:0-2045 GCA_002413095.1 Thermoleophilia bacterium UBA5186
TACCACCGGATCCTCACCACCGAGAACAAGTGGCTGTCGGCGCGCTACGGGCTCGAGGCACCGATCATGGATCTCGCCACCGGCCGCCGGAACCGGATCCCGGTCGCACAGGCAGTGCGGCGGACGCTGCGCGAAGTCGAGCCGCACGCGCGCGAGCTGGGCTCGGAGCGCGAGCTCGAGGGCGTGAAGGAGATCCTCGCGCGCGGCAACGGGTCAGACCGCCAGCTGCGGATCTTCAACGCGAACCGCGACATCGTCGAGGTCGTGCGGGAGATCGCGGAGGCGACGGAGGTCGCGGCGTCGGCTACCGCGTGACGGAGCGCCCGAAGCGGTGACCAGTACGGTGACGACCGTCAGGCGGCTCACGGGGCGGCGACGCGATCGCAGCGGCTCAGCTGGTCGTTCAGGTCTGCGTGCACGATGTCCCGGCCCGTCCCGCAGTCGACCACGTCGGGATTCCCGTCGTTGGTCCAGATCTGATCGTTGCCGGGCCCGCCGAGCTCGTACTGGATGCAGGCGTCGGATCCACACGAGTCCCGTCGGCCCGTCGCGATCAGATGGTCGTCGCCGCGGCCGCCGATGAGGACAGCGCCAGCCGCGCCGCTGACGAGTATGTCGTTGCCGGCGCCGCCGAGCAGGCGCTCGCGATGGACGCTCGGTGACGGGAGCCCGTCGGTGGTGCCGCCCACGATGTGATCGGCTCCGTCTCCGCCGTACAGGTGATCCGCCCCGGCGCCGCCGTTGAGCCAGTCTGCGCCGCGGCCGCCGTAGAGCTCGTCGTTTCCGGCGCCGCCGATCAGATAGTCGGCATGGACACTTCCCAGCAGCGTGTCCGGCCCTGCGGTTCCGACGACTCGATGGCTCGCCGGCGGCGGCCCGCCGCCCGCGAGAGCGCCTGAGGCGGCGACGAGCGCGAAGAAAAGAGCAAGCGAGACCCGGAGCATCGACTGCAGTACGCAGTCGCCGGCGGGCGAGGTCCCTAGTCGCGCTTGCCAGTCGCGGCGTCGTACGCCATGAGCGGCCCGTTCATCCGCGCCGCAAAGAGGCGCCGTGCGTCCGCGAAGCCGAGTCCGACGACGTTCGCGTCCGTCGAGTAGGGCCCCCTTACCGAGTCGCCGTCGAACACCCAGATCCGGGGGCCCGCGGAGAACGCCACCCTGTGTCCGTCGGGCGCCGCAGCCGCGCTCGCCGTGCGAGCGGCGGAAGCTGCGGGGAACTTCGTGACCACCGACCCGAAGCTTCTGGCCGAGATGTCGGCGATCACGCCGAGCGCGGGATTCGCAGCAAAGAGGTGCCCGTCGGGCGACAGAGCCAGCGCGTAGGTGCGGAGCTGCGCCGGCGTCCCGGTTCCCGGCAGGTCGATGCAGACCGTGTACGACTGGTTGAGGCTCAGCGCGTGCACGAACGCAGTCTTGTGCGCGGCGTTCACGTAGAGCGTGAACTGCCAGTTGCCGTCCCAGGACTGGATCGCGCCGGCCGGCGTACCCGCCATCTGCTCCTGCTGACCCTTCTCGACGAGCGCGCCCGGGTGGAGGACGCCGGTGCGCAGGTCGAGCCGCCGGACGGCGTACTGCTGGCCATTCTTGTGCTCGATTAGGTAAAGCCAGCGCCCCTCGGGGGAGATCGCATCGACCGTGAAGCCGCGCCGTAGCGTCACCTTCTGCAGGACGTTGCCGCGGAGACCGTCGACGAGGCGCGCCTGCGCGCCGGTCCGGACGACGACGTAGCGCGCCTCGGGAGCAACCGCCTCGACGGAGCTCCCGAGCGGCACGGATGCGTCGAACGAGACGCCGCGGCCGGGCACGCTGTAGAAGTTCAGCTTCCGCCCGCGGACGAACGCGAAGCGCAACCCGTCGGCCGAGAGCATCCCGGCGGGCAGCGAAAATCGCTTCGAGGCGTGAGTGAGGTCGTACTGGACGAGCGGCCCGCGCGAGCCGGTCGGACGGACGCTCAGCTCAGATTGCGTTCCCTTCGCAGCGGCGGCCGGTAGGACGGCCAGCGCGAGCGCGACGACGACCGGTGTGCGGAAGCGGGTCATCTGCTCC
>DHWI01000061.1:2066-7948 GCA_002413095.1 Thermoleophilia bacterium UBA5186
CGTAGAGTCGGTGCATGGCCGGCCCGAGCCGTGAGGAGCGTGCCTGGGTCAAGGGTGCCCAGGCTGGCTCCGCCGCGGACCTCGAGCGGCTCTTTCGCGCGCACTGGCCACTCGCCTTCCGCGCGGCGGTGCTCGTCGTTCGTGATGCGGCAGCAGCCGAGGACATCGCCCAGGAGTCCTTCCTCGCCGCCGTACGCGCCCTCGACCGCTTCGACCGGCGCCGTCCGTTCGGACCGTGGCTGCACAGGATCGTCGTCAACCGCGCGATCGACTGGACGCGGACCCGTGCCCTCCGCGCAGAGGTGCGCGAGGACGCCGCCGTCCCTGCAACAGACGAGCCGCGCGACTCCGACGCGCCCGCGCTCGTCGCCGCACTCGCCGGACTGTCGCCGGAGCACCGAGCCGTGATCGTCCTGCGGCACCTGCTCGACTACAGCCCCGGCGAGATCGCCGACATCCTCGAGCTGCCGCGCGGGACGGTCAACTCGCGGCTCAGGCGGGGCCTCGACCAGCTGCGCGAGGCGATCGGCGAGGAGCTCCGGTGAACCTGCACGTCGACATCCCCGAGGGCGCCGAGGAACGTGCCTGGGAGGTAGTCCGGCGCGCCTTCGCGGAGCGGGAAGCCGTCCCGCGCCCGCGCCGGTACGTGCGCCCGGCGCTCGCGCTCGCCGTCGCGCTCGCGGTCGTCGCCGGCGCGCTCACGGGACCGGGCCGGGCCGTGCTCGGCGACATTCGCCAGTCGGTGGGCGAGAAGAACGCGGCGCCGGCGCTCTTCTCGCTGCCTGCGCCGGGCCGGCTGATCGTTTACTCCACCGACGGTCCGTGGATCGTCGACCGCGACGGGTCAAAGCGGCTCCTCGACCGCTACGACGAGCTCTCATGGTCGCCGCACGGCAAGTACGTCGCCGCGACGAGGAGACAAGAGCTGTTTGCGATCGAGCCGAACGGCGACGTGCACTGGTCGCTCGCCCGGACCGGCCGGATCAGCGTGCCTACCTGGGGCGGCACGCGCAACGACACCCGGATCGCGTATCTGGGGGCGGGGCCGAACCTGCGCGTTGTGGGCGGCGACGGGAAGGGCGACCGGCTGCTTGCTCAGAACGTCGCGCGCGCGACACCCGCGTGGCTTCCCGCCGCGGGCCGGCACCTGCTCGCGTTCGCGGACCGGCGTGGCGGGATCCACCTGGTCGACGTCGATGCACCGGCGGCGCTTCGGCACGAACCGAGCGGGGAGATTCCGCAGGAGCTCAAGTGGGTCGCCGACGGCTCCGTGCTGCTCGCGCTCTCGCCACGGTCGCTTCGGATCGTGCGCCCGAACCGAACGCTCGTCAGGAGGATCGCGCTGCCCCCCGGCCCCCACTCGCTGGCGGTTTCGCCACACACTCACTTGTTCGCGTTGACGCGCAGGTTTGGACCGGATCGCAGCGAGCTGCTCGTCTTCGACGCGGCGCATCCCTTCCGGACGCCGCGGCGGTTGTTCGCGGCCACCGGGACGTTCACCGGCGTCGAGTGGTCGCCCGACGGTCGCTGGCTGCTGCTCGCGTGGCCCGATGCCGACCAGTGGCTCTTCGTCGGAACCGGCCGCGAGCGCAAGGTGCTGCCCGTCGCACGGGTAGCCGAACAGTTCTCACAGACCGGAGTCTTCCCCGCACTCGGCGGCTGGTGCTGCGCGCAGCCCTGATCGCCGGCGTCGCCGGCCTGGCACTCGCACCGGCCGCGGCCGGAGGCTCATTCCACACCGGGGCGGGAATCTCCGGCCGCCTCCCCGACGGCTGGCGAGTGGTCCAGCGCCGGTTCACCCCCTGCATCGACCCGCGGGAAGTGCTCGCGGTCGCGTCCTTCCGAGTCGGCAGCAGACCTGTGCTGCCGCGCGACGGCGCGTTCCTCGTTCTGGAGGAGACGGATTCGGATGTGAGCCGGTTCGACGCGCGTCCGGCGCGTTTCCGCCTCGTCGGCAAGCCGACCGGGATGGAGTGCTGCGTGCCGCTGCGCGCGCCCGGCTGGTTCATGCAGTTCCGGTCGGCTCGCCGCGGCTTCTATGTCTACGCGTTCCTCGGGTCGGATGCAGCGCCGCGAACGCGCAGCGAGCTAACGGGCGTTCTGGACTCCTTGCGCATCGGCGCCTTCCCTCGACCGCATTGGCGGCGTTCGCTCGCGGTCGGCCAACCAGCCGGAGGGCTGCTCGTGAACGGCGTGCTCTTCCCCGCGTTCGGCGAGCGCTTCTTCACGTGGGATCCGCTGCTGCACCGCTCGCCCGACCGCGCTTGGCGCCGCTGGGGAACCGACCGGCTCGTCCGCACGGTGCTCGGCGTCATCAACGGCTTCAGCCGCGACCACTGGATCCGGGTCGGCGTCGGCGACCTGAGCCGGCGCAACGGCGGCCCATTCGGCCCGAAGCACCTCTCGCACCAGAACGGGCTCGACGCAGACCTCTACTACCCGCGCCGCGACCGCCTCGAGCGGCCGCCCGACCGGCCCGGCCAGATCGACCGCCGCCTCTCGCAGGATCTCGTCAATCGCCTTGTGCGCGCCGGCGCCGTGAAGATCTTCGTCGGGCCGAACACCGGGCTCACCGGGCCGGCAGGGATCGTCCAGCAGCTCGCGGGACACGACAATCACGTCCACGTCCGGTTCGGGCGACGCGACACCGGGATCCTGGTCGGGCGCTCGTCGCAAGGGCGCGAGATCCGTGCGTTCGAGCGCGGCAACCCGCTCGCGCCGCGACGCGTGCTCGTCTTCGGCTGCATCCACGGGACGGAATGCGCGGCTCTGGCGGTGACGCGGCATCTGCTCGAGCTGGAGCCCGCGGACGTCGACCTCTGGATCGTCCCGAACCTGAACCCGGACGGTTATGCCGCGGGCGTCCGCGTCAACGCGCGCGGAGTAGACCTGAACCGCAACTTCGCGTTGGGCTGGCGACGGATTGGGCGGCGCGGCGACCCCGAGTACCCCGGGCCGCGTCCGTTCTCCGAGCCCGAGACGCTAATCGCGAAGCGCCTGATCGGCGACCTCCGCCCGAACGTCACGATCTGGTACCACCAGCCGCTGACGATGGTGCGGGCCTGGGGCAAGAGCATCCCGGCGGCGCGGCGATTCGCGCAGCGCGTCGGCTTGCCGTTCCGCGCCCTGCCGTGGCTCGCCGGGACGGCTCCCAACTGGCAGAACCACAAGTTCCTGGGCTCGTCGTTCGTCGTCGAGCTGCCATCCGGTCCGCTTCGCCCGGCTGCGGTCGCCCGCTATGCCGCCGCGACGGTCCGTTCGGCACAGTAGGCTCGACGCGTGCTGGACGTCGGCGAGCGCATCCCGGACGTGACCGTGTGGACCGGCCCGAACAGGCGGGCGTCCCTGCGAGAGCTCGTCTCGGAGGGACGCGTCCTGCTCCTCTTCTACCTCTTCGACTGGTCCTCGACCTGAACGAACGAGATGGAGCTCCTGCGTGACAGGAGAGCGGAGTTCGAGGCGGCCGGCGTGCGCCCGTTCGGGGTCTCACGCGACTCGCCGTGGACGCATATCGCCTGGGCGGCCGCGCTCGACCTGAACTTCGACCTCCTCTCGGACTGGAACGCGGACGCGATCCGCGGCTTCGGGGTCTCGCAGGACTGGGACCGGATGCAGGACGTGGCCGCGAGGAGCGCGTTCCTCGTCGACGAGGGCGGTACGGTCCGCGGCGCATGGCGCTACGACTCGACGGAGGTGCCCGACTTCGACGAGCTGCTAGAAGCGTCCCGCCGCTCACGCTCTGCGCCCGGGTCAGGGAGCGCAGACGGACGAGCGGGCGAAGCCCGCACGTCCTGAAGCGGCACCGACGAGCGGTGCCTGGAAGCCGCGCAGGCTTCGTAGCGCTCGCCACAGTTCTCTACCTCGCCGCAGGAGTCTCCGCCACCTGGCCTCGCGTGGCGGACAGCTTCACGAGCGACTTCCTCTCGGGCGGCGCGCCCGGCCACGGAGAAGCCGCGGCGGGCGACCATCTCCAGGTCACCTACCACTTCTGGCTTGTCGGGCACCAGCTCGAGCACGGCCGGGCGCCATGGCGCGACCCGTACACCTTCCGCCCCGAGTCGAAGCCGGTCCTCAACCTGCAGGGCTGGCCTTTCGGGATCCCGTTCTGGCCGCTCCGGGCCCTCTTCGGGACGGTCGTGGCCTGGAACACGCTCGTACTCCTCCTGTACGTCGCCGCGGGCCTCCTCGCCTGCGCGTGGCTGCGGGAGCTCGGGCTGCCGCGCGGACCGGCACTCGTCGGCGGGCTCGCGTTCGCGCTCGCGCCGTACCGTGCGAATCAGAGCGTCGGCCACCTGCTCGGCCCGATCTCGATCCTGCTCCCGCTGGCGCTGCTCGGCTTCGAGCGGGCGCGGCGCGGCGGCTGGGGCTGGCTCGCGGTCGCGGCCGTATCGCTGGCGTCGATACCGCTCTCGGGGCAGGTGCACCTCGCGCTCGGGGCGATCCCGTTCGTGTGCGCGTACGGCATCGTGCGCGCGCGCCGTCGCCGGGAGCTGCTCGGGGTCGTGCTCGCGCTCGCGCTTTCAGTCGCGGCGGGTGTGCTGGTGCAGGAGACGTCGATCTCGCACTCTGTCCTTGCGGGAGGCCGCTCGCTGCACGCCGTCAAGCACTACTCCGCCGGGCTCGGGGACTTTGTCGCGCGCCGCAAGACCGACACCGAGAAGTTCGTCTTCCTCGGCTGGCTGACGCCGATCGCCGCGGCGGCCGGGCTGGCGCTGCTCTGGCGCGATGGGCGGCGAGGGCTCGCGCTGGTCCTCGGGCTCGGCGCGCTCGTCCCGATGCTGCTTGCGCTCGGTACGAATCTGCCGCTCTACACGGCCGTCTGGCACGCGTTCAAGCCGTTTCGTTACCCCCGAGTGCCGGAACGGCTGATGCCGCTCGCCTGCCTGTGTCTCGCGGCTCTCGTCGCGTTCGCTGTCGCTCGCCTGTCGCGGCGGCATGCGCTGCTCGTCCCCGTGGCGGCGCTCGCGCTCGTCGGGGCCGATCTCCACGCGCGGCTCTACGGCGCCTCCGAGGCCGACGAGACGAACGCCGCCTACGCCGCGCTACGCGGCGCTCCTCCCGGCCGGCTGCTCGAGTTGCCGGTCTTCCTCCCGGACATCCACTACGGCAGCGTCTACCACTACTACGACATGCAGGCCCTGCGGCAGCGACCGCTCGGCTACTCGACGCTCGCGCCCGTCGCCGCGGACGAGCTGGCGCGCCGCCTGCGCGCGCTCAACTGCGGGAGGGCCCGGGATCTCGCGCTCCTCCGAAGGCTCGGCGTGCGCTATGTCGCCGTTCACGCGCCGATGTACGAGCACACGGGCCTCGTCCCGCCGGCCTGTCAAGCGCAGGCCGAACGCGGACTCGCGAGGCTCGGGCTACGCCGGCTGGTCTCCGGCGGCCCGATCGAGCTCTGGAGTTTCCCCTAGGCGTTCGAGAGGGGACGGCTCGCCGCGGGCGCGCCGCCGGGCTCCGGCCAACTGCTCGGAGCCGATCACCGCGACGAGCACGACGACGACAAGCGCGGCGAGCACGACGGGGCTCCCTGCGTCCTTGCCTAGCTTGGTGCTCGCGACCCAGAGACTCGGCAATCTCATCGGCAGAACCACGCGTTACATGCCCATAGCGTGGTACCCGGAGTCGACGTAGAGCGTCGTCCCGGTCACGTTGCGCGCGGCGTCCGAGAGGAGGTACGCAGCCGCCTCGCCGACGTCGTCGGAGTCGATGTGGCGGTGCAGCGGCGAGCGCTCCTCGACGATCGCCTCCATCGTCGGGAAGCCTGCGATCGAGCGGGCGGCGAGCGTCCGCACCGGGCCTGCCGAGATCGCGTTCACGCGGATGTCCTTCTGGCCGAGATCCCAGGCGAGGTAGCGAACCGAGGCGTCGAGCGTCGCCTTCGC
>DHWI01000061.1:7953-8359 GCA_002413095.1 Thermoleophilia bacterium UBA5186
TGCGGCACCGCGCGCTCGCCGCCGAGGTAGGTCATCGTCACGATCGAGCCGCCGCCGGCAGCTTCGAGCAGCGGCTCGGCCGCGCGGGCGCAGGCGACGAGCGAGTAGGCACTGACGTCGATCGCCATCCAGAAGCGGTCTCTCGGCGTGTCGGTGAAGCGTCCCTCGAGATCCTCGGCCGCGGCAAACGCGACCGAGTGGACGAGCAGGTCCAGCTTGCCGTCGAACGCCTGCCCGACCTCGTCGAAGACGCGAACGACGTCGTCGTCGGAGCGGACGTCGCACTCCGTCACGAGCTTCGTGTCCACCATCTCGGCCAGGTCGCGGACGGACTTCTCGATCCGTTCGCCCTGATAGGTGAAGGCGAGCTGGGCGCCGCCGTCCGCGAGCTTCTTCGCAATCGCCC
>DHWI01000066.1:0-246 GCA_002413095.1 Thermoleophilia bacterium UBA5186
CGCCGCCGAACTTTCCGCCTGCGTGGAGCTTCGTCAGCACCACCGTCAGCGCCGGCAGGCCTTGCTCCGGCATCACGTCGACCGGGATGCCCGAGCCGTAGTCTCGGACCGTCACCGAGTTGTCGGGATGCAGCGTGATGTCGGCTCGGTCGTTGCGGCCTGCGAGCGCCTCGTCGACCGAGTTGGCGACGACCTCGTAGACGAGATGATGGAGCCCCCGAGGACCCGTCGAGCCGATGTACATGC
>DHWI01000066.1:297-1033 GCA_002413095.1 Thermoleophilia bacterium UBA5186
GTCGAGCCGATGTACATGCCCGGGCGGAGCCGGACCGGTTCGAGCCCCTCGAGAACGGTGATGTCTTTTGCGGTATATGTGGTTTCAGTCATGAAAAAAGCCCTGCAAATTTCCGCTTTGCGGGCATTTCGAAGTTTACCAGAAAGACCGGCCGTCACCGGCCCCCGAATCGAGGCTTTAGCCGCTCTTTGCGAGGCTTGCAGCAGCAGCGCGAGCGACGAGGTCGCGCAGCTCGGGATCGGTTAGCGACGCCGTCAGCTCGGCCGCGGCTGCGCGTTCTTTCGGGCCGGGCCGCGGGGCCTCGGGACCGGCCCGTTCGGCGCTCGTCAGCTCGGGCTCCGGAAGGTTTCCCACAGCGAACCTGAGGGCCGGCGGAGCGGCCTTCGGCAGCGTCTTCCGCAACCGCTCCAGGATGTCGGGAGCGAGCTGGCCGAGCTCGAACGCCCAGGCCGACGAACTCGTGTGCACGTGCAGCGTCCCGTCGCGGGCGACCCGCGCGGGCCAGGCGTTCCGCGCGACCTCCGCGCCCACGAGCTCCGGCCAGGCGCCGACGATGTCCGCCATCCCTTCCGCCGGCCCATGGCGGGACAGCTCACGACGGACCATGCCGCCGATCGGCTGCGGCATCCAACTGCTCACCGTGCGGCGACCTCGCCGGGCGTGACTTCGAGCAGCTGGCTGGGGTCGATCGGCAGAGCTCCCGCGTCGGTCGCCGTGATCAGCGCCTGGCCGCGGA
>DHWI01000066.1:1173-2519 GCA_002413095.1 Thermoleophilia bacterium UBA5186
GTCGCGTGCCTCGCGCTCCTCGAGCGCGGCGACGGTCGGCGGATCGCCCTCATAACGCAGCGACGCCTCGGGCAGCCCGAGCTCCTCGGCGCGCTCGGCGAACGCCGGCGAGAGCAGGTCGATCACCTCGCCGCGCGACTGGACGAGGTGCGTGCCCAGCTCCGCGACCTTCTCCGTCCACGGCTCGAGAGCCTCGCGGGACGAGTAGCCGCCGGCGATCCTCCGCAGCGCCGCGTTCCGCTGAGCCACCGCAGCTCCGTACTCGGCCGACAAGCCCGCGCGAGCCGGAACCAACCGCCCGAGCGCCCGATCGAAGTACGCGCGCCGCGCCGCCGGCCCACCCTTGACGACGACGAGCCGGTCCGGCGTGAAGACGAGCGTCGAGACCTCCGAGCGCAGCTGCTCGGCCGCGCGCACCGGCGCTCCGTTCAGACGTGCCCGCTTGCCTTCGCGCGCCTGCAGCGTCACCTCGAGCTCGACCGCAACACCGCCGCGGCCGCCGCGGAGCGCGACGCGCCCGGCTTCCTCGCCGAAGCGGATCATCTGCGCGTCGGACCGCGTGCGCGGCGAGAAGCCCTGCGTGCCGACGTGCAGCGACTCGAGCAAGTTCGTCTTGCCGGCCCCGTTCCTCCCCACGACGAGCACGAGCCCCGACTCGAGGCCGAGGTCCAGCTTCTCGTAGGAGCGGAAGTTCCGAAGCGAAACCGAGCTGACGATCAGCGGCGCGGCTAACCCGCGAGACGAATCGGCATGATGAGGTACCTGAAGTCGTCTCCGTCGCCCTCGATCACAGCGGGCCGGAGCGGGCTGATCAGGTGGAGCTTCAGGTCGTCGGAGGTGATCGACTCCACCCCGTCCTTGAGGAACTCCGCGTTGAACCCGATCTCGAGCGGCTCCCCGGAGAACTGCACCGGCAGCGACTCGGTCGCCTCGCCGACATCCTGCGTCCGGGCGGTCACGGTCAGCTCGCCCTCCGCGAAGCGCAGCCGCAGCGGCGAGTTGCGCTGCACCATCACCGACGTACGGCGGACGACGTCGAGGAGCTCTCCTCGGGGGATCGTGACGTCATGCTCGAACGTCTCCGGCAGCAGCTGCTTGTAGTTCGGGAACTGGCCGTCGATGCGGCGCGTCGTCAGGTACACGCCTTCGGCCGCAATGCTGAAGATCACCTGGTTCTCGTGGACGCCCATCTCGACCTCGTCGCCGGCGACCGCGATGCGAGCGAGCTCCAGCAGCGCTCGCGACGGGATGATCGCCTCGAGCTCCGGCACGTCGCCCTCGAGCGGCGTCTCCTTCACCGAGAGCCGATACGAGTCGGTCGCGGCCATCACGAGCTTCCCCGGCTC
>DHWI01000066.1:2592-3317 GCA_002413095.1 Thermoleophilia bacterium UBA5186
GTCGTGAGTGCGTCGAGCTCGGGGAGGCGCGGAAAGTCCTCGGCGTTGTACGTGTTGAGTCGCGACTCGTAGGCGCCACACGCGATGCGGACGATGCCCTCCTCGACGCGATGCTCGATCGTGACGTCGCTCTCCGGCAGCAGGCGCGCCAGGTCGACGAGCAGCCGCCCGGGAACGACTACCGAGCCCTCTCCTTCGACCTGCGCTTCCATCGACGAGCGCAGCGACAGCTCCATGTCGGTCGCGGCGAGGTGTAGTTGGCCCCCCTCGGCGCGCAAGAGCACGCCGGCGAGGATCTGCACCGCCGTCCTCGTCGACACGGCGCGCGCCACCACTCCGAGCTTCTGGACGAGCTCGTCCCGCGAGCAACTGATGTTCATCCCCGATCCGACCATCACTTCTGTTTCCATGATCTTCTTTCTTTAAAAAAGTTCGTAGTAACAGTAGAGAGTGTGGACATCGGGGAAGACGGTCTTCCTGCGCTTGCCAGAGCCATTTTCGCGGTGGACGGCCATGGTGGACAAGTCACTGTCTTCAACAGGCCTGGCGGGGACGGCGAATCGCTCCACAGAATCACCGAACCTGCTTGACGCGTGCGGTCAACTCTTGCACCAGGTTGTACACAGAGCGGTCCTCACGGATCAGGCGCGCGATCTTCGAGGTCGCGTGGATCACGGTCGTGTGATCGCGCCCGCCGAACTCCTTGCCGATCTTCGGGAGCGACG
>DHWI01000066.1:3387-8738 GCA_002413095.1 Thermoleophilia bacterium UBA5186
GTCGGTCAGCTCGCGCGAGAGGTACATCGCGACCTGGCGGGGATACACGATGTTCTGCGAGCGCCTGTCGCCGACGAGCTCCTCGTGCGAGAGACCGAAGCGCTCGATGACGAGATCCTGAATTCGCTGGATCGTCACGGCGGGAATCTCCCCCTGGGGGAAGACGTCTTTGAGCACGTCCTGCGCAAGCTCGACCGTCATCGCGCGGCCCGTCAGCGACGAGAACGCGACGACGCGCGTGAGCGCTCCCTCGAGCTCCCTGATGTTGGTCGAGATTCTCCCTGCGATGAAGGTCAGCACCTGGGGGTCGGCGATATGGATGGAGTCGGTCTTCACCTTCTTGCGCAGGATCGCGATGCGCGTCTCGAGATCCGGCGGCTGCACGTCGGTGATCAGCCCCCACTCGAACCGCGAGCGCAGCCGCTCCTCGAGCGTGGGGATCTCCTTCGGGGGACGATCGGACGAGATCACGATCTGTGAGCCGGCCTCGTAGAGCGAGTTGAAGGTGTGGAAGAACTCCTCCTGGATCCGCTCCTTCGACTCGAAGAACTGGATGTCGTCGATCAGTAGCAGGTCATAGGTGCGGTAGCGCTGCTTGAAGCCCTCGATGCGCTTGTCGCGCAGCGAGTTGATGAAGTCGTTCATGAACGTCTCGCTCGTGACGTAGCGGACGGTCAGGTCCGCGGAGTGCTCGTCGACGTAGTTCGCGATCGCCTGCAGCAGGTGCGTCTTCCCCAGCCCGGTGCCGCCGTAGATGAACAGCGGGTTGTACGCCTGCGCCGGCGCTTCGGCGACCGCGAGTGCGGCCGCGTGCGCGAAGCGGTTCGACGAGCCGATCACGAAGAGGTCGAACGTGTACTTCGGGTTGATGTTTGCGAGCTCGCCCTCGGCGCGCTTCGGCGGCTCGGCCGCGGCGGCGCTCGGACCGGGCGTCAGCGAGTCGGAAACGGTCAGGCTGATCCGCCGCTCGACGCCCGTCGCGTCGCGGACGGCGGCCTTGATCAGGCCGACGAAATGGCCCTCGATCCACTCGCGCGTGAAGTCGTTCGGGACGGCGATCGCGAACGCGTCGTCCGTCAGGTCGAAGCCCTCGGCCTCAGCGAACCACGTGCGGTACGTGGTCTCATTGAGTGCCCCCTTGAGCCGACTGGCGACTTCGTTCCACAGGGTCTCCGCAGTCAGCTCAATTTGGCGCTCCACGCCGGTTCGCTTGCTCCTTTGCAGCTCGAGGGAGCGCCTAACATACCAGCGTCGCGCACGCGGGACAATGTGGATTATGGCCGCGTAAGAAACCATGATTTGCAGGGGTTTTCCAACGTCCACATTCCTCTCCACACCTGTGGAAACCGCCTGGTGAACGAGGCATTTAGCCGCCGCTTGCGGGGGCTTCGGCTGTGGACAACCGAGCCTGCGTGACCTCATCTATACTGGCCGATCGACGGGCCCCCGGAAGGGGGATTTTTTTGGAGGCGACCTCTTGAAGCGGACCTATCAGCCGAACGTTCGACGCCGAAAGCGCAAGCACGGCTTCCGCGCGCGCATGTCCACGCGCGCCGGACGTGCGATCCTCAAGCGCCGCCGCGCGCGCGGTCGCAAGCGCCTGTCCGCCTAAGCTGCAGGCGGAAACTCGTGCAGCGCCGCAACCGCCTCTCCCGCTCCCGGGACTTCGACGCCGTCTACCGGCAAGGGCGCTCCGTGTCGACGCGCTTCCTGGTGCTCTACTGGTTTCCGCGCGAGGACGCTGACGGTGAGCCGCGGCTCGGGCTTGCGGTGCCGAAGGCGAACGGCGGCGCGGTGGTCAGAAACAAGATCAAGCGGCAGCTTCGGGAGGTCTGGCGCGCACTCCTACCGCAGGTGCAGCGCGGCCGGGACTACGTTCTGATCGTGCGCCCCGGATTGGCCGAGGCGACCGAGGCGCGCGGGTTCGACTGGCTTCGGGAGCGCGTCGACGAGGTCGTCCAGAAGGCTGCGGCATGAGGCGCCGCTTGCGGTGCCGCCCTCAGGACGTGCGGGCTGTGCCCGTGCGTCCGTCTGAACCGACGAGTCGATACGCGCGAACGTCAAAGGTAACCGCATGAAATACGTGGGCATCGCGCTCGTCCAGGTCTATCGGCAGACGCTCGGCCGTGTGCTGCGGCCGAGCTGCAAGTACCACCCGTCCTGCTCGCAGTACGCGCTCGACGCGCTGCGCCGGTACGGCCTGGTGCGCGGGTCGATCCTGGCCGGCTGGAGGCTGCTGCGCTGCAATCCGTGGAGCCACGGCGGAGTCGACCACGTCGATGATCAGCGGGTGTTCCACGGGAGGCTTGCATGATTGCCGCGATCCTCGCCAGCCCGCTGACGCCGATCGAGAACTTCCTCCGCAGCGTGCTCGACTGGCTGCACGGCACGGCGGGCCTGCCCTGGGCCTGGTCGATCATCGCGCTGACGGTGATCGTCCGCATGGTCCTCGTCCCGCTGACGGTCAAGCAGATCCACTCGATGCAGGCGCTCCAGCGGCATGCGCCGGAGATGAAGGAGATCCAGAAGAAGTACAAGGACGACCGGCAGAAGCAGCAGGAAGAGCTGATGAAGTTCTACAAGGAGAACCAGATCAACCCGCTCGCGTCGTGTCTGCCGATCGCCGCGCAGCTGCCGGTCTTCTTCGCGCTCTACTACGTCCTTCGGCACCTCTCGAGGAATCCACCCGGTGGTCAGGCGGCGGTCGACGCCGGCAAGTTCTCGTGGCTGCACGTCGTCCCGAACATCACGGACTCGATCACGGCGCACTGGTCGGGATACGTGCTGATCGTCATCTACATCCTCAGTCAGCTCGCCTCGACGTACTACATGTCGACGACCATGGAGAAGTCGCAGCGGATGCTCATGCTCGCGATGCCGCTCGTCTTCGCGGTCTTCATCCTGCATCCGGTCGGGACGGCGGTCTTCCCGACGGGCCTGCTTCTCTACTGGGTGACGACGAACCTGTGGACGGTCGGTCAGGGCCTGATCACGCGGCGGCTCGTCCCGCGCACGCCGGCCCCGACCGGAAAGAAGTCGTCCCGCTCGGGCGGCGACGACTCCGGGAACGGCGCTAAACGGCACTCGGCTCCGTCGCCGAAGCCTGTGCCGGCCGCGAAGGCCCAGGCGCGCCCGGTGCGGAAGGTGAAGCGCAAGAAGAAGTCGCGGCGGTGAGCGAAGAGCTCGAGCCGCTTTCCGTCGAGGCGACCGGCGAGACCGTCGGCGAGGCGAAGTGGGCGGCGCTGCGGGAGCTGGAGCGGAGTCAGCCCGGGCTCGACAAGTCGACAGTGGTGTTCCAGGTCGTCTCCGAAGGGGAGCGCGGATTGCTCGGCGTCGGGTACGAGCCGGCGCGGGTGATGGCGACGGCCTCGCGGGTGCTCGCCGAGCGGCGGGATTCACCGCGGGCCGCCGACGAGAGCGACCTCGCGGCCGAATCTCGGGAGCTGGTCGAGCGCGTCGTCGCGGCAATCGGCCTGGACTGCCGCGTCGAGGTCGTCGAGGGCGACGAGCAGATCGTGGTGACCTGCGAGGGCGGCGACCTCGGGATGCTGATCGGGCGGCACGGCCAGACGATCGACGCGGTCCAGTACCTCGCCAACTCGATCGCCTGGCGGCGGTTCGAGGACACGCGCAAGGAGATCGTCGTCGACGCGGCGGGCTACCGAGCGCGGCGCCGCGAGCTGCTCGAGTCGATCGCGGTGCGAAGCGCCGAGCGCGCTGTCTCGGACGGCGAGTCGGTTGACCTCGAGCCGATGACCGCGGTCGAGCGCAAGGTCGTCCACCAGCGCCTTCAGGACTACGACGGTGTCGAGACCTCGAGCGAGGGGACGGAGCCGAATCGCTACGTTGTCGTCCACCCCGCTTGAGGCCTGGCTCCGCGCTCTTGTCGCGACTCCCGGGCTGACCGCACTCCGAGACGCCGACGAGGCACGCGTCGCGCTCCTCGAGGACAGCTTGCGCGGAGTGGAGCTCGTCCGGCGGTTCGAGGGCCCGATCGTCGACGTGGGCTCCGGCGGAGGCGCTCCCGGAATCCCACTCGCGTACGCGCTGCCCGACCGGGAGGTGGCGCTGCTCGAGGCGAACGGGCGCAAGTGCGCGTTCCTGCGCGAGCACGCGCCCGCCAACGCGCGCGTGATCCAGGGGCGTGCCGAGGAGCAGGAGGTCGATGCGTACGGTGTTGCTGTCGCGAAGGCGCTCGCGCCGCCTCCCGTCGCGGCCGAGTGGTGCCTGCCTCTCGTCGGTCCCGGCGGGGCGGCGATCCTCTGGGTCGGGCCTTCGGCGGAAGTCGACCGCGTCACCACGGTCGCTGCCAGGCTCGCCGCGGAGGTCGAAGAGTTGGACGGTTTCCTCGTGTTGCGCAAGCTCGGCCCGACTCCGGCCGGGTTCCCGCGCAGGCCGGGCATGGCGAAGAAGCGCCCGCTCGCGTGAGGCGCACGCTTTACGTCCGCATAACCCACGGGTGCGTAAACCGCTGCACGATGCTGGATATGAAGAAAACACTCACTCTCCTCACGATGGCGGCCGTCCTCGGGGTGCTCGCCACCTCCGCGGCGCTCGCCGACGCGGATCCCGCGGCTGCGGTCAAGGCCGACGTGGCCAAGCTTCTCTCGGACGCGAGCGCGGCGCACGACGCCGTAATCGCGGACGCCAACAAGCTCGCCTCCGACGCACAGGCGGCGAAGGGCGGCACGAAGGAAGCGGCACGGGCCGCGATCAAGCCCGACCTCTCCAAGCTGCGGGCCGACCGGAAGGCTGCCTCAGACGCCCTCAAGGCCGACCGCGCGCAGCTGAAGACCGACCTCGCTGCCGCGAAGCAGGCGAAGGCGCTCAAGGGTCTTCGCGACACGCTCAAGGACGCCCGCGCGACCCTGAAGCAAGGGCGGGCCGAAGTGAAGCAGGCGCTCGAGGCTGCACACGCGGCAGTCAAGGAGCTTCGCGCAAGCTTCAAGAAGTAGGAACCGCTTCATCCGTTCCTTCAGAGGGCGCCTCAGGGCGCCCTCTCTACGTCCGCAGCAACAGCGAGACTTGATCGCTGTGGGAGGGCGGATCATCGCGGTCGCAAACCAGAAGGGCGGGGTCGGCAAGACGACGACTGCGATCAACCTCGCCGCGTGCCTCGCAGAGGCCGGCGAGCCGTGCCTGGTCGTCGATCTCGATCCGCAGGCGAACGCCACTTCCGGGCTCGGCATGCGGGCGAACGGGACGTCGAGCTACGACCTTCTCGACGGCGCGCCGCTCGCCGATCTGGCGCAGCCGACCGCGTTCCCGAACCTGTCTCTCGTCCCCGCCAAGCCCGATCTCGCGGGTGCCGTCGTCGAGCTGTCGCGACGCGACGACGGCGAGCGCTACCT
>DHWI01000066.1:8789-11536 GCA_002413095.1 Thermoleophilia bacterium UBA5186
TCGTGCCGGTGCAGGCCGAGTACTACGCGCTCGAAGGGCTTGCGCAGCTCGTGCGCTCGATCGAGCTCGTCCGCTCGCGCCTCAACCCGACGCTCGCGCTCACCGGCGTGCTGCTGACGATGGTCGACCGCCGCACGCGCCTCGCGGCCGACGTGACCGACGAGGTGCGGCGCCACTTCGGAGACCTTGTCTTCCGGACAGCGATTCCACGTTCTATCCGGCTTGCCGAGGCTCCGAGCTTCGGCCTCCCCGCAATCGCCCACGACCGCCGCTCGAGCGGCGCCGACGCGTACTGGAAGGTGGCGATGGAGCTTGTCGAGCGTTCCTGAGCGGAAGGGCCTCGGCCGCGGGCTCGAGGTGCTCATCGGCGGTGCCGCGCCGCTGCCGGAGTTCGTTCACCTGCCCTTGGAGGCGATCCATCCGAACGGGCGCCAACCGCGGCGCAGCTTCGACGCCGAGGCGACGTCCGGGCTCGCCGACTCGATCCGCGCGCAGGGCGTCCTGCAGCCGGTCGTCGTGCGGACGCGGGCTGGGGGCGGCTGGGAGCTGATCGCGGGCGAGCGGCGCTGGCGGGCGGCGAAGGAGGCCGGTCACCCGACGGTCCCGGCCCTGATCCGCGAGGCGGACGATCGCGATTCGCTCCTCTTTGCACTGGTCGAGAACGTCGCGCGCGAGCAGCTCTCGCCGGTCGAGGAGGCTCGCGCCTACGCGGTGCTCATGGACGAATTCGACCTGCCGCTCGGGGACGTGGCCGACCGGGTCGGCCGCTCGAAGCCGGCGGTCTCGAACCGCGTGCGGATGCTGGAGCTCCCGGAGGACGTGCTCGGAATGGTGGAGCGCGGCCAGCTCTCGGAGGGTCATGCGCGAGCGGTGCTTTCCGTCCCGGGTAACGACGAGCGGCGAGCCCTGGCCCGGCGGATCGTCCGCGAGGGCATGTCGGTGCGCGCCGCCGAGCGCGCGGCCCGCTTCTCAGGCGCGCGCACGCGCGCGAAGCGCTCGACGCACGCGGTCGACCCGATGCTGGCGTCTCGAGTGCGGGCGGCAGCCGAGCGCCTGACCGGCCGCCCGGTGCGTGTCCTGCCGGGCCGGGTCGAGATCGACGTCAAGGACGAGGTTCAGCTGGAGGAGCTCGCGGAGACCCTCGAGCGCCTGTGCGGAACCTCGCCCCCGTAACCCAAGCGGAGAGCGGGGCGTTGAAGTGATGTCATGCTCAGGCTCTGGCTCCAGGACATCGAATCGCTCGAGGCGATCTCTCAGAACGACGACGCGAAGCAGATCTTCCTGCGCATGGCCGCGATGTCGCAGGCCGGGCGCCTCTCGAGCTTCCTGACCGAGCTCGCGCACGACCAGGAGCTCGACGACGAAACGAAGGTCACGCTGTCCGAGCTGGCACGCGACCACTCGTTCCTGCTCGCCGTCGAGGACTACCTCCGGCGCACGCAGATCTTCCACTAGCGAGCTAAGGCAGCGGGACGAGCCCGACGTCGCCCTCGAGCAGGATCGACTGCTCGCCGGGCTCCGCCTCGATCCGCCACTTTTCGAAGAATGCGCTCGCGCCCTCGCGGCTCTCCCAGAACGCGAGCGCGTAGAACGCGGAACCGTCCTTCGCGTGCCAGGCGCGATGGAATCGGCAGCCGCGGGCTCGCGCGTCGGCGCGCATCTCGTCCGTAATCCAGGTGAGACGCTTCTCGTACAGGTCTTCGGCTGACCGCCCATCGGGCGTTGGGGTCGGCGCGACGAACAGCATCCAGGGCATCGCGTCGACTCTAATCGCGTCCGCTACGATTCGGCGCCGCGCGGGCGATTAGCTCAGTTGGTTAGAGCGCCGCTCTGATAAGGCGGAGGTCCCTGGTTCGAATCCAGGATCGCCCATTCCCGAAGCCCCTGGTCGTCGTGGGTTTCTCGTTCAAGCGCCAAGGCCTCCTGCGCGGCTTGCTTCGGCCGGGCTATTGCTCGACGTGGCGACGATGGATTGTCTGCCACGAGTCCCAGGTGATCTTGAGGATCACGCCGGTAATCACAAGGCCAATGATCGGATCAGCGAGGGGAGCGCCAAGTGCAACGACCGCGGCGCTCGCGAGGACGCCCAGACTCACGAATCCGTCCACCCGCGCGTGTTGCCCGTCGGCGACGAGCGCAGGGCTGTCCAGCTTGCGCCCGGCGCGCAGACGCACTTGCGCAGCGATCTCGTTTCCGATGAACCCGACGATCCCGGCGACCGCGAGAAGCCAAAGGTGCGACAGGCTACGCGGATGGACTAAGCGCTCGAGGGTTTGCCCGAGAGCGACGAGCGCGCTGATGAAGATCGCGAGCACGACTGCGAGGCCTGCGAGCCTCTCTCCTCGCGCGCTGCGGAAGAAGAAGGCGAGTCCGAGCGGGATGGCCGTCAACGCATCGCCGAAGTTGTGGATCAGGTCCGCCAGCAGAGCAACGCTCAACGTCCGCGAATAGACGAACGCTTGCGCGAGGGCAGTAGCCGTGAGGATCGCGAGACTCCACGAGACCGCGCGGATGCCCGCTCGGGAGCGCAGGATTGAGCGGTCCACCAGACCGTGTGAATGTCCGTGGCCCTCGTGCTCGTGATCGAGATGTTGCTCGCCAACCGCGTGCTCGTGCGGTCCGTCGATTTCGCACGTTGTCGTGTGGCCCATTGACGCAGGCTAACCAGCCTTGAGCGCGACTAGTCGCAGTCGGTTGGTTCAGGTGGCTCGTGACGCGGACTAGACTGGCTCATGGGTCCGCGCCGC
>DHWI01000037.1:0-1345 GCA_002413095.1 Thermoleophilia bacterium UBA5186
AGCTGCACCGGGCTCGAGAACTCGTGCCAGCGCGCGTTCACCCAGTCGACCGGTCCGCCGGCCCGGACGAGCGAGACGAGGAAGAGCCCCACGACGAGGCCCGTGGCGCCCCCGACCGCGAAGCGGACGAACCGCCGCTCGGTCGCGTCGGAGATCGGACGCTCCTCCTCCGTGCGCGCCGACCGGTGCGCCGCCCAGCCAACGGCCACCGCCCCGACGACGAGCGCAACCGCGAACAGCCGCCCGTCGTGCGCGCGCGTCGCGCGCGTGACCCCGTTCCCAGCGATCCCGGAGAGCGTGTGCGCAAAAGCGAACACGAGGAGCGCCGCCGGCGCGGAGATCCCGAGCGCGGCGAGACTCTCGATCCGCCCGGTCCCGATCAAGAGCCACAACGCGACGGCGACCGCGCCCACGACGAGCCCTCCGCGCGAGTACGTCAGCAGCATCGAGACCATCGCCCCGTACAGGAGCAGGACACCCGCGGCGCGCACCCAATGCGCGCTGTCGCGCCGCGCCGCGATCCACATCCCGAGCGGCAGCGCCGCGTCGCCGAGCAGCGCGAGCGCATTCCAGTAGCCGATCGGCGCGCGCAGCCGCGCCACGCGCCCGTAGTCGTCGTAGAGCCCCGGGAGGATCTTGCCGAGCAGCGCCCAGGCGAAGACAAGCCCGAGCAGGATCGCGAGCGCGCCCGCGAGCAGGCGCACGCGCACGAGTGAGCCCGCGTAGACGCCGAGAACCGCGAACGCGACGTAGACGAGCTCGCGGTTGAGGTACGCCCATGAGCGATCGGGCTCGATCGACCAGAGGATCGAGAGCCCGCTCCACACCGCGAGCCCGAAGAGCAACGCGACCACAAGCGTCCCCGAGCGTCCCGCGCTCGGCCGCGGCAGAGCGCCGAGCATCGAGCCGCCGACCGCGACGGCCACCAAGAGAACCGCCGACCCGCCGATCCAGACCAGCGAGTCGTCCGCCGGCCCGTGCCCGAAGAAGAGAACGCAGAAGAGGAGCGAGCCGACCGCCGCGAGGCTTACCGCACCGCCCACGCCGGCCGCTCGCATGCGCCGACGCTAACACGGCCCCCGGCGCGCGAACCCGTTCTTACAGACAGCTAACACCCGGCTTACTGCGGACACACCGCCTTGGCCGAGACTGAGTCGAAGCGCGGCCCCAACCGACGCGTGAAAGCCGTACCGATCTCTAGGATCACCCCGCTGAAGACGTTCCTCCTCACCCTCACCGTCGGCCTCCTCCTCCTCGGTTCCGTCTCCGTCACCCCTGCGGCGGCGAAGCGGCCGTGCTGGAAGGACGTCGCCTCCGACTGGTTCAGCGACCTCAAGGTCGACGG
>DHWI01000037.1:1549-1773 GCA_002413095.1 Thermoleophilia bacterium UBA5186
GCCGGAGCGAGCTACATCGCCCGCCGCGTGCAGGCCAAGCGCCTCGAGCCCGCGCCGGCTCCCGCGCCGCCGGATCCGCAGCCCTAGGGCTTACCGAGCGCGAGCTTGGCCCTGAGCAGCCACTGGTCGCGGGTGGACTGCCGGTACACGTCCGGACGAACGGCGTAGCTCAGCCGCGAGCCGAACCGGTCCTGCGCGCCGAGGAAGCGCTCGAGGACGCGGCG
>DHWI01000037.1:1946-2257 GCA_002413095.1 Thermoleophilia bacterium UBA5186
GCCCACGCCGATCCCGAACGCCTGGCCGGAATGCTTGCGGAACAGGATCGACGGCCGCTCGTCGTAGAGCGTCTCGCCGAACGCCGACACGACGAGGTACGCCCACCAGTCGTGACTCACGACCTCGGGCGGGAACTCGCGGATGAGCTCCCGGGCCCCGCGATTGAGCACGATCGTGCAGCCCGCCGCCTGCGACTCGACGAGCGCATTCGCGAACGAGAGCCCGCGCCGCGGCAGCGGCGAGAGCCCGCGCGGCTCGAGGCGCTCGTCCACGACGGCGAGCCGCCCGCAGTAGAGCGCCGGCCCTGAGA
>DHWI01000037.1:2418-3125 GCA_002413095.1 Thermoleophilia bacterium UBA5186
ACGTCCACGATCCGGCGCGGAGATGAGCCGACCCCGGCCGCGTACCCCAACAGCTCGCCGGTCGCGCTGACCAGCAGCCCGAGCAGGAGCGGCGGCAGCACGCCCGGCAGGAGCCCGTACTTGCGGGCGGAGCGGCGCACCTCCGGCAGGATCCGCGAAAGCCGGACGACCGGGATCAGCGGCGCCGCGCCCGCGTACGCGAGACGCCGCCCTAGCGACCAGCGTCGCGCGCGCTGGCCTGCGAACAGGCGTCCGACGTAGAAGTGCTCCCGCACGAAGCCCGGCAGGCGGTCGTGGTTGAAGTGCGTGGTGCGCGCGGCGGGCTCCAGGTACAGCTCGTAGCCCTTCGCGCGGAGGTCCCAGTGCAGGAGCGTCTCCATCTCCAGCAGCTCGTCGAGCTCCGGCCCGTACGTTAGGAGCACGTCGCGCTTGTAGGAGCTGTTCCGTCCGGGCAGGTCGTCGACGACCTGCGCACGCTCGGGATCGACCTTCCGCTGCCCGAGGAAGGCGTCCGCCCACCCCACCATCCGGTCCGGGTTGGCATTGACGACGTTGGGCCCGACCGCACTCCAGCCGTCGCCGTGGGCGCGAATGAGCGCTTCCGCCCAGCCGGGCTCGGGGAACGAGTGGTCTTCGGCAAACGCGACAATCGGAGCGGTCGCCTCCCGCACTCCGGCGGCGCGCGCCTTCGCGGTGGACGTGATCTC
>DHWI01000118.1:0-378 GCA_002413095.1 Thermoleophilia bacterium UBA5186
TGAGGCCGAGCGAGATCCGCTGACGGTCGCGGTCGATGTCGAGCACCTTGACCTTCACGTCCTGGCCGATCTCGAGCACCTCGGACGGATGGTTGACGTGGCTCCAGGAAAGCTCGGAGATGTGGATGAGCCCGTCCATCCCGTCGAGATCGACGAACGCGCCGAAGTCGACGATGTTGGAAATCTGCCCGTCGACGACCTGGCCCGGCTCGAGCCGGTCGAGAATCTGCTGCCGCTGCTCCTTGCGCTCGTCCTCGAGGACGGCGCGGCGCGACAGGACGACATTGTTCCGCGACCGGTTGAGCTCGATCACCTTGCAGCGGAGCTCCTGGCCGAGGAACTCGTCGAGATCCTGGACGCGGCGGATGTCGACGAGCG
>DHWI01000118.1:494-3114 GCA_002413095.1 Thermoleophilia bacterium UBA5186
CGCCCTTCGGCGTCCTCCTTCGTCATCACGAGCGCGTCGATCTCGTCCCCGAGCGAGACCTCGTCCTCCGGGTTTACCGAGCGCCGGATCGAGAGCTCGGCGACCGGAATCACGCCCTCGGACTTGTAGCCGATGTCGACGAGCACCTCGTCCTTGTCGACGCGAACGACGGTGCCGTGGACGACCTCCCCTTCGTTGATCGTCGGGAAAGTGGCGTCGTAATTCGGGATCTGCTCTCCCTCGGGAGTGGTGATCCAGACGCCGTCGTCGCTGATTATTTGCTCGGTTGTGGTGGCCACGGTTTCGTTCGCCATTAGACGGCTGACAAGTATAGCCAGGCCGCCGAAGCGCAATTCCGCGGGCTTTTAGGCCTCGCCGTGGCGCGCTGTGAATACGATCGCCGAGGCGCCGGAGGTCACGATCCGCTTGACCACGAGCGATTGGAAGCCGAGCGTGAAGCCGTAGCTGCCACGTAGGGGCCGGAAGTGAGCGTCGACGACGTTGCAGGTCACCGCGGTCTCGTTCTTCGAGACGGTGCAGCCGACCCGGGTGCCGGAGAACGCGTAGCGCCGCCCATACCGAAGGTCGAGGATTCGGTACGAAGCGCGACGGAGCTGCGTCGCCTTCGACGTGCCTGCAGGCTCCGGCGCGTTGTAGCGCGCCTCCGGCGGCGAGGGTGCAACGCCGCCCTGGAGGACGGTCAAGCCGTCGGCACCGATCCGCGCGTAGTACGCGCCGGGCTTCGGCCCGAGCACGAAGCCCTCGCGGAAGTCGACGACGCCGCAGGCCATCCGGGGGCGCTGTTGCTCGTCGAGGCTCGCCGCGCAAGAAATGACCTCTCCGTCGACGCTCTCGAGCAGCGCCGGCTCGTTCGCGACCACCTGGACGGGCGGCCGGGGCGCCTTCGCCTGCGTCGACGCGGCTGCGGCGAGGGCGACGATGAGCACCGTGGCGGCGGCCGCTGCAACGCGGCGGAGGAACGGCCGCACCGCGCCGAGGTAGGCGTCCGGGGCCTCGACGAAGGACATGTGCCCGACGGCCGGGATCACGGTCAACTCGCTGCCTGCGATCCGCTCGTGCAGGACACGTGCGGCGCGAGCCGTCGTCGTCCGGTCTTCCTCGCCGACGACGACGAGAGTCGGGCGGTCGATGCGGTGGAGATCCGGGACGTAGTCGAAATTGCCGTAGCCGGCGGTCGCGAAGTGGCGGATCACCTCGGGCGTGTAGATCGTCTCGTCCCCGAAGCCCGCGGGCACAGGGCCGGCGAAGTGGAAGGGCCACTGGACGCGCATCAGCTCGCGGAACTCTTCCTCGGTCTCGACGGTTTGCTCGCGCTCCCAGGACTCCGCGATCGGCTTGCCGACCTCCCCCATCGCCTCGAGTGACGCGGCGACGTCCTGCCCGAGCGCGGCGCTCGAGTCGCCGCCGCCGGAGATCACGTAGCCCGCGGCCGTGCCGAGTTCGATCGCGTGACGCGTCGCAATGATCGCGCCGAACGAGTGCCCGAGCAGCGCGAACGCGTCGAGACCGAGCGCCTCGGCGGCGAGATCCACGTCCCGGGCGAACACGTTCAGGGACAAGCTCGACGGCTCGACCCGCTCGCTGCGCCCCTGGCCCCGCTCGTCGACGTAGAGCAGCCTGAAGTCGTCCGCGAGCGGATCCAGCCAGGGCCGGAGGTGCTGATGGTCGAGCCCCGGCCCGCCGTGCAGCACGAGGACAGGGAAACCTGAGCCGAGCTCCTCGACGAACAGCGTGTAGCCGTCGCTGAGCCGGACGTCCACGACAGGATGCTAAAGCACGTGTCCTCGCGAGCCATTGTCCCGGGGTCTGACCCCAGGACATGTCGGAGCGGGCGAGCTGTTGTCCCGGGGTCTGACCCCAGGACATGTCGGAGCGGGCGAGCTGTGGAAGAAGCGTCACACAATCGTGACGAACGAGCCGGCCCGGAAGGTCAGTTCTTAGCTTCGTTCCAGTCGTCGCCGACGCCGACGTCCACCGCGAGCGGCGGGTCGAGCGGATACGCGCCGCACATCTCCGCGCGCACGAGCTCACGCACCGCGGACGCCTCCGTCTCGGGCACCTCCAGCAAGAGCTCGTCGTGGATCTGCAGGACGAGGCGCGCGGCCCGCCCCTCCTCCCGCAACCGCCGGTGGATCCGGATCATCGCCACCTTGATGATGTCCGCGTTCGAGCCCTGCATGACGAAGTTGACCGCGAGCCGCTCGCCGAGTGAGCGCGTCTGCCGGTTCGAGGCGCGGATCTCCTGGACAGGTCGCCGCCGCCCGAGCAGCGACGTCACGTATCCGTCCCGCGCCGCCTGCTCGATCGTCCGCTGGATGAAGTCCTGCACGAGCGGGAAGCGCGCGAGGTACGCGTCGATGTACTGCTGCGCCTGCTCGCGCGGAATCTCCAGGTTCTCCGAGAGCCCGAACGCGGAGATCCCGTAGATGATCCCGAAGTTGATCATCTTGGCGACGCTCCGCTCACCAGTCGTGAGCGTCGCCGGGTCCTTGCCGAGCACCTCCGCCGCGGTCGCCGTATGGATGTCGTCCCCGCGCGCGAACGCCTCGCGAAGCTTCGGCTCGCCGGAGACGTGCGCGAGGATGCGCAGCTCGATCTG
>DHWI01000118.1:3164-6743 GCA_002413095.1 Thermoleophilia bacterium UBA5186
TCTGCGAGTAGTCGGCCGAAAGGAGCCGGTGGCCGGGCTCGGCGATGAACGCCGAGCGGATCTCGCGCCCGAGCTCCGTTCGGATCGGGATAGCCTGCAGGTTCGGATTCGTCGTCGACAGCCTTCCGGTCACTGCCGCGGTCTGGTTGATCGTCGTGTGCAGCCGCCCGTCCTCCGGCGAGATCAGGCTCGGCAGCGGCCCGAGGTACGTGTTCAGGAGCTTCGAGTACTCCCGCCACTCCTCGATCACGGGCACGAGCTCGTGCTCGTCGCGAATCGAGCGCAGGACGCGCGTGTCCGTCGAGTAGCCGGTCTTCCCCTTGCGGCCCGGCGTCAGCTCGAGCTTCTCGAACAGGATCCGTGCCACCTGCTGGGTCGAGCCGATCATGAACTCCTCGCCCGCGAGCTCGTACGCCTTCGCCTCGAGCTCCTCGACCCGGTCGGCGAGCCGCGCCGTGATCTCGCCCATGCGGTACTCGTCGATCTTCACGCCGGCGTCTTCCATCGAGGCCAGCACCGCCGTCAGCGGCAGCTCGATCGTTCGGTAGAGGTCGAGGCTGCCGCGCTCCTCGACCCGCTCGCGCATCCGGTCGACGAGCCGCAAAGGCGTCGCCGCGTGCCGGACGAGCGCCGCCGTCTCCCCCTCCGTCTCGGGCTCGGGAATCACCTCGAGCCCGTACTCCGCGGCCAGGTCGTCCAGCTCGTAGAGCGGCCGGCCGGGCTCGATCAGGTACGCGGCGAGCATCGTGTCGTCGACGGGCTGCATCGTGAGCCGCGGGAGCCGCTTGAAGTCGTGCGCGACGAGCTCGGCGTCCTCGAGGCGCCGCTCGAACTCGGGCTTCCAGTCGCCGACGACCACGCCGTCGTCCTGCGCGAGCGCGAACCGGCCGTCCTCGATCGCGAGCGCCGCCCGGCCCCGAACGCGCTCGGGGAACGCGTCCTCGCGCCACGAGACGGTCGTCCCCTCGATCTTCGGCGGGGCGGCGGCGGGCAGCGCCTCGTCGAGCTCGTCGACTCGGCCGAGCAGGTTGCGGAACTCGAAGCGCCGGAACATCTCCTTCAGCTGCGAGCGATCCGGCGGCGCCAGCACGAGCTGCGACGGGTCGCAGTCGATGTCGAGATCGCGGCGCATCGTCGCGAGCACCTTCGACTGCCGCGCCTGCTCCGCGTGCTCCGTCAGGTTCTTGCGCCGCGCGGGCGAGAGCTCGTCGACGTGCTCGAGCACGCCCTCGAGCGAGCCGTACTGGGCGACGAGCTGCCCGGCCGTCTTGTCGCCGATCCCGGGGACGCCGGGGATGTTGTCGGACGTGTCTCCCTTCAGGCCGATGAAGTCGGGCACCTGGTCGGGCCGGACGCCGTAGCGCAGCTCGACGCGCTCGGGGGTGTAGACGTGGACGTCCGCGACCCCGCGCGGCGTCATCATGAGACAGACGTTCTCGGTGCAGAGCTGGAACGCGTCGCGGTCGGTCGAGACGATGCACGTCTTCACGCCGGACTCGTCGGCGCGCGTGGCGAGCGTGGCGATCACGTCGTCCGCCTCCCAGCCCTCGAACTCGAGGTTCCGGTAGCCGAACGCCTCGACGATCGGGCGGAAGTACGGGAACTGCTCGCGGAGGAGATCCGGCATCGGCCGCCGCTCCGACTTGTAGTCCTCCGAGATCGCCGCCCGGTGGACGGGGCGGGTGTCCCAGGCGACGGCGACCCCGCGAGGGCGGTAGTCGGCCAGCAGCTTGAAGAGCATGTTCGTGAAGCCGAGGAGCGCGTTCGTCGAGAAGCCATCGCTCGTCGCGAGCTCTTCCGGGAGAGCGAAGAACGCGCGGTAAGCCAGGTTGTTGCCGTCGACGAGGAAGAGCTCGCTCTCCCGCGCCGGACCGTCGTCGAGTTGGAGCTCCGCGCCTGTGAGGGTCTTCGGGCTGATGGTCCAACGCTATCGTCCCGCGGCGATGCTCGACATCGTCGAATTCGCCGACGAGCACCTCGACGCGGCCGCCGAGCTGCTGGCAGAGCGCCACGTGAGGCACCGCGTGGCTGAGCCGCTCCTCCCGGAGGTGGATTTCCGCGCTCAGATCGAGAGCGAATGGCTGAGCGACGGCGCGAGCGGCGTCTTCGCCTCACGCGACGGCGAGGCGGTCGGCTACCTGTTCGGGCGTCCCCAGGCGACCGGCTGGCTCACGGTCGGGATCGGAGGACATGCGCTGCGGAGCGAGGCCGACGAGGCGCGCGATCTCTACGCCGCCGCGGCCGCCGCCTGGGTGGACGCCGGACACACGGCCCACGCGGTCTTCGTGCCCGCGTCCGAGGCCGCACTCATCGACGCGTGGTTCCGGCTGAGCTTCGGTGCGTCCGCGGCGCTGGCGATTCGCGCGACCGCGCCCGAGGAGCCCTTCGACGCGGGCGTCACGATCAGGCCGAGCACGCCGGACGATCTCGACGTGTCGGCGCGGCTTGATCGCGAGCTGAGCGAGTCGATGGCTCCGTCGCCGAGCTTCTCGAGCATGCGCCTGCAGAGCGAGGAGGAGTACCTCGACGACTGGCGCGACACGTGGGACGAACCCCACTTCACGCACTTCGTGGCGGAGCGCGACGGCGTCGTCGTCGGTCACACCTTGCTCTACAAGCGTCCCGCCGACCTACGGGTCCCGGCAGACAGCATCGACCTGGCGAACGTCGCGACCTTCCCTGACGCCCGCGGCGGCGGTGTCGGGCGCGCGCTCTTCGCGCACGTGCTCGGGTGGGCACACGAGAACGGGTATCCGACGATGGTCACCGACTGGCGGATGACGAACCTGCTCGCGTCGCGCTTCTGGCCGCGGCGCGGTTTTCGCGAGACGTTCCTGCGCCTCTATCGCTCCGTCCCGTGAGGGTTCCGCTCCTCGCGGGCTCGCGGCTGGCTGTCGTCGACGCGCCGGACGATTCGCTGCTCCTCCGTCCGCCGGCGCCCGGCTCTCCGATCGCCGATGTCCGCTCCGCGGTGCGCGGAGCCCTGCGCTTCCCGCTGGCCGGAGAGCCGCTCGAGGCGCTCGCGCCGCGCGGCGGGCGTGCCACGATCGTCGTCGAGCCACCGGCGCTGCCGATTCCCGGGGCTGAGCGCGACCCCCGCCAGGACGCGATCGCCGTGGCCGTGGACGAGCTCGAGCGGCTGGGAATCCCGAGCGGCTATCAGACGATCCTCGTCGCGGGCGGGCTCACCCGGCGACTCGACCCGCGCCGGCTCGAAGGGCTGTTCTCACCGGAGTTCACGCGCCGGTTCCACGGCCACGTCGAAGTGCACGATGCCGAGCGCGACGATCTCGTGGAGGTCGGACACTCGGGCAACGTCCCGCTCCGCGTGCATCCCGCGCTCGTCAAGACCGACCTCGTCCTGACGGTCACGACGGCGGAGACGATCCTCCACGGCGGCCCGGCGGCGCTGCTCGCCGCGTGCGATTCCGAGGCGATCCGCTGCTCGGGCGCCTATTCACTGCTCGAGACCGCCGCCTCGCAGGGCTGGCGGCTCGCGGTCGACCTCGAGCGAGAGCTCGCGCGCCGCGTGCCGTTGATCGGCGCCTCGCTCGTGCTGAATCACCCACGGCTCGGCGG
>DHWI01000065.1:0-3524 GCA_002413095.1 Thermoleophilia bacterium UBA5186
CTGATCACGATCTACGCCGTGGTGATCCTCGGCGGCACCGGAAGCATCGCCGGCGTCGCCCTCGGCGCGATCGTCATCAACTGCGTCCCGGAGCTCCTGCGCTCCCAGCAGAACGCGAGCTGGCTCTTCTACGGCCTGATCCTGATCGTGATCGTGACGCGGGTCCGGCCCTGGCACCGCTGCGTCGCGCTGCTCGGAGGACTGCTGGCGTTCGGGTTCGCCGTCCATGCGCTCGCGGACGCCTCCTACCCGCGGCTGACGGCGGCCCGCCCACGCGGCGGCGGCTTTCTCAAGGGCCCGCTCGAGTCTTGGGTCCTGCAGCCCACCCATCCCGTGAAGATCGCCGACTTCGCCTACGTGATCCTGATTGCGGCGATCCTGCTCGTGACGCGGCTCGACGGCTGGCGGAGGCTGGTGGCGCTCGTGCCGACGCTCTACCTCGCCGCGGTCGTCTGGGAGAACCTGCTGATCCAGCAGACCGCGGGAGCGACGCGCCTGATCCTGCTCGGCGCGCTGCTCGTCGGGCTGATGAACGCGAGGCCGCAGGGGCTGCTCGGCACGCCGAGGGTGGAAATCATATGAGCGAGAGAGTCCGCTTGCTCGAGCTCACGAACGTCAGCAAGGCCTTCGGCGGGCTACAGGTGATCACTAATCTCGACCTGCACGTGGGCGAGGGCGAGATCGTCAGCGTGATCGGCCCGAACGGCGCGGGGAAGACGACGCTCTTCAACCTGATCACCGGGATCTTCCGGCCGGACGAGGGCGACATCCTCCTCGGCGGCGGCAGCATCGTCGGGCTCGAGCCGCACCAGATCACCGACCGCGGCGTCGCGCGNNTGCCGCGCGCCCGCCGCGAGGAGCGCGAGATCAATCGCGTCGCCGAGGAGAAGCTCGGCTTCTTCGGCCAGCGTTTGATGGGCTACCGCTGGGACCAGCCCGCGTACTCGCTTTCCTACGCGAACCGGCGCCGCCTCGAGATCGCCCGCGCGATGGCGACCGAGCCGCGGATCCTCTTGCTCGACGAGCCGGCCGCGGGGATGAACCCGGCCGAGACGCACGAAATCACAGAGCTGATCGGGAAGCTGCGCGAGGACGGCGGCTACACGATCCTCGTGATCGAGCACGACATGCACGTCGTGGAGGGCATCTCGGACCGGGTGATCGCGCTCGACCACGGGGTGAAGATCGCCGAGGGCACCTTCGAGCAGTGCGCCACCAACGAGCGGGTGATCGAGGCCTATCTCGGCCTCCGGAGCGCCGACACTAAGTGACCCATCCGGCCCCATCGTCCGGCCCGTGGCGCGCGATCACGCGGCGCCGGACTGCGTCCTCGGGCGCGCCCGGGCTGTCCAGCCCGAACGCGCCCTGCGTCCTTCCCCGGCTTGGTGCTCGCACCCCACGAATCCGGAAATGGAACCGGACGGGTCACCAATGACGGAGAACGACGACCGCCCGCAGCCGCTGCTCTCCCTCGAGGGGATCAACACCTACTACGGCCTGATCCACATCCTCCAGGACCTGAATCTCGAGGTCGGAGAGGGGGAGCTCGTCTGCCTGCTCGGCGGCAACGCGTCCGGGAAGTCGACCACGCTGAAGACGATCCTCGGCATCGTCGAGCCGCGCAGCGGCACCGTGACGTTCGGCGGCCAGGACGTGACCAAGTCGTCGACTTCGGCGCGCATCGCGCGCGGGATGGCGATCGTCCCCGAGAACCGCCGCCTCTTCGGGCCGATGACGGTGCTCGAGAACCTCCAGATGGGCGCCTATCTGCACAAGGGCGGGCGCAAGGAGGACTTCGAGCGTGTCTACTCGCTCTTCCCGCTGCTCCACGAGCGCCGGTCGCAACTGGCGGGCACGCTCTCGGGGGGCGAGCAGCAGATGGTCGCGATGGGCCGTGCGCTCATGTCTCAGCCGAAGCTGCTGCTGATGGACGAGCCCTCGATGGGGCTCGCCCCGATCCTCGTGGAGCGGAGCTTCGACATCATCAGCCAGGTGCACGAGGCGGGCGTGTCCATCCTGGTCGTCGAGCAGAACGCGAACATCTCGCTCTCGATCGCTGACCGCGGCTACGTCCTCTCGACCGGGCGCGTCGTGCTCGCCGACAGCGCGGACGCGCTGCTCGGCAACGAGGAGCTCCGGAAGGCTTACCTTGGCCGTTAGCGTCGAGGAGCGCACGCAGAAGCTCGCGCGCTTGGCCGTGCGCGTGGGCGCGAACGTGCAGGAGGGCCAGGACGTGTTCGTGCTCGTCATGGATCTCCAGCACACGGCCATGGCGCGTGCCGTGACCGCGAGCGCGTACGAGGCGGGAGCCCGCTTCGTCAGCGTCGTCTACTGGGATCCGCATGTGAAGCTGGCGCGACTTCAGGGTGCGCCGGGCGACTCGCTCGCCTTCATCCCAGATTGGTGGGACCGGATCGTCTCGGAGTGCATCGAGCGCAAGAGCGCGTCGATCACGATCTGGGGCGATCCCCAGCCGGACCTCTTCGATGGTGTCGATGCGGACCGTGCCGGCGCCGACCAGATGCCGATGACGCCGTCGATCTGGGAGATGCTCGGCGGAGGCGAGGTCAACTGGACGGTCGTCCCGGCGCCCACCCCCGGCATGGCCAAGCGACTGCTCGGCAGCGAGGACGTCGCGCGGCTCTGGGACGTGATGGGACCGATGCTGCGGATCGACGACGACGATCCCGAGCGCAGCTGGCAGCAGCACATCGCGAGCCTGCGCGAGCGAGCGACGCTGCTCGACGAGCGCGCCTTCGACGCGATCCACTTCGCCGGCCCGGGCACGGATCTCACGGTCGGCATCCTCGAGGGCGCGAAGTGGCTCTCGGGCGGGATCGTCACGAAGACGGGGATCGAGACCGTCGCGAACATGCCCACCGAGGAGGTCTTCACCACGCCCGATGCCCGCCGCGTCGACGGGACGGTGACGGTGACGAAGCCGGTGCAGCTGATCGGCGGTGCGCTCGTCGAAGGACTGCGGCTGCGCTTCGAGGGCGGCCGGGCCGTCGAGATCGACGCGGATCGCAACGCCGACGCGGTCCGCGCGCAGATGGCGTTCGACGACGGCGCTGCACGGCTCGGCGAGGTCGCGATCGTGGACGGCGCCTCTCCGGTCGGGCAGACCGGCCTCGTCTTCGGCGACGTCCTCATCGACGAGAACGCCACCTCGCACATCGCTTGGGGTCATGCCTACGCGTTCACGGTCCCGGATCTCCCCGACGACGAGAAGGAGCAGGACGCGCTCGGCTTCAACCTCTCCGGCGTGCACCAGGACGCGATGATCGGCGGGCCCGAGGTCGAGGTGACCGGGATCGCGAAGAACGGCGATCGCGTGCCGATCATCCGGGACGACGCCTGGGTTATCGGCTAGACGCCGCAAGGAGGGTCTGGCCGAACAACGCTGTGTCGCCGGGCCGCGCTGCTCGCCCCGAGGACTGCGTCCTCAGTCGTGCCCGTACCCATCGGGTACGCGCACTCCCTGCGTCCTTGCCTCGGAACGAGCATCGCACCCCGACAACGAG
>DHWI01000065.1:3530-3776 GCA_002413095.1 Thermoleophilia bacterium UBA5186
ACGTTCCACCAAACCCTCCTACAATTCGAGCATGGCGACGGAAGCCGGCTCCGAGCGGACGTCTCTGCCCGCGTACGCGCTGAACGGCGCTGCGCACGACGAGCAGCGCGCCGCGCCGCGTCCGAGCCAGGTCGGGCCGCTCCCGGACCGGATCCGCCACCGCTTCCCGATCTTCGAACGGCGGCTCTACATCAACAGCTGCTCGCAGGGCGCGCTTTCCGACTCGGTGCGCGCCTCGTACGAGGC
>DHWI01000160.1:0-256 GCA_002413095.1 Thermoleophilia bacterium UBA5186
CCTCGAGGAACGGCTCCATCACGGTGTCCCGGGCGATCACGGCTCCGATCGATGCGTAGGCCGAGGACAGGCCCTTTGCGGACGTGACTAGGTCCGGCCGGATG
The DNA here is from genome assembly GCA_002413095.1 of Thermoleophilia bacterium UBA5186. GTDB lineage: Bacteria > Actinomycetota > Thermoleophilia > Gaiellales > Gaiellaceae > UBA5186. The sequence continues at coordinate 105 of DHWI01000160.1, forward strand.
TCATAGCGCTCCGACGCGAACCAGTGCCCGATGCGGCCGAAGGCGGTGATCACCTCGTCGGCGCAGAGCAGAATTCCGTACCGGTCGCAGATCTCGCGGACGCCGGCGAAGTAGCCATCCGGCGGCGTGAACGAGCCGCCCGAGTTCTGTAC
>DHWI01000160.1:276-917 GCA_002413095.1 Thermoleophilia bacterium UBA5186
GGCTCGAAGATCACCATCGCTACCGTCTCCGGCCCTTCCTGCTGGATCGCGCAGTCGAGATCGTCGAGCAGGAATGCTGTGAACTCCTCTTCCGTCTCATCCGGTGGGCGGTGGTAGCGGTTGGTGTTTCGGACATGGATGGTGCCTGGCACCAGAGGCTCGAACGGCGTCTTCAACTCCGCGATCCCGTTGATCGAGAGCGCGCCCATCGTCGTGCCGTGGTAGGCGAGCCGCCGCCCGACCACCTTCCACCGCCGCTCCCCACGCGCCGCGTGGTACTGGCGCGCGAGCTTCCAGGCCGACTCGACCGCCTCCGAGCCGCCCGAGACGAAGAAGACTCGGTTCAGGTCGCCGGGCGCGAGCGACGCTACCTCGGCCGCGAGCTCGATCGCGCGCGGGTGTGCGTACGACCAGTTCGTGTAGAAGGGCAGCTCGCGCAGCTGCGCCGCCGCGGCCTCCCCCACCTCCTCGCCGTAGGAGTAGCCGATGTTGACGGCGAAGAGCCCGGCGAGCGCGTCGAGGTAGCGTTTCCCGTTCATGTCCTCGAGGTAGCAGCCGTCGCCGCGAACGATGATCGGGATCTCGGTCGACTGGTAGCCGGCCATGCGGGTGAAGTGCAGCCACAGGTGGTCGCGCGCCTT
>DHWI01000160.1:953-2784 GCA_002413095.1 Thermoleophilia bacterium UBA5186
GTGCCCCAGTCGTACAGCTGCTTGCACATCTGGAGGTACAGGAACGTCTCGGTCGAGAGCACACCGTCCAGGGCGCGCATCCGGTTCGTGAGGTCGAGCAGCTCCCGGCGATCGGTGCACACGACCTCGACGAGCAGGTCGAACTGGCCGGCTGTCACGACGACGTAGTCGGCCTCCTGCCATGTGGCGATCTCGTCCGCAACGGGTTCGGGCGCGCCGGACGTCTTGACGCCGACCATCGCCATCCCGTCGAAGCCGATCCCGAGCGGGTTGGTGACGCCGACGACCTGCAGGATGTCGTCGGCGACAAGGCGTGCGTAGCGGCCCCGGACGGTCGCCTCGGCGACGCCGAGCTGCGCCGCGATGCCGCGGAACGACTCGCGCCCGTTCGCCTGGAGCGCCTCGATGATCCGCCGGTCGAGCTCGTCGATCTGCCGTAGCGCCCGGACAGGACCGCGGCGACCTTCGGACGACTCCGCGGCAACCGGCTGGGCGGCAGATCTGCGCAATGCGCAGCGATACGTACCACTGTCCGCGCATTTCGTCAACGAAGCAGCTTGAAACTGCGTGGGCAATGCGCGAATGTGACCTCGTCTACTCGGGGAGGACTAGATGGCACGCACACCGTTGGCGCAGCGAGTCGAGGATGCGATGGCCACCGTCGTGGAGGAACGCGTCACCCGCGGCGAGCTGATCAAGCGAGGAGCGGTCGCAGGAATCGCGTTCGCGGGCGCCTCGAGCGCGGGACGCTTCGCAAAAGCTGCCTACGGTGCAGGCGGGCCACGGATCGTCGTGGTCGGCGCAGGGCTCGCCGGACTCACCGCTGCCTACCGCCTGAAGCAGGCCGGCTACACCGCGCAGGTCTACGAGGCGTCCAACCGGATCGGCGGCCGGTGCTGGAGCTACCGCGGCTCGAGCGGCACCTGGGCGGACGGCCAGGTCGCAGAGCACGGCGGCGAGCTGATCGACCAGGGCCACACGGCGATGCGCCAGCTCACGCAGGAGCTCGGGTTCAAGCTCGACAACCTGCTCGCCGCGGAGCAGAACGGCACCGAGGACTTCTTCTGGCTCGACGGCGCGCCCTACCCTTACGCGCAGCTGACTGACGACCTGAACGGGATCTACCAGAAGCTCCACAGGGACACCGTCGCCGCGAGCTACCCCACGCTCTGGAACCTCTCGACCCAGCGCGGCCGCGAGCTCGACGCGATGTCGATCATCCAGTGGCTCGACGAGACCTGCCCGAACGGCGGGTCGAAGTCGAAGCTCGGCCGGATCCTCGACATCGCCTACAACATCGAGTACGGCGCCGAGTGCTCACAGCAGAGCGCGCTCAACCTCATCTACCTGCTCGGGTACGTCGGCCAGGGCCAGTTCCGCGTCTTCGGCAAGTCGAATGAGAAGTACCACGTCACCGGCGGCAACGACCAGGTTCCAGAGGCGCTCGGCAACCTCCTCTCCGGACAGATCACGCTTGGGTCGCAGCTTGTCGCGATCGCGTCGGACGCAAGCCGGACGACCTGGACGCTGACGTTCACGCAGGGCCTGACGACGCAGACGGTCACCGCCGACCGCGTCGTTCTCGCGCTGCCGTTCTCGATGCTGCGCGGCGTCGATTTCAAGAAGGCGCACTTCGATCCACTCAAGGTCACTGCGATCAATCAGCTCGGGATGGGGACGAACTCGAAGCTCCACGTCCAGTTCTCGAGCCGCCACTGGAACACGCTCGGCAACAACGGCAACACCTACGCCGACACCGGGTATCAGAACACGTGGGAAGTCACGCGCGCCCAGGGCGGCAACAAGGGAATCCTGGTCGACTACACCGGCG
>DHWI01000058.1 GCA_002413095.1 Thermoleophilia bacterium UBA5186
CTCGTCCAGATCTCGAAGCACCGCGGAATCGGCGTCCGCGAGCTCGCGACGCTGGAGGGGATGTCCGCGCCGGGAATGTCCAAGTACGTCGCCCGGCTCGAGCGCGAGGGGCTCGCCGAGCGCGGGCCGGTAGGCGGCGACCGGCGCCGGATCGGGCTCAGCCTGACCGAGTCGGGCGAGCGCGTCCTCCGCTCGGTGCGGTCGCGGCGCACCGCCTGGCTTGCCGCCCGCCTGCGCGAGCTCGAGCCGGCTGAGATCGACGCGATCGATGCCGCAATCGAGCCGCTGACGCGCCTGCTGGAGGTGGACGCGTGACCGCTGCGATCCTTCGCATGAACCGCCGCACGTTCGCGAGCCTGCGCAAGCACCGGAACTACCGCCTGTTCTTCGCCGGCCAGGTCGTCTCGGTCACCGGCACGTGGATGCAGCGCATCGCCCAGGCCTGGTTCATCCTCCAGTTGACGCACTCGCCGCTCGCAGTCGGCTACCTCGCGCTGGCGCAGTTCCTTCCCTTCACAGTGCTCGGGCTGTTCGCAGGCGTCGTCGTCGACCGGATGGACGCGCGGAAGACGGTGATCGGGACGCAGGCGGCCTCGATGGTGCTCGCGTCGGCGATGGCCGCCGCCGCCCTGGCCGGGATCGCGCGACCCTGGCACGTCTACACGATCGCGGCGCTGATGGGTGCGGTACAGGTGCTCGACGCCCCGGCCCGCCAGGCGCTCACCTACCGGATGGTCGGCCGGAGCGAGCTGCCGAATGCGATCGCGCTCAACTCCAGCCTCTTCAACGCCTCGCGCATCTTCGGCCCGGCCCTCGGCGGCGTGATCATCGCCGCGGCCGGAGTGGGCTTCTGCTTTGCGTTCAACGCAGTGAGCTTCGTCGCGGTGCTCGCCGGGCTCCTGATGATGCGTGTCGACGAGCTGCATCCGCTCGACCTGATGAAGCAGCCGACGCTCCTGCGGGGGATGCGGGAAGGCTTCGCGTACGCGCGGCATTCGAAACGGCTGCTCGTCGTGCTGGGGACGACTCTGGTCGTGAGCACCGTCTGCTTCAACTTCAACGTCCTCCTGCCGGTGCTCGCCCAGCAGACGCTGCACGCGGGGCCGCGCACGTTCGGCCTCCTCTCGGCGTTCTTCGGCGCCGGAGCGCTGGTCGGCGCGCTCGTCTCGGCCGGGCTCGGTCGCGCGACGCTGCGCGGCCTCCTCGTCGGGACGGTCGGGTTCGGCGTGTTCGAGCTGCTGCTCGCGCCGTCGAACTCGCTCGTGCTCTGCGCGCTGCTCCTCTTCCTGGTCGGGGCATCGTTCACGGTCTTCACGTCGAACGGCAACTCGACCGCCCAGCTCGAGGCGCCGGATCATCTCCGCGGCCGCGTGGTCGGGCTCTACTACTACGCGTTCAACGGGCTCGGCCCACTGGGAGGGCTCTCGGCGGGCTGGCTGAGCGCCCGCGGAGGAACGGGACTCGCGTTCGCGGTGGCCGGCACGGTGGGCATCACGACGGGCGCCGCCGCGCTCGTGTACCTGTGGCGCACGTCCCCCAAAGCGGTCGAAGTCGAGCCCGAAGTCCGCCTCGCCGCGTAGATCACCCCCAAGGGTGATACGAAGAGCCCCCTTCAGGCCGATGCACGCGGTGTGAGCGAGCTGCCGGCCACCCCTCTTGGAGGAGTCCGTCTCGCCGGCGAGCCGCCGGTGACGCACGAGTCTCCCCCCGCGCCCAAGGCGGTCATCGCCGAAGGCGTCATGCCCCTTCCCGCGAGCGCGCCGGCAGTGCCGGCTGCGCCCGCATCCGACCCCCCCGCCGATAGCGCGCCCCTCCCCGTCGAGTCGCTCCTGCTTCGCTTTCGCATGATCACGCCCGCCCAGCTCGCCGACGCCATGAAGGAAGAGGCCGTCAGCGGCAAGTCCGTCGCCACGATCGTCGTGGAAAAGGGCTGGGTGACTGCGGAGGCCATGGCCCAGATCGTCCCGAGCGAAGCGGCGCCTGCAGCTGAGCCTGCAGCTGCGCCGGCACCGGCACCCGTCGTCGAGCCGCCTGCCGTCGAAGCGCCCGTACTCGAGGCCCCCGCTCCCGCGCCGGAGCCTGCGCCCGTAGTCGTGCCCGAGCCGGTCGCAGCGGTCATGCCGGAGCCGGTCGTCGAGCAGCCCTTTACCCAGCCGGAGGTGCCTGTGGCCGCAGCGCCTCCCGCGCCTTTCGCCTCCGAACCCGTGCCGGAGCCCGAGTCCCTGATCGACGCCCTCGCCCCCGTCGTCGAGCCGCCTCCCGTCATGGAGCCTGCTCCCGTCGCAGTCGAGCCCGAGCCTGTCTCGGCACCCCTGGTCTTCCAGGTGCTCGCGCACCTGACGAACGGCGAACGCGTCGAGATCTCCCGTGCGAGTGACGTGGACGAGGCGAAAGCCGCCGCGACCGCGGCGATGCACGCCCTTCGCGACGGCGGCGACTGGCCGCTCCTTTCCGGCCGCTACGTGCGCCCGGAGTCGATCATCTCGATCGACATCGTCGCGCACGTCTAGCCCCGCTTGAAGCGGGGTCTCCGGCCCTACAAGATCCGCTACGTGACCCGGCTTCTCCTGGGCGCGGGACTCGCTGCGGCCGCACTCATCGTCTTCCTCGGGATCGGCCCGGCGCGCAGCCATGTCAGAGCCGCGGGCTCGAAACGGCCAAACATCGTCGTCATCATGACCGACGACCAGACGCTCGAGTCGATGAAGGTCATGGAGCGAACGAATCGTCTGCTCGGCGAGCAGGGAGTCACGTTCGACAACAACTTCGTCTCGTTTTCGCTCTGCTGCCCGTCGCGGGCCACGTTCCTCACCGGCCAGTACGCGCACAACCACGGCGTGCAGGGCAACGGGCCTCCGCTCGGCGGCTACTACAAGCTGGACTCGACGAACACGCTCGCCGTGTGGCTCCAGCGCGCGGGCTACACGACGGTTCACCTCGGCAAGTACCTGAACGGCTACGGGACGAGGAATCCGCTTGAGATCTCGCCCGGCTGGAGCGAGTGGCACGCGTCCATCGACCCCTCGACCTACCAGTACTACGACTACACGCTCAACGAGAACGGACAACTGACGCATCCCTGCCCAACCGACAGGCCCGAGTGCTACCAGACCGACCTCTACGCCCAGAAGGCGCGGGAGATCATCCGCCGTCGCTCGGCCGAGCCGAAGCCGTTCTTCCTCTGGGTCGCCTTCATCGCCCCGCACGCGGGCGGCCCGCGCGATCCGGACGATCCGCCGTACCCGCCGACCCCCTCGCCGGCGCCTCGCCAGCGCAACTACTTCGCCGGGACGGCGCTTCCGCTGGCCCCTTCTTTCAACGAGGCGGACGTGTCGGACAAAGCCGCCGTCCATCCGGGCGCTGCCGAAGTTCAGCGCGCAGGGGGTGCGCGCGATCCGCGAGAACTACCAGCAGGAGCTGGAGTCGCTGCTCGCCGTCGACGAGGGCGTTCAGGGAATCGTGGACACGCTGCGCGACACGGGCACGCTCGACAACACGCTGATCTTCTTCACCTCGGACAACGGGTTCTTCCACGGCGAGCACCGCATTCCCAACGGAAAGATCCTCCCCTACGAGCCGTCGATCCGGGTTCCGCTGATCGTCCGCGGCCCCGGGATCCCGCAGAACGTCCACCGCTCGCAGCTCGTCGCCAACATCGATCTGGCGCCGACGATCGTGGAGGCCGCGCACGCGCAGCCGGGCCGGACGATGGACGGGCGCTCTCTCTACCCGCTGCTGCGCGACGGCGGCAAGGAGTACGGCCGGGACCTCGTGATCGAGAACAGCCCGGGGCCTGGGCACTTCTCCGCGCTGCGGACGCGCCACTTCCTGTACGTCGAATATGACGACGGCGTGCGCGAGCTATACGACCTCGTGCGCGATCCCGACCAGCTCCAGAGTCTCCATGCCGATCCCGCCTACGCGGGTCTGCAGGCTGAGCTCGCGCGGCGGCTCGCGTCGCTGCGCGACTGCAAGGGCGCGGGCTGCGCTTTGCGTCCCGCCGCCGTGTTCACCGTGCGCTCGCCCGTCGGGAGCGACGGCTGTCTGCGCGGTCCGCTCGCGCTGCACGTCAGGGGTGCGCGATCGCTGACCCAGGTGACGTTCACGATCGGAGGACACCCGGTCGGCGTCGACGGGAGGCCGCCGTTTCGCGCCGTCGTCCGCCGGATCGCCCTCCCGCACGGACTAATCCACCTGCGGGCTCGCGTCAGCGCGACCGGGGACCAGCTCGTCACCCTCGACCGCACCGCCAGGCTGTGCTGAGGGGCCGGGAAGCCAAGAACCGGTGAGCCGGCCCTTTACATCTTCCTAACACATGCAGTAAGCCACGCTGACCTTCAGCGACGACACTGTGTCCATGACTCGACGCGCACGCCTGGCTCTCATGGTGGGAGCCCCTGCAGCGACCTTCACCGCCGGAGCCGCCCTCGGGCTCGCCGGTATCGTCGGCGGCGGCATCCAGGCCCAGGCGTGCCCGTTCACCTTCGGCGCGACCGTCATCCGGGCCGAGATCGTCTGCATGAAAGGCGGTCTCGTCCGTGACATCCGGGTCGATCGCGGCCGCATCACCACAGTCGGTCCCGGCCGGACTCTCGCGATCCAGGAGCGCGACGGGACGGCGGTCACGATCCCGGTCGCCCCGACCGCGCGAATCACTCTCGCCGGCTCGCCCGCGGGCTTCAACCAGCTGAGGAAGAACATGCGCGTGCAGACGCAGCGCGAGGGAGACGGTCCTGCGGACACCGTCGATGCCACCCGCCACTAGCCCGTCGCGAGACCAGGACCCGGCTCCGGGCGAGGCCTGGGGCAGGACGGGCGGCGTCGTGCTGCTCGTCGAGGACGAGCACTCGATCGGCAACCTCGTCCGCAGCTATCTCCAGAAGGACGGCTACCGGGTCGTCTGGGTCCGCTCCGGCGAGGAAGCGCTGATCGAGCTCGCGCGCCACGCCGTCCGGATCGTCCTGCTCGACATCGGCCTGCCCGGGATGGACGGGTTCGAGGTTTGCCGGAAGATGCGCGCGCGCTCCTCGGTGCCGATCGTGATGCTGACCGCGCGCGACGAGGAGCCCGATCGCGTCGCCGGGCTCGAGGTCGGCGCCGACGACTACGTCCCGAAGCCGTTCTCCCCCCGCGAGCTCGTGGCGCGGATGAAGGCGATCCTGCGGCGCAGCGAGCAGAACGTCCCCGACGAGGCACTGACCCTCGGCACGGTCGCGCTCAAGCGCGGCGCGCGCGAGGTGACGGTCGACGGCAGACAGGTCGACCTGACCGTGAAGGAATTCGACCTCCTGGCCTGCCTGCTCGAGCATCAGGAAATCGTCCTGTCGCGCGAGCAGCTGCTCGATCAGGTCTGGGGGATGACGTACGCGGGTGGGACGCGGACGGTTGACGTGCACGTCGCGCAGCTGCGCCGCAAGCTCGGCCGACCGGATCTGATTCGCACGATGCGCGGGTCCGGGTACAAAGCCGTTCGAGAATGAACTCGCTCCGCACGCGGCTCTTCGCCGCGATCGTGCTCGTGGTCGTCCTGTCGATCGGGATCTCCCTCGCGATCGGCTCGGTGTTGACGCGGCGCGCGGTCGACCGCTCGTCGTTGCGGGCGCTCACGTTCCAGGCGGATCTGATCGGCGAGAAGGCGAAGGGAAGCGTCTCGCCTCTGCCCGTCTTCGTGCGGAGCTTCGAGGACCGGCTGGCCCTCCAGGACGAGCAGCC
>DHWI01000025.1 GCA_002413095.1 Thermoleophilia bacterium UBA5186
CGCAACGAGGGCGTGTTCTGCGAGGCGCTCGCGGTCAAGATCCGCGACGACGTCGCCGAGGCGCTCGAGCTCGCGGCCGACAAGGTCACCGTTCGCCTCACGCAGAAACCGCGTGGCGGGATTCGCATCGTCGCGACCGCCTAGCGCGGCGCGTCGATGAACTCCTGAAACCAGAGCTCCAGCGTGATCCAGCGCCAGAGGCGGCCGGTCTTGCCGATCGCGTGGAGCGCTGAACCGCCCGCGAAAGCGGACAGCGCACGCTCGAGCCGGCGCCGGTCGAAGACTCCGCGCTCGAGACACGCGCGGTCGAGGAGCAGTTCGCGGACGTCGCGCCAGTTCTCGTCGAGCCGCAGCCATTGCGTCACCGGCGAGGAGTAGCCGATCTTGCGGCGCCGAGCCAGGATCTCCGCCGGCACGGCGTCGGCGAGCGCTCGGCGGAGGATGCTCTTCGTCCAGCCGCCGGCGATCTTGTCCGTGTAGGGCAGCGAGAAGCAGAGCTCGACGAGGCGGTGATCGAGGAAGGGCGCTCGCGATTCGACCGAGAACGCCATGCTCAGCGCATCGTCAGCGTGAAGGATCTCTGGGAGCCCATTCGTCGTCAGCTCGTCCCAGAGCTCGTTGTTCACGCGGCTCCGATACGGGTGCGTGGCCGGCCCCATGCGTCGGCCTAGGACTCGCCGTGCGTATGGAAGCGGCGCGCGGGCCAGGAACCAGAGCCGGCTGCGGCTCTCGATCCACGCCAGGTCGGCGAGGTCGCGGAGCAGCCCGGCGCGCGTCGGAGAGGAGGGCGCGGTGCGCAGCAGCCGGTCGACGACGTACGGGAGCACGAACCTCGAGTAGCCCGCGAGCAACTCGTCCCCGCCCTGTCCGTCGAGGATGACCTTCACGTGCCGTCCAGCCTCGGCCATCACGAACCATTGCCCCAGGCGTCCGCGGACGGGCATCGGTGCGTCGTGGTGCCAGACGATCTTTCTCATCGTCCCGACCAGGTCTTGGGCTTCGGGACGAACCCAGTGGACGTTGAACGCGCCGGAGCGAGCGTCGGCGGCGACCGCGGCGTAGCGGCTCTCGTCGTGGACCCAGCCGTTGAAGCGAAGGGAGAAGCAGTGCATCGGCCGGTCGGGCGGGACGTCGACGAGCGCGGCGATCGAGCTGGAGTCGAGCCCGCCTGACAAACAGGCGCCGACGGGGACGTCGCTCCGCATCCTAAGTCGCACCGAGTCGGTCAGCAGCTCGCGGAAGCGCTCCTCCGCGTGGGGCTTGGGCGTTTCGTCGCCCGGCGTAAAGCGCCAGTACCGGGTGCGTTGGACGTCATCGGCGGTGAACTCGATGCAGGTTGCCGCAGGCACGTTCCGGACGTTGGCGAAGAACGTCCGCTCGCCGGCATCCGGGGAGGACCCGGCCAGGAAGCGGGCGATCTCCGCCCGGTCCGGCTCCCGCTCCTCCGGGAAGGCGGCGACGATCGCTTTCGGCTCCGACGCAAAGCAGATCCGGGCGCCCTTGACGGCGTAGCAGAGCGGCTTGATCGCGAAGCGGTCGCGCGAGAGGACGAGCCGCCGTTCACGCTCGTGCCAGAGCGCGAGCGCCCACATGCCGTTGAAGCGCTCGAAGCAGTCGGTACCCCACGTCGCATACGCGTGGAGGACGACCTCGGTGTCGGTCTGCGTGCGGAAGCGAGCGCCACGGCGCTCGAGGTCGCGGCGGAGCTCGACGTAGTTGTGGATCTCGCCGTTGTAGGTGATCCAGAGGCCCCGCTCGGCGAGGCACATCGGCTGGTCACTTGCGGGCGTCGGGTCGATGATGCTCAGGCGCCGGTTGGCCAGGCCGACAGCGCCGTCCAGGTGGATGCCGTGCCCGTCCGGGCCGCGGTGAACGAGGCTGGCGCTCATGCGTTCGAGCGTGGCCTGGTCGACCGACTTGCCCGACCGCTCCCAGATCCCGGCGATGCCGCACATCTCGCGGCGTAGATTCCCACAGCAGTGGCCCGCCGGCACACGATCCACGGTCGCCGCTACCTGCCGGGTGAGGCGCTCGGCCGCGATGTCCTCCTCTACGTGGGCGTCGGGTTCGCACGCGCGCACCGGCGACGGCTCCAGAACACGGCCTTCGTGGGCGTGACCGGAAGCGTCGGCAAGACGACCACCAAAGAGCTCGCGGCGGCCGTGCTCGGGACGCAGCTCTCGGGAACCTGGAACCCGGACAACCACAACGGCCTCGGGACCCTCGGCCGGACGATCTTGCGGACGAGGGGCCGTCACGGCTACTGCGTCCTCGAGGTCGCCGCTTGGTACCCGGGCAGCGTCGCCAGGGTGACGAGGCTCGTCCAGCCGACGGTCGCGGTCGTGACCAGGATCGGCCTAGACCACTACAAGGCCTTCCGGTCGCGCGAAGCGACTGCGCGCGAGAAACGAGCGCTCGTGGACGCGCTTCCCCCAGACGGCTGCGCGGTGCTCAACGCCGACGACCCGCACGTGATCGCGATGGCCGAGGGCTTCCCGGGTCGTGTGATCTCGTTCGGCGAGTCGCCGGCGGCCACGCTTCGCGCTGCGGACCTCAGCTCGGCCTGGCCCGAACCGCTCGCCTTTCGCCTGCACTACGACGGTCGCGACTGGCCCGTTCGCACCCGCCTCCACGGAAAGCACGTTGCGACGGCGGTGCTGGCGGCTGTCGGCGTCGGCATCGCGGTCGGCGTTCCGATCGAGCGGGCGCTGGAGGCGGTCGAGACGTTCGAGCCGGTGCCCGGACGTATGAGCCCGGTCCAGCATCGCGGCGCTACGTTCATGCGGGACGATGCGAAGGCCTCGCTGTGGTCGTTCCCGCCGGTGCTCGAGTTCCTCTCGGATGCCCAGGCCGCGCGGAAGCTGCTCGTCGTCGGCACGCTTTCGGACTACCCGGGACCGGGCAGCCGTCGCTATCGGGCGCTGGCGGAGGAGGCGCTCGCCGTCGTGGACAAGCTGGTGTTCGTGGGTCCGAACAGCAAGTACGGCCTGCGGGCGAGAGGAGACGTGGCCGGGCGGGTCCATGCATTCGAGACGCGGGCCGAGGCTCGGGCGTACCTCGAGCGCGAGCTCCTGCCCGGCGACCTGATCCTGGTGAAGGGCTCGCGCGTTGACAAGCTCGCCCTCCTCGTTCCCGACGCTTAGTCCAGCGCTTCGGCCGGCTCGAGCGCGCGCAGCGGCCGCGTGCCGATCGACAGCGCGACGAGTGCGGCCGCGAGCGCGGCGACGGCACTCAGGGCGAACGCGGTCGTGTAGGCCGACTCGGCCGGGAACAAGCCGCCGCGCACCGTCTCCGTGGTCAGCAGCGCTGCTCCGAGCTGGCCGCCGACCACGGCGCCGATCATCCGGACGACCGTGTTCATCCCGGTCGCTACGCCGGTCTCGGTCTCGTGGACGTTCTCGGCGATTAGCGCCACCATTGCGGCGAAGGCAAGACCGACGCCGAGGCCAAGCGCACCGCCGGCCGCCGCGACCTCCCACGCCTGGTCGTGTGCCCCGGCCAAGAGCACGGCCGAGATCGAGACGATGACCATCCCTCCGGCAAGCGGCCACTTTGAGCCGTAGCGGCGTCCGATCAGGCCTCCGATCGGGCCCGCGGGAAGCTGCGCGATCGAAGCAGGCAGCAGGAAGAGACCGGCTGCGGTGGCGCTCGCACCGAAGCCATAGCCGAGCGACTTCGGCATCTCGACGAACGTCGGGATGAGCACGAAGCAGCTGAACAGCGCGAAGCCCGCCCCCAGCGTGGCCAGATTGGTCAGCAGCACGGGGCGGTGCCCGAGCATCCGCATGTCCACCATGGGCGAGTCCACCCGGGCCTCGACGAGGCCCCAGAGGACGAAGAACAGGGCCGACGCGACCCCGAGCCCGAGGATGCGCGGCGAGGTCCAACCCCAGGGCTCGCCTTCGGTCAGCGCGAGCATCAGCGTCAGCAGCGCTCCGGAGAGCAGCGCGGCGCCCGGAATGTCTACGCGCGAAGGCGAGCGCACCGGCGACTCCGGCACGAACCGATGCACGAGCAGGATGCACAAGCCCACCGGAATCGAGCCGAGGATGAAGAGCCAGCGCCACGACACGTGGTCGACGATCACGCCCGAGAGGACGATTCCGAAGCCTCCGCCGACCCCGAACACTGCTGAGAGCAGCCCCATCGCTACCTTCACGCGCTCGGGCGGGAACTCGTCGCGGATGATCGAGAAGCTGAGCGGGAAGACAGCCCCGCCCGCACCCGCGAGCGCGCGGAAGCCGATCAGCGCCCAGATGTTCCAGGCAAAGGCGGCGCCGGCCGAGCCGACGAAAAAGACCGCCAGGCTGACCATGAGCATCCGCTCCTTCCCGTACTGGTCGCCTAGCCGCCCGAGGATCGGCGTCGTAACGGCGGCCGCGACGAGGAAGCCGGTGAGCACCCAAGTCGCCCACGCGGTGCTCGCGTGCAGTTCGCGCTCGAACGTCGTAAGCGCGGGGAAGACCATCGTCTGCTGGAGGGCGAATGCCGTCCCCGCCAGAGTGAGGATCCCGAGCGTGACGTTGTGATGCTGGCGGGCCTGCTCCACGCCTCGAACCTATCGACAGCGTGCGAGGGTTCGCTGCACATCCACTCGAGAAGGAGGAGCGATGCGACGCTCGGAGAGCTACGCGAGAAGGGGCTCGCCTAGCTCTTGACGAGCCGACCGACCGCGGCCATCAGCTCGTCGGTGCGCTCGGCGCGCGCGCTGCCGGCGCTGTCGGCCATGCAGTGTCGGACGTGGTCGTCGACGAGCTCCAGCGCGACGGCGTCCACGGCCTTGCGCACAGCGCTGATCTGCGTGAGGACGTCGATGCAGTAGCGGTCGTCCTCGACCATCCGCGCGATCCCGCGCACCTGCCCCTCGATGCGCGCGAGCCGTTTGAGCAGTTCGTCCTTGTTCTTCGCGTATCCGGTCACGCCCACATCGTATACCGGGGGTGGGTATGGCCGGACCGGGCGCGGCGCCTATCGGGGCGCAGCGGAGTCCCGAGTTTGTGGCTCAGAGCCACAAACTCAGCTGCGCTGGGCGAAAGACCTCGTTTCGGGACAGGACTGCCTGTCCGGTCGAGACGGGGAAAGTGTCACAAAAGAGAGGTAGTGGCTCAGAGCCACAAACTTAGACGTGTCAGGCGCGGACGAGGGGCTTGTACTTGATGCGGTGCGG
>DHWI01000036.1:0-448 GCA_002413095.1 Thermoleophilia bacterium UBA5186
CCCGACAACGAGCGACGTTCCACCAAACCCTCCTAGCCTGGCTCGTGGTGCTCGACCTCGAGCTCCGGCAGCCATTGCAACCACGAGGGCAGGTACCAGTTGCGCCGTCCAAGGAGCTTCATCGCGGACGGCACGAGCACCGTCCGCACGATCGTCGCGTCGAGGAGCAGCGCGACCGCGACGCCGAAGCCCATCTGCTGGAACATCACGAGGTCGCCAGTCGAGAAGCCCACGAAGACGACGATGATGATCAGCGCAGCCCCGGTGATGAGTCGCGCCGTCGTCCCGACCCCCCACGCGACCGCGTCGTCGTTGTCGCCCGTCCGGACGAAGCGCTCGCGGATCCTGCTCAGCAGGAACACGTGGTAGTCCATCGAGAGCCCGAAGAGGACGCAGAAGAGAAAGAGCGGCACCCAGGCGACGACCGAGTCGACCTGGCGGAAGCCGA
>DHWI01000036.1:584-3073 GCA_002413095.1 Thermoleophilia bacterium UBA5186
GCGACGGTGAGGAGTACGAAGCTGAAGCCCAACACGAACGCGAAGACGATCGGAAGCCAGTAGTCCATCGTGTCGAAGTAGTCGATGTCGCGAGATGTCTCCCCGCCGACGAGCACGTCGGCCTTCGTGTTCGCGAACGCCTCCGGGATGTACCGGTCGCGGAGCTGGCGCACCTCGCGCACCGCGAGCGGGTCGGTGGCCGCCTCGCCGTGCTTGAGGTCGGTCTGGGAGAGCTGGAGGAAGTCGTGGTCGACGGTCCACTTGCCGGTCATCGCAGCGGAGAAGCTCGGATCGCGGTCGGCCTGTCTCACGACGTCGATCAGCTTCTTCGCGGAATCGGCCTCGGGTGGAGCGACCTGTACGGGCAGGAGCACCGCATGCCGGTCACGCGAGACCTGCTCCTTCCCGGTCCGGGACACGTCGGCCGCGACGCGGGCGCGCCACCGCCCGAGGAACGACGCGAAAGCGGGATCGCCCACCGTGTACCGGTCGGAGCGAACGACGATTACGTCGTCGAACAGCACGCCCGTCGGAACCGTCCTGGTGACGATCTGATCCGCTCGGTAGGACGGCGGGTTGTTCGTCAGCCGCTGCTGGGTCTCGAGCGCCCCGGCAAGAGGATCGCGATCGCCGCGAACGCCAAGACGAGCGTGACCACCCAGGCTGCGATCGTCCGCCAGGGATGGCGGGCGGCTGCTCGTGCTGCGCGCTCAGTCACGGCCTAGGCAGCGCGGCGCAGCTGCTCGTCCAGCGGGACGAGCGGGATGCCGAAGGTGTCGACAGCGTCGCCGTTCGAGGCCACGTTGTCCCCGGCCTCCAGCATCTTCAGCAGGTCGCGCGTGAGCGGAATGTTCCCCGGGAGCCGCTCCGTCAGGAGTGCGTTCGCGCGCATGAACGCCATCGGCACGTGCACGCTCGGCCGCCGCACCCCGAGCGCGCGCTTGAGCCGTTCCCACAGCTCGTTCCAGGTCACGAGGTCCGGCCCCCCGAGCTCGAAGACTCGGTTCGCGGCCTCCGGCTGGTCCACCGCGGCGGAGAAGTACGCAGCGACGTCATCGACCCAGATCGGCTGGATCCGCTGCGTCCCGCGCCCGGTGATCGGCGTGACCGGCGTCAGCTTCGCGATCCGCTTGAACGTCGGCAGGATCCCGCCGTCGGCGCCGAAGACGAAGCTCGGACGGAAGGTCACGTGCTCGATCCCCGAGCCGGCCACGGTCTGCTCCATGTCCCACTTCGCGTGGTAGTACGGGACGACATCCTTCGTCTCCGCGCTCGTGCCGAGCGCGCTCATGAGTACGAAACGCCGCACGCCCGCCGCCTTCGCGGCGTCGACGAGGTCGCGCGTCCCCTGCTCCATGATCCGCCGGAACTGCTCGCGCGGGCCCTGCCTGATCGCGACTAGGTGGATGATGGTGTCGCACCCCTCGACTGCTCGCCGCAGGCTCTCGGGGCTCGTCATGTCTCCGTCCACGAGCTCGAAACCGAGCGCCCCGAGCTTCGATGCGCGCTTGGCGTTGTGCACTAGTGCACGAACCTCGCGGCCGTCCGAACGCAAACGCTCCGCGATGTGCCCGCCGACGAAGCCCGTCCCGCCGGTGAGCAGGATGCTCAGGCTCGCTCCCTCGCGAAGTTCTGCCAGTACTTGCTCGGCGTCGGGCCGCGCTGGCCCTGGTACTTCGAGCCGAGGCCGTCACTGCCGTAGGGGTGCTCTGCGGGCTCGGTGAGCTGGACGAACGAGAGCTGACCGATCTTCATCCCCGGGTAGACGGTGATCGGAAGGTTGGCGACGTTCGCGAGCTCGAGCGTGACGTGGCCGTCCCAGCCGGGGTCGATGAAGCCGGCGGTGGAGTGGATCAGGAGGCCGAGGCGGCCGAGCGAGCTCTTGCCTTCGAGCCGCGCGACGAGGTCGTCCGGCAGCGTGACCCGCTCGAGCGTCGAGCCGAGCACGAACTCGCCCGGGTGCAGCACAAACGGTGAGTCGTCCTCCACCTCGACGAGCTCGGTCAGATCCTCCTGCTCCTCGCGCACGTCGATGAACGGGTAGCGGTTGTTGTGGAAGACCCGGAACAAACGGTCGACGCGGACGTCGACGCTCGAGGGCTGGATCAGCGACTCGTCAAAGGGGTCGATTCCGATCCGGCCTTCCTCCAGCAGTCGCCTGATCGTCCGATCGGAAAGAACCACGCACCGATTCTATGTGCGCCGAAACCAGGCTAGGCTCCCTGTGGAAAAGTGGAAAACGGCAAGTCCATCCAGGCAGAGGTCGAGGAAAGGCGCAGGCGGCGTCGCGAGGAGATGCGCAAGCGGATCCGGCGGCGGCGGATCGTCGCGCTGGCCGTGCTGGCCGCCCTGGTGGCGTTGATCACCCTGACCGGCTTCGTCCTGGCCGGCGGAGGCTCGAAGAACGCGGGCTCGCGGACGGCCGCGACCGCCAAGGCGACGAACCTCGCCGTGCCGGCGAACCTCCATCCGGTCAAGGTGCCCAAGGA
>DHWI01000036.1:3135-3447 GCA_002413095.1 Thermoleophilia bacterium UBA5186
TTTCGTTCCGTCGGCCGTCCCGCTCGCGAAGGAGATCGGCGCCGCGCACGCCTACTACAAGCCGCGCGTGGTCGCCAGGCAGGCCCACCGGCGCGGTCTCTACCTGATCGGCCGCGTCGTCACCTTCGAGGATCCGTTCCTGTCGGAGAAGCGGCCGGCGCTCGCGATCCGCACCGCCGACGGCTCGCGGTGGCTCAACAACGCCGGGCTCGGCTGGACGAACCCGTACGACCGCCGCGTCTGGAACTACAACGTCTCGCTCGGCGAGGCGGCCGCGCGGGCGGGCTTCGACGAGATCCAGTTCGACTACGT
>DHWI01000036.1:3491-4798 GCA_002413095.1 Thermoleophilia bacterium UBA5186
CGCTTTCCGTCGGACGGCGACATCTCGATCATCCGCTACCCCGGCAAGCATGCGCAGGCGATGGGCTGGACGATTCCGGCGTTCGTCCAATACGCGGGCAAACGGCTCCATCCGCTGCGCGTCCGCGTCTCGGTGGACATGTTCGGACTAGCCGCCTCCCACGACCTCGGCATCGGTCAGTTCCCGAGCCGGATCTCACGCTACGCCGACGCGATCTATCCCATGGTCTATCCGTCGCACTACAACCCCGGCGAGTACAACCTGACCGACCCGAACGCCGTTCCCGGTACGACCGTCGCGTACTCGCTCGCCGACTACGAGAAGGCGCTGTTCGGCCGCAAGGCGGAGATCGTCCCCTGGCTGCAGGACTTCTCGCTCGGCCGGACGTACACGCCGGCGGACGTGCGCGACCAGATCGCGGCCGCCCGCCAGGCGAGCACGCGGGGCTTCATGCTCTGGAACGCGGCCGGCGTCTACACCGACGGCGCGCTCGCTGCCCCTTCGACCGGATAATCGTTCGGCTCGGGTAGTTCCCGGAGCCGCGGCAGGGGCGAGCCGACCAGCCAGAGCACCGAGCCGATCCCGCCGATCGCGGCGATCCAGAGCGTTGTCCTGACTCCGATCCAGGCGCCGAGCGCGCCGCCGGCGAGCGAGCCGATCGGGCGGACGCCGTTGTTCACGAGCCCGTAAGCGCCCGAGACGCGAGCGCGCATCCGATCGGGGATCAAGGCGGCGAAGATCGATCCGATCGAGATGTCGAGGATCATCACGCCGAAGCCCGACCCGAACTCCGCAAGGAACAGACAGGTCAGCACGAGCCATTTCGGCCCAGCCGCGAGCGGCACAAGCAGGAACGGCGCCGGGAAGAGGATCATTCCGAGCACGAACGTCGGCCCGATCCCGATCCGGCGTCCGAGCCTGCCGGTCACGAACGAGCCGATCAGCCCTCCGACCGCGCCGGCGCCGAGCACCGCGCCGAGCGTTCCCGCGCGCACGTGCAGGTAGCGCGTCGCGTAGAGGATGAAGAGCGCGAAGAAGACGAAGTTGAAGAGGTTGACCGTCGCGGTCGCAAGCAGGGACGCGCGCACGATCGGCGAGCGCCTGATGTAGCGGATGCCCGCCGAGACCTGCCCTGTCGTCTCCTCCTCGCGGGGCGGCTCCACGGGCGAGATTCGCGAGAGGAAGAACGCCGAGGCGAGGAACGAGAGCGCGTCGAGGACGAGCGCGAACGGGGCCTTCAGCAGCTGGACGAGCACGCCGCCAACGCTCGGGCCGGCGACGAACGAAAAGGCGCGGCTGCCGTTCAG
>DHWI01000036.1:4858-5614 GCA_002413095.1 Thermoleophilia bacterium UBA5186
GTCGACCCAGGCTCCGACGTGGAGTGAGAAGAGGTTCGGGGCGAGCCCGGCGGCGATCAGGTAGCCCATCTGCGCGGCGTCCGCGTGCAGGACGAGGACGCCGGTCAAGGGAATCGCGATCCCCGAGATCTGGTCGCCGAAGAGGGAGATCGTCTGGCCGGTCCAGAAGCGGCCAAACTCGCGCTCGCGGATCAGCGGCGGGACGAGTTTTCGCATGCGTGTGAGTGTGACGACGGAGGTTCTTGCAAGTTCGTTATGCAGTCATGCAGCTGCTGTATCGTGACTCGGGATGGCCACCACGAAGACGATCGAGCTCAAGACGGCCATTCCCGGGCCGCGTTCGCAGGAGATTCTCGAGCGCAAGGCGCGCGTAATCGCCGATCCGCTCTCCATCAGCTTCCCGCTCGTAATCGCCGAAGGCCACGGAGCGACGCTCACCGACGTCGACGGCAACACGTTCATCGACTTCACCGGCGGCGTCGGCTGCCTGAACGTCGGCCACTCGAACCCTCGAGTCGTCCAGGCGGCGCAGGAGCAGCTCGAGCGCTTCAGCCACACCGACTTCACGATCGTCCCGTACGAGGTCTACGTCACGCTCGCCGAGCGGCTGCTCGAGCTGGCGCCGTTCCGCGGCCCGGCGAAGGCGGCGTTCTTCAACGCCGGCACCGAGGCGGTCGAGAACGCGATCAAGTTCGCGCGCTCCTACACGAAGCGACCTGCGGTCATCTGCTTCGAGGGCGCCTTTCACGGACGCAC
>DHWI01000143.1 GCA_002413095.1 Thermoleophilia bacterium UBA5186
TGCCGCAGCCGCACTGATCTCTCCGGCGAGCCGATGAGTTTTGAGTGGTCGGACGGTCTAAAGCGCTGACCGACCGCTCCCAGAAAGGATCAGCAATGGACCAGATCGTGCCCTGTCTGTGGTTCGACACCGAAGGGGAAGAGGCGGCGAGCTTCTACACGTCGATCTTCCCGAACTCGAAGATCGTGGACGTCGCCCACTACGGCGAAGCGGGGCCTCGGCCGGCGGGAACGGTGATGGCGGTGAGCTTCGAGCTCAACGGGCAGAAGTTCGTCGCCTTGAACGGCGGGCCCGAGTTCACGTTCAGCGAGGCGATCTCTTTCCAGGTGAGCTGTGAGAACCAGGACGAGGTCGACACCTACTGGAGCAAGCTCTCCGAGGGAGGGGAGGAAGGCCCGTGCGGCTGGCTGAAGGACCGGTACGACCTGTCGTGGCAGATCTTCCCGAAGGCGTTGCCCGAGCTGCTCGGCGATCCGGACCGTGAGAAGGCGCAGCGCGTGATGGCAGCGATGTTGAAGATGAAGAAGATCGACCTCCACGCCCTCGAGCGAGCCGCGGCGGAGGCGTAGGACGAACTACCTCAGCAGCCGGCGGTGCAGAGCTTGCGTTGCCGGCGACGGTGAGATGCCGAGCTCGTTTCGCAGAAGCTGTCTGAGCTCTTCGTACACCTGAAGCGCCTCCGCCCGGTTCTCCCGCAGTTCGAGTACTTGCATTAGATAGCGATAGCCGCTCTCCCGGAAGGGAGCGTTGCGTCGCCTGAGACGAAAGGCCGTACGGCGATGTGCTGTGCGATCCGAGCCGCTACCCAAGCGTCTGCCCAGTCCTCCCGCGTCACCGCGGATTCGGCGCGATGGAGAGCGCCGGCCGCAGCCTCGACATCGACCATGGCCGAAGAGGCCTAGCGCGCGTAGCGGGGCAGACTGTGTGGGTTTCCCCACTTTCGCGGCGTCCTTGCACGCCCTAGCGGACGAGTACGGGGAGGTGCGCGAGTTGCTTGCGCGCCGCATCGAACGCGGCTCCGACTAGGGCTCGAGCTCGCGCTCGACCTCGTCGAGCCATTCCTCGTGGACGCGAACGAGCGCGCGGCCGAGCGAGTGGACAAGGCGGAGGTACCGCTCCCGGTGCGGCAGCTCCGTCGCGATCTCCTCGGCCGTGTCGAGCCGCGCGTTCAGGTCGTCGACCTCGGCGCGCAGGCCCCGGAGGCTCTCGAGCAGCTGCGCGTCGTCGACGAGGTCGCCGGCCAGTACGCGCACGATCGCCTCGTGCTGGATGCGCGGGAAGCTCGCCGGCTCCGCAATCCAGGCGCGCAACGCCTTTTCGCCCTTCACGGTCAGCGTGTAGTGGGTCCGCTCCCGCGTCTTCCCGGGCTGCTTCTCGGCCGCGAGATAGCCGAGCTCGGCAAGTCGCTTCGGCTCGGAGTACCAGTGGCTCTCCGAGGCGGTCCAGTAGACCCGGCCCTGCCGCATCATCCGCACGAGGTCGTGCGGACCGGCGCCGCCGCGACCGACCAGGACCAGCACGGTGTACGAGAACGGAGTGAGGGACGCGCTTGACATAGCTCCAATATGGAGTTATAAGCTCCAAAACGGAGTTTAACACAGGAGGAGTCATGCAGACGACCGCTTCGCGCACGCGCACCCTGGGCCCCGGCGAAGGCGAGGCCGTGAGCTTCCTGGGCAGCCCATTCGTCACCAAGCTCGACGGCGACGTGACCGAGGGGCGCTTCGACCTGATCGAGGCCGTCGGCCCGGCAGGAGACATGCCGCCGCTGCACGTGCACCACTCGCACGACGAGGTCTTCTACGTCCTCGAGGGCGAGATGAGCTTTCACGTCGGCGCGGAGACATTCACGGGCGGTCCGGGCACGACCGCGTTCGCGCCGCGCGGGATCCCGCACGTGTACCGAGTCGAAAGCGACAGCGCACGCTGGCTCGCAATGACGAGTCCGGCGGGCTTCGCCGACTTCGTGTCCGCCGTGGTGGCCGCGGGCGAAGTCGATCCGGGGACGCTGGCCGCGATCGCCGCCGAGCACGACATCGAAATCCTCGGCCCGCCCGGGATGCTTCCCGCGCAGCTGTCAGAGGTCGGCGAGGCGAGCAGGCGGGCGGAGCTTGCGTACGAGCGGATCGTCGAGACGGCACGGGCCAAAGACCGGGCCGCCAAGGTTCGTCCAAGGTCGGGACAACCGTCTCGCCGGAGACTCCGGCCATGAGCGCCGCAGTTCGCATGACACCGGCCTGTCGCTCAGCGCGCCGGCGACGAGAGGGGGACACGATGAAGACCTTCCTGCTGATGTGCGCCGCGGCGTTTGCCGCGGCCTGTTTCGTACCTTCCTCAGCACTTGCGTACACGAGCACGGGCACGAGCTATCCGTTGATCGTCGTCGACAACTCGGCCGGCGACCAGAGCGAGCCGCACGTCGGTGGCCGGTACTCCTCGTACAACGTCCTCGACTCGGCTGGGGCGAACTCAATCGGCTACTACGACTTCGCCACGCAGACGAGGGGCGCGATCGCGCAAACGCCGTCGGACAACCTCGACAACCTGTCGGATGTGTCCGGGAACACGATCGTCTTCATGCGGATCTCGATCTCGGGAGGATCGAGCGCGATCGATTCGTACCCGGTCGGGG
>DHWI01000175.1:0-6133 GCA_002413095.1 Thermoleophilia bacterium UBA5186
GCCAGAACGAGAGCGCGTTCAGCCGCGGGAAGGCCATGTCCGGCGCGCCGAGCATCAGCGGGACGACGAAGTTCGCGAGGCCCGCGAAGGCGGGGATCACGAACAGGAAGATCATCAGCGACGCGTGGACCGAGAAGAGGCCGTTGTACGTCTGGTTGTCGAAGAACTGCATCCCCGGCTTCGCCAGCTCGGCGCGTACGAGCATCGCCAACATCCCGCCGGCGATCAGGAAGAAGATCGTGGTGACCAGGTACTGCATCCCGATCACCTTGTGGTCGGTGTTGACGCGGAAGTAGTCGCGCCAGCTGTACGCGCCGTGGCCGGAGTGGTCCTCCGGCCGGGTCGGTGAGCCGATCGCGTAGCGCACCCAGTAGTCGAAGCTGCCGATCCCGGACAGGAAGCCGATCGGCGCTGCGGTCAGGGCGCCGACGGTGATGACGATCCACGAGTTCCAGTAGGGGTGCCAGCCGCCCCAGAGGCGCGCGAGGACGACGATGCCCGCGCCGATCCCGAAGAAGAGCGGCGTCATCCAGAGGGCGCGGACGAAGCCCGGGGCGATCAGGTGCCGCAAGCCGCGGACCGGCGGCGGGCCCCCATGCGCGTCGTGCTGGAGCTCCGCCGGATGGCCGAAGGCGGTCGAGCTCACGCCGAGCCTCCCCTCGTCGAGGCGACGAGGTACCGGACGAGAGCGTCGAGTTGCTTCGACGACAGGCTCGAGCCGAAGGTCTTCGGCATCACGTTCGGTGGATACCCCTTCTCGATATAGGCGTCCGGCTTGACGATCGACTCTCGGATGAAGGCGTCGAGCGGCTTACCGGGCCCCTTCGCAAACGCGGGCAGCCTATCGAGGTCGGGCCCCACTTTCCCGGTCGCTCCCGCCGCCTTGAGCGTGTGGCACGCGGCGCAGCCGTTAGAGGCGAAAATCGCCTTGCCGGCGTCTGCGCCCCCGGTGCTCTGAGCCTGCCCCTGCTTCGCCGCCCACGCGTCGTACTCCGCGGCCGGCATCACGATCGCGGTCGCGCGCATGAACGCGTGGCCGAGTCCGCAGAGCTCCGTGCACTTGATCGGGAAGCGGCCCACGCGCGTCGGCGTGATGTGGAGCGTCGTCACCTGTCCGGGCACCGCGTCCTGCTTCTGGCCGAACTGCGGGACCCAGAAGGAATGGATCACGTCCTTGGAATGGATCCGCAGCTGGATCGAACGGTGGACCGGGAGCCGCAGCTCGGTCGCGCTCAGCCCGTTCGACTCCGGGTACTTGAACGACCAGGCGAATTGCTGCGCGTAAACGTCGATCCGGAGCGGGTTCACGCCGAGAGCGTCGTTGCGGGCCAGCACGATCGCCGAGAACACGCCGATCGCCGTCACGAGGATCGCGGGCACCGCCGTCCAGACGATCTCCAGGCCGGTATGGCCGTGGATCGGCGGCCCGTCGGTGTCGTCGTCGGGCGCGACGCGGAACTTGATCACCGAGTAGACGATCACCGAGATGACGAGGGCGAAGATGACGATGCAGATCACGGTCACGAACCAGAAGACCCAGTCGATCCGCTCGGCCTCGAGGGTCGCCGGCTTGGGCAGCCACGGGACGAAGTACGCGACGGCACCGGCGATCGCGCCTGCGATCACGCCGATGACGACGAGCTGGAGGATGGAGCCTCTCCGCACTGCGGCACGAGACTACTTCAAGAGGAGGCGCGCGTGAGGAGGGAGCTGCGGGACTGCGAAACACCTGCAACGAGCGACCTTCGCGCACCCAGAACGAGCCCTCCAGCGTTTCCCTGTTGCACCCTCAGGGCACGTGAACGGAACCCGAATGGAGGTCTGATGGGACTTGGAGTCGGAATCTTCCTAACCGCTATCGGCGCGATTCTCGCGTTCGCGGTCAACAAGACTGTGAGCGGCTTGAACATCCACACGGTCGGCTGGATCCTCTTGATCGTCGGCATCGCAGGGATTGTGCTGTCGATGATCTTCTGGTCGTCGTGGGGCGGCCCCGGTGGCGTCCGCCGCCGCACGACCGTCGTAGACGACGGAGCTCCGCCGCCCGGGTACTAGGGCCCGGCCTGGTTTAGCGGAGGCGCGGCCAAGCCGCGCCTCCTCTTATTCGGCATCGCAAGCGACGCCGGGGCCCGGCCTGGTTTAGCGGAGGCGCGGCTCCGGCCGCGCCTCCTGTTTGCTCTGGGACACTTCGGCACATGCACGCCTTCGCCGTCGGCTTCGGGCTCGGCTTCTTCGTCGCGCTGCAGCTCGGGCCGATGTCGCTCTTGCTCATGCGGACGACGCTCCGGGCGGGCTGGCTCGCAGGGCTCGCGATCGGCACGGGGATCGCCGTCGTCGACGCGCTCTACGCCGCGTGCGGTGCCGCGGGCGCGGCGCCGTTTCTGGCGTTCGAGCCGGTTCGGCTCGCGCTCGGGCTCTTGGGAGCCGCCGTCCTCGTCGGCCTCGGCGTGCGGACGCTCTACAGCGCGTTCCGCGTCCGTCTCGGCGGTGAGCTCGACGCCGAGGTCGCGACGCCGCGGCGCGCGTTCCTCACCTCGCTCGCCGGCACCGCATCGAATCCGCTGACGATCGCCTCCTGGGCGGCCATCTTCGCGGCGGCGAGCGCCGCCGGCGCGGCGCACACGGCGGGCGGCGCCGTCCTCCTCGTCGCAGGGGTCGCGCTGGGGAGCCTCGTGTGGGTGAGCACGCTTGCGACCGGCACGGCGCTGGCGCGGCGCGCGATCGGTTGGCGGGCGATTCGAGCCGCCGACACGATTGCCGGCCTCGGCCTCATAGGCTTCGGTGGAGCACTTGCCGCTGCCACTTTAGGAGGGCTAGGCGACGGGTAGCTCGAGCACGAGCTTGGAGCCGCGCGGGTGGCGCGACTCGACCCAGATCCGCCCGTCCATCCGCCGGACGAGCTCGCGGCAGATGTAGAGGCCGAGGCCGGTGCCGCCCACGCCCCGGGTCAGGTTCGGATCGAGGCGATAGAACTTTTCGAAGATCCGGAATTGCTCCGCCGGCGGGATGCCGAGTCCCTCGTCATAGACCGAGATCCGCACGCGGTGACCGGCTTGGCCGAGCTCGATCTGCACGGGGCCGCCGTCCGGCGAGTACTTGATCGCGTTGTCGACGAGGTTCGTCAGGACCTGGCGCACCTTGTCGGGATCGGCCGCGACGTGCGGGAGATCGGGCGCCGTACTCAGCGTCAGGTTCACGTTCTCCGGCAGGTGCAGGCGGGCCGCCNNTCGACGCGGCTCGCCCAGAGGATGTCGTTGACGATGCGAGCAAGCCGGTCGGACTCGTCAGCGACGACGGAGAGCAGCTCCTGCGCGCGCACGCCGCCGAGGTCGACGTCGTCGCGCCGGAGGGTCAGCGCCGCGCCGTAGATGGCCGCGAGCGGCGTCCGCAGCTCGTGCGAGACGGTGGAGATGAAGTCGGCCTTCATCCGCTCGACCGCCTGCTCCTCGGTCAGATCGCGGAACGCGAAGACTGTGCCCTCGCCGAAGGTCACGGCCGAGATGGAAAGCCAGAGCTCCCGGCCGGCGAGCTCGATTGGCACCGTCACGGGCCGGCTCGCAGCAGGACCGCCGTGTGGGCTCGCCGGCGCGAGCTCGGCGAACACCTCCCAGCCGTCGAGCGCCTCGCGCGCAGGACACCCGACCGCGTCTTCCTCCTTGAGCCCGGCAATGCGCTCGGCGGCGGGATTCCAGAGTCGGATCACGCCTGCGCGGTCGACCAGCATGACGCCGTCGCCCACGTGCGAGAGCGCGAGTGCAGCCTGCGCGCGCTCCTCTGCGGCGCGGAAGAGCTGCGCGTTCTCGACCGCGACGGCCGCGCGCCGCGCAAGCTCCTGGGCCAGCGCGACGTCGTCCTCACCGTAGCGGTGGGTCTCGTCGGCAGAGACCAGCATCAGCGAGCCGAGCAAGCGGCCGCGCGCTGCCAACGGAACGACGACAGCCGAGCGCATGCCGAGCTGACGCAACGTCTCGAGGTGGTCCTCGTCGAAGGTCGACTCGACGAGCAATTCGTCGGTGATCTCCGCATAGAGGGCCGGCTCGCCGGTTCGCATCACGAGCCCTGTCCCTTCGCTCTCGGTCGTGCGCGGCGGGAACTGGGTGCGGGACCGCTCGGCCCACTCCGCCTTGGCCGGGTCGCGATGGACGACCGCGAGCCGCCGGAGCGAGCCGTCCTGCTCGAGCAGGTCGACCGCACACCAGTCGGCAAAGGCCGGGACGACGAGCCGGGCCACGTTGGCAAGCGTCGCCTCGATCTCCAGCGACGACGCCAGCAGCTCGCTCGCCTCGGAGAGGAAGTGGAGGGTCTCGAGCGAGTGGTCGCGGGCCCGGAGCGCTTCCTCGGCGTCGCGGTAGAGCAGCGCGTTGTCCACCGCGAGCGCCGCCCGGCGGGCCAGGTGCTTCGCGAACGCGAGATCCTCCTCGCCGTAGCGCCGACCCGACTCGGCGGAGATGAAGGAAAGCGCGCCGAGCACCCGCCCTCGGGCCGCGAGCGGCACGGTCATCGCCGAACGCAGTCCGAGCTGGCGGAGGACCTCGAGCAGCTCCGGCGTGTCGCGGGTCGCCTCGACGAGAAGCTCGTCCGGGATGTCCGGGGTCAGCTCGGGCTCGCCGGTGCGAATCACGTTCGGAACGCCGATGGGGGCATCCGGGTCGACCGGATACTTCTTGGCCAGCTCGTCCGCCCATTGGATCTTCTCCGGGTCGGCGTGCGCCACGGTGAGCCGCTCAATCGAGCTGCCGGGGCCCACGAGGTCGATCGAGCACCAGTCCGCGAACTTCGGGACCGCGAGCGCGGCGACGTTCGCAAGCGTCTCCTCGTAGTCGAGCGACGAGGCCAGCACCTCGGTGGCCTCGGCGAGGAAGCGACGATCCTCGGCAGCGCGTGCCTCCGTGTCGTAGAGCTCGGCTGTGCGGATGGCGGAGCCGGCCAGACTCGCGAGCGCGACGGCGACCTTGACCTCGTCCTCGTCGAAGCTCCTGAGCGAGCGGAAGTAGAAGACGAGCGTCCCCTTCACCTCGCCGGCGATGCGCAGCGGGGCGACCAGCATCGCGCGGATTCCCTCCGCACGGTGAGCCTCGCGATGCGGCGGCTGCACCCATTCGGCCTCATCGAGGTTCTCGACGACCAGCGGGCCCTCGAGCTCCATCGATGCAGGCTGGTGGGTCACGGCCGTGACGACATGCTCCCGGTAGGTATCCGAGATCCCTTCGGTCGAAGCCAGAACCCACTCGCCGGTTGCGCCGTCGCGCAGCCAGAGGCCGTGTCCGTCGGCCGCGAGCACGCGCTGGGCGAGATCGATCACCTTGGGCAGCACGTCCACAACGTGCAGAGACGCGAAGAGCGAGCCCGCCTCCTCGACGAGCAGCGTCATGCGCTCGGTGGCGCCCGGCTGGGGCGTGATGGAGGTATCCCTAAGGGCCCGACGAGCCACGGCTCCGGCATGGTACGGAGCGAGGCTGCTGGGCCGCCACAAAATCAGCGCTATATGGGCCGTGTAGGGATCGAACTACGACCTTAAAGGAGGGCAATTCGCCAAGAGGGGCGGCTTTGCCGGCCCCGCTCCACTTGTGGATTCTTGAAGGAGGGTGCTCGCGGGGGAACCATGGGTTCACACGCGGTTAGTGGGCCGTGTAGGGATCGAACCTACGACCTTGGGATTAAGAGTCCCCTGCTCTACCAGCTGAGCTAACGGCCCGAGGTGGCTGAGTAGTGTAGCCACGTCGTGAAGGTCCTCTCCGTCGTCGGGAACCGTCCGCAATTCATCAAGTCCGCACCGCTTTCGGTGGCGCTGCGCGAGCGTGGAATCGACGAAGTCGTCGTCCACACCGGACAGCACTACGACCCGGAGCTCTCGCAAGTCTTCTTCGACGAGCTCGGACTCGGCGAGCCGCGCCACCGCCTCGATCTGCACACCGCCGATCCCGAGGCGATGGAGCCCCCGATCCTTGCAGTCGCGGAACGCGAGGCTCCCGATGCCGTGCTCGTCTACGGCGACACGAACACGACCCTCGCGGGCGCCCGCGCGGGAGTCCTCGCAGGCGCCCCGATCGCGCACGTCGAGGCGGGGCTGCGAAGCGGCGACCTCGAGATGCCCGAGGAGCGGAACCGGATCGAGGTCGACCGGCTCTCCCGG
>DHWI01000175.1:6156-8692 GCA_002413095.1 Thermoleophilia bacterium UBA5186
TGCGGTTCGCGCCGCTCGCGCGCGAGCGGTCGGACATCCTCGAGCGGCTCAGCCTCGAGCCACGGGCGTTCGTGCTCGCGACGATCCACCGCGAGGCGAACATCCGGTCCGACCGGCTCGCACGGATCGTCGAGGGCCTCGAGCGCATCGAAGAGCCGGTCGTCTTCCCCGCACACCCGCGTACGCGTGCTGCGCTCGGCGACCGCTTCCCGACGATCGCTCCGCTCGGCTACCTCGACTTCGCCGCGCTCGCATCGCAGGCCCATGTGATCGTCACCGACTCGGGAGGGCTGCAGAAGGAGGCGTACTGGTACGGCGTCCCGTGCGTGACGGCGCGGCCTTCCACCGAATGGGTGGACACCGTCGAGGCCGGGGCGAACGTGCTCGTGGACGACGACCCCGGCCGAATCGCCGCGGCAGTCGCAAGCGCGCGCATGCCCGACGAGCGGCCGCAGCTGTATGGAGACGGCAAGGCTTCCGTAAAGATCGCTGAAGCGCTCTATAGGCTCTTCTAGCACGGGTGAACCCATGGTTCCCCCGTGTGCCCCCTCCTTCGCAAACCGCCTTGTACGGACGACGTCTATCGCTCCCGCCGGGCCAAGCCCGGCTCCGCTCGCGGGCATCGGCTCGTCACTGGCTGGCGACCGCTGTAGCCTTGGCCGCCGGGTGAGTATCGATGTCGGAATCGTGGGGGCCGGTTACGTCGGCGTCCCGCTCGCCCAAGTGTTTGCAGCGGCGGGCAAGTCGGTCGTCCTCTTCGACGTGAACCAGGACGTCGTCGACTCGCTGAACCGCGGCGAGAGCCATATCGAGGACGTGCCCTCCGAGGTGCTCGGCCCGCTCGTCAAGAACGGCCTGCGCGCGACCGCGGATTTCGACGAGCTCGCCGACGCCGACGCGATCCTCGTCGCCGTCCCGACCCCGCTCTCGAAGCAGCGCGAGCCCGATCTCTCGTACGTCGAACGCGCGGCGACCGACATCTCGAAGCGGCTGCGCGCCGGACAGCTCGTCGTGCTGGAGTCGACGACCTACCCGGGGACCACCCGCGAGAAAGTGCTCCCGATCCTCGAGCACAGCGGCCTCAAGGTCGGCGCGGACTTCAACCTGGCGTTCTCGCCCGAGCGCGTCGACCCCGGTCGGGAGGACTGGACGACGCAGAACGTCCCGAAGGTCGTCGGCGGGATCACACCGGCGTGCACCGAGCGCGCCGCGGCTCTCTACGCGTCGGCGCTCGAGACCGTTCATCCCGTCTCGTCCCCCGAGGCGGCCGAGCTGGCGAAGCTGCTCGAGAACATCTTCCGCTCCGTGAACATCGCGCTCGTCAACGAGTTGGCGCAGCTCTGCGACCGGATGGACCTGGACGTCTGGGAGATCGTCGACGCCGCCGCGACGAAGCCGTTCGGGTTCATGCGCTTCGAGCCCGGCCCCGGCCTCGGCGGGCACTGCATCCCGCTCGATCCGTACTACCTGAGCTGGAAGGCGCGCGAGTTCGACTTCTCCACGCGCTTCATCGAGCTCGCAGGCGAGGTCAACAACAACATGCCCTATTTCTGCCGGTCGCTCATCTCGCAGGCACTCAACCACGGGGCCGAGAAGTCGCTGAAGGGATCGCGCGTGCTCCTCCTCGGTGTTGCATACAAGGCGGACATCGGCGACATGCGCGAGGCGCCGGCGCTCAAGCTGATCGAGCTCCTGCGCACGGCCGGCGCCGAGCTCTCCTACCACGACCCGCACGTGCCGGCGCTCCCCGAGCTCGGGCTCTCGTCCGTCGCCCTCGATCCGGCCGCCTACGACGCCGTCGTCATCGTGACCGCGCACTCCGACATCGACTACGAGAAGCTCGTCGAAGACGCGCAGCTGGTCGTCGATTTGCGCAACGCGACGAAGCTGGGCGGCCGCGTCAACGGCAAGGTCTGGAAGCTGTAGTGGCAAAGGTTGGCGTAGCGGGGCTCGGCTACTGGGGCCCGAACCTCGCGCGGAACTTCGACGAGGTCGCGGAGCTGACCTGGCTCGCCGACCTCGCGCCCGAGCTACAGGAGAAGTTCGCCGCGCGCTACCCGAACGCGCGCGTGACCGGAGACTTCGACGAGTTGCTCGCCGACGACGCGCTCGACGCCGTCGTGATCGCGACACCGGTTCCCACGCACTACGAGCTGGCGAAGAAGGCGCTCGAGGCCGGCAAGCACGTGCTCGTCGAGAAGCCGCCCGCGATGACCGCCGCCGAGATGGACGAGCTCGTCGCCCTCGCGTCCGGCCGCGACCTCGTGCTCATGCCCGGCCACCTCCTGCTGTACCACCCCGGCGTCATCAAGCTCAAGGAGCTGATCGATGCGGGCGAGCTGGGCGACGTGCTCTGCGTCTACGGGAACCGCCAGAACCTCGGGATCGTGCGGACGAACGAGAACGCCCTCTGGTCGCTCGGCGTCCACGATCTTTCCGTGATCCTGTACCTCTTGGACGAGGAGCCCTCGGACGCGATCGCGCACGGCCGCGACTTCCTCACCGAGGGCGTCGAGGACGTCGTCTTCTGCTACCT
>DHWI01000175.1:8731-23468 GCA_002413095.1 Thermoleophilia bacterium UBA5186
TGGCTCGACCCGCACAAGATGCGCCGGATCACGGTCGTCGGCCGCGAGAAGATGGTCGTGTTCGACGACATGGAGCTCGAGCGCAAGGTGACGATCTACGAGAAGGCGCCGTGGCAGCGGGCCGAGACCTACGGCGAGTGGCAGACGCGGAGCGGCGACATCTACAGCCCGAAGCTCCCGAACGACGAGCCGCTGCGCCTCGAGTGCTCGCATTTCCTCAAGCTCGTCGAGGGAAAAGGCGACCGCGGGAAGGTGGCCCGCGACGGCGCAATGGTCGTGCGGGCGCTCGAGCGACTCACCGACTCCCTCCGCACCAAGTAACAGACTGTTACTTGAGCATGGCTGACGTTCACCCCACCGCGACGGTCTATCCGGGGACGTTGCTCGGGGAGGGCGTGAAGGTGCTCGAGCACGCGGTCGTCGGTAAGCAGCCGTCGCTCTCGCCGCGCTCGACGGCGAAGCGCGAGGAGCTGCCCCCGACGGAGATCGGGGACGGGACGATCGTCTCGACCGGCGCGATCGTGTTCGCCGGCTCGCGGATCGGCGCGCGAGTCATCCTCGGCGACCAGTCGTGCGTGCGCGAGCGCGTCACGGTCGGCGACGACGTCGTGATCGGCCGCGGCTCGCTCGTCGAGAACGACACCACGATCGGCGCGCTCACGAAGATCCAGGCGATGGCCTACATCACGGCGTACTCGACGCTTGAGGAACAGGTCTTCATCGCGCCCTGCGTCCAGACCACGAACGACAACTTCATGGGCCGGACCGAGCGGCGGCACGAGCTGATCAAGGGGCCGACGATCCGGCGCGGCGCGCGCGTGGGGGGCGGCGCGGTGCTGCTCCCGGCGGTCGAGATCGGCGAGGAGGCATTCGTCGGCGCGGGCGCCGTCGTCACGAAGGACGTTCCGGCCCGCGCGGTCGTCGTCGGGAACCCCGCGCGGCAGATCCGCGACGTGTCAGACGACGAGCTTCTTTCTTAGCTTTTGAAGAACTTGAGCGTGTAAGCGCCGTAGCCCTCGGTGTCGAGGCGCACGCGAACGTCGTACCAGCCTTCGGTCGGCACGACGACGTCCAGCGTGTGCACGGCTCCCGATTCGGCGGCGTGAACGGTGATCGTCCGGCGCCGAGTCACCTGCAGCGCCGTCTCGGTTCCCGGCGTCCCGTCCAGACGCACCGAGAGCTGCTCGCCGGCGCGCAGGAAGACGGAGTAGACGTCCAGCGGGTCGTCCCAGTAGTCGAGCGTCGCGTCGATGCGACCGGTGCGACCGTAGACGCGTGCGGCGGCCGTGGTCGCGCCGTCGTTCGGCTCGCGCGCGTCGGCGGGCGGCAGCGGCCCGTCGAGCATCGCGATCGCGCGGGTCACGTCGATCCTGCCCCAGCCGCTCAGCGAGTCGCGGCCCGGCCGGCACTCCGCGCAGATCGGCGCAGCGACGTCGTCGGCCGAATGCTCGAGGATCCAGAGCACCTGGTCAGACGAGAGCTCTGGATGGAGCGCGAGCAGAATCGCGGCGGTCGCCGAGGCCTGAGGCGCCGCGAACGACGTCCCGGCCCCTGCCCGGAAGAAGCCGTCGCCGCAGTCCGAGTAGCCCTGGTCAAGGCAGCCGGGCCGCTTCCGCGTCAGCGCACGCGGAAAGGTGGAGACCATCTCGTCGCCGGGAGCCGCAAGGTCGACGAAAACGGGATCGCGATCGGAGAAGCGCGGGACGGAGCCGGCGCGGGTGAGCGCACCGACACCGAGAACGTGCGGCAGCGCGGAGGGCCAGCTCGCATACGGCCACGGGGCTGAAGGAGCGTCGTCGCCGTTGCCGACCGCGGCGATCACGACCGCGCCCTGTGCGGTCGCGTAGGCCACCGCGGCCGCCTCCTCCGCCGAATACGTGTCGAGCGAGCGCGAATCGGGGGCGCGGACGCCGGCGAGGCTCAGGTTGATCACGCGAGCGCCACGGTCGGCGGCCCACCGGATTGCCTGCGCCTCCGCGTGCGTGCTGACGGAGCCGTCCGCGTACGCGGCCTTCGCCACGAGCAGCCGTGCGCTCGGCGCCATCCCCGCCATGCCGATCCGGTTGTTGGTCAGCGCGGCGATCTCGCCGGCGACGAACGTCCCGTGACCGACCGTGTCGACGAGCGCCTTCCCGCCTACGAAGCTCTTCGCCGCGGCGATGCGGCCCTTGAACTCCGGATGCCCGCCGTCGATCCCTGAATCGACGACCGCGACGAGTACAGGCTGGAGCGCGGGGAAAGTCGGCCAAGCGTCGAAGGCGTGATCCTGGGCGAGGTAGTACTGGCGCGGGAAGAGTGGGTCGTTCGGCGTGAACGCGGCCCCCGCCCTGGCTCCACTCGCAACCGGCGCAAGTGCGAGAGCGGCAAGCGTGACCGCCGCGAGCCTCACGCCGAGACGACGCGGAGCGGCGCCGAGCTACCCGCCACGAAGCCGTGGCCAGGCGCAACGTGAGCGCGGTACATCCCGGGTGAAAGCGTGAGCATCGCCTGGAACGTGCCGTCCGCGCTCAGATCGGCGCGCGCCACCGTCTTCCAGGTCGTACCGCTCTGTCGCTGAACCTCGACGGGCGCGCCCTCGAGCGCCGGCTTCACCGATCCCCGCAGCGATGTCTGGTCGGTCGCGGGAGCGAGCTTGACGAGCGGGGCGACCCGAACTTTGACCGCGCTGGAGAACACCTTCCCGGACGAGAGCCGGTACTGCGTCGCCTGCAGCGGCTTGATGACAGTGCTGATCACACCATCCGGCGAGGGCGTAACCGCGCCGAGCTGCGACCAGGGCGCGGTGCCCACGCGCGACTCGAGGAGGACCGGCGTGAAGCCGCGCACGACGCCGTCCAGCCGGGCACGCGCCCCGTAGACCACAGCGGGCCCCGTCGGTGCGGAGAGTCCCATTACGCCAAGTGAGAACCAGGTCGAGCGGAGACCGAGGAGGCGCCGCACGTCGCCTGCCGCGACGGTCACCTGACCGAGCGTGCCGGTGGCAGTCAGAGAGGTAGCCCGCCCGGAGCCGTTCACGGTGGCCTGGACGTCGACGAGCTTGCCGGGAACCTTCAGCTTGCCGGCGAGCGTCGCTGCCGTGAAGAGAAACGGGCCCCAGTCGTGGTGCGGCGAAATCGTGTCGTAGGGATCGGCCACGGAGACCAGGTACGGAACCGGTTTGGCGTTTGGCCAGACGTCCTGGATCGCCGCCGTGCGCCCTCCGGAGCTGGAGTAGAAGTACGTCGTCGCGACCTTGCCCTGGTAGAGCACGACCTGGCCGGCGGTCGCGTCAACCGCAGCGCTCGCCTCGGGCTGCTCCCCGTCGACCCCGCGGTAGACCTGGCTGCGCGTGTCCGAATACAGGTCGAACGAACCGCTGGTCTTGCGCACCGCGAGCGCGTACGACCGCGCGGCGATCGCCTGGCACTTCAGCGCCTCGGCAGCCCAGGTGTGAGGCATCTCCGACGGGACGACGCCGTACAGGTACGCCTCGAGGCCGACCGTATTGACGACCTGGAGCTTTCCTCGCACGACCGCGACCTGCAGGGAGCCTCGGTAGCGCCGGTCGAGCTTCAGCGGCTGGCCGCCCGGGGAGAAGACGAGCGGGCCGGGCAACGCTTTCGCCGGCTTGGACGGATCGACCTTCACCTTCAACGCCGTCGTAAGCGTCACAGCGCCGGGATCGAGCGGATAGCTCGTCCCAGAGGCGTCCTTGACCGTGAACGGCACGCCCGACGAGAGGCTCACGGTCTTCGCGCCCGCCCCCAGGAGCACGCGCACGCGCGCGAGCGGAGCGGGCCCGAGCGTGGTCGACGGGTAGTAGTGCGCGAGGATGCGCGGAGCAAGCCAGCCGTGCTGCGCGTAGCCGTATGCACCCCACTGCGGCATCCCGACGCCGTGCCCCCAGCCGTGGCCGGTGATGATGAAGGTCGCGGAAGAGAGCGGCACCGTCTGCCCACGCGAAGCAGCGCCGCCGCCGGCGACGCTGAGTGCGGCAAGGACAAGGAGAGCGATGGTTCGGCGCATGTGCAAGACCCCCGGCGTCCCGGAGGCTCGGGACACGACGAGGCTAGCGGACCCACGCACGTGCAGCGGTTTTTCGTCCGCAGACCCAGGGTTCGCCTGGTTTCCGTTGACCCGTCCGAGGTAAGAGACTCACGGGCGCACGATGCCAGTCGAAACAGACATCCTGCCGCCCCGCTATCGCGGACCACAGCGCGTGGGCCGCGGCGGCATGGGCGAGATCTACCGGGCCACCGACGCCACCCTCGGCCGTGCCGTGGCGATCAAGATACTCGCCGAGCGTTACGCCGAGGACGACGCAGTGCGCGAGCGCTTCACGCGCGAGGCGCTCGCCGCGGCGCGGCTCTCGGGCGAGCCGAACATCGTCACGATCTTCGACGTCGGCGACTGGAACGACCGGCCCTTCATCGTCATGGAGTATCTCGCCGGCGGCTCGCTCGAAGAGAAGCTCCGCAGAGAAGGCGCGCAGCCCACGCAGCAGGCGTGCGAGTGGCTCGAGGACACGGCGCGGGCGCTCGATGCGGCGCACGGCCACGGCGTCGTCCACCGCGACGTCAAGCCGGCGAACCTGCTTCTCGACCGGGACGACAACGTCTACGTCGCGGACTTCGGGATCGCGAGCGCCGCCGGCCTCGACTCGATGACGATGACCGGGACGGTGATGGGGACGGCGGGCTACCTATCGCCCGAGCAGGCACAGGGCGACCGCGCGACGGCGGCGAGCGACCGCTACGCGTTCGGTGTCGTCGCATTCGAGCTTCTGACGGGGACGCGGCCGTTCGAGGCGGAATCGATGACGGCGGAGGCCGCCGCGCATGTCCACGCGGACGTCCCGTCGGTGGTCGACCGACTGCCGAGCCTCCCGTACGAGCTCGATCCGGTCTTCCAACGGGCGCTCGCCAAGGAGCCGGGGGCACGTTATGCGACCTGCGCCGAGTTCGTCGCGGACCTGCGCCAGGCGCTGCACGAGGCCGCCGGAATGACGCGGCAGCTCACGTCGGTGGCCGGCTCGCCACCGCGTGCTTACGCACTCCCGCGCGGTCGGCGCTTTCCGGTCGTTCCGGCGCTGGTCGGGCTCGGCCTGATCGTCGCGGGGATCGCCGCCGCGGCGCTGCTCACGCGCGGAGGCGACGCCACGCCGGTCGCCAAGACGTTCGTCCGCACCGTCGTGAAGACGACGCCAGGGAAAACGATCACCCAGGAGACCACCGTGACGACCGCTCCGGCAGCGAGCGCAGGCACGAGTCTCGCCCAGGGACGGCGCGACAGCGACGCCGCGTTCAACCTGATTCGTGCCGCGAACTATTCGGCCGCGTTGCCGCTAGCGCAGCAAGCGCTCTCGGAGCTGCGCGGTACCGGCAACATCTACGAGGGGTACGCGAACTACAACGTCGGCACGTCGCTCATCCACCTCGGGCGCTGCTCCGAAGGCCTGCCGTACCTGGACGCGTCGGAGCGGATCCAGGGCCACCGCAGCGAGTTCGACCGCGACCGCGCCCTCTGCAAGAACCGCTAGCCCTACCGCCAGGCGGTTTCCGACACCGGCGCGCGCTGCTTCAGCGGCTCCCACCAGCCACGGTGCTCGGCATACCACTCGACCGTCGCCCGCAACCCGTCGTCGAAGTCGAAGGCCGGCTCCCAGCCGAGCTCGGTGCGCAGCTTCGACGAGTCGAGGAGGTAGCGGCGGTCGTGTCCCGGGCGGTCGGGGACGATCGTCTTCAGGCTCTGCGGCTTGCCGAGCGCGTCGAGCACGCGGTCGGCGATCTCCTCCACGGTCGCCTCGACGCCCGACCCGACGAGGTACGTCTCGCTGACTCGGCCACGCTGCAGGACGAGCTCGATCGCGCTGCAGTGGTCGAGCACGTGCAGCCATTCGCGCTTGTTCTGGGTCGAGGCGTAGAGGGGCAGCGGCTCGTCGTCCAGCGCGTTCGTGGCGAAGAGTGGAATGACCTTCTCGGGGAACTGGAAGGGCCCGTAGTTGTTCGAGCAGTTCGTGATCGTGACCGGGACGCCAAAGGTCTCGTGGTAGGCGCGCACGTAGTGGTCCGCGGCCGCCTTCGACGCGTTGTAAGGGGTGCGCGGCCGGTACGGGGAGTCCTCGGTGAAGACCTCGTCCGTGTCGAGCGCGAGGTCGCCGTAGACCTCGCAGGTCGAGATGTGGTGGAAGCGGTCGACGCCCACAGCCCGCGCGGCCTCGAGCAGGAGCTGCGTCCCGAGGACGTTCGTGCGGGCGAAGAGCCCGGGGTCGACGACGGCGAGGCTGTTGTGCGACTCCGCGGCGAAGTTGACGATCGTGTCGAGCTCGTGCTCACGCAGCGTCCGCTCGGCCAGCTCTCGGTCGCCGATGTCGCCCTCGACGAACGCGATCCGGTCCTCGACGTCGGCGAGATTGGCGCGGTTTCCCGCATAGGTGAGCAGGTCGTAGGCCACGACCGTGTCGTCGGGATGCCGCTCCACCCAGTAGCGGACGAAGTTGGAGCCGATGAACCCGGCGGCGCCGGTGACGAGGAGCCTCACGGCGCAAGCCTAGCCAGGCACTCGCGCAGGCCCTCGCGCCAGTGGGGGAGCCGCGGCGTGTCAGGGTGCTCGCTGCGGAGAACCGAGTAGGCGGGACGCGGCGCCGGACGGCCGAGTTCCTGGGTTGTGATCCGCCGCACGAGGCAGGCGAGCCCGGCCTCCTCGAAGATCGCCTCCGCGAACTCGGCCCAGGTGCAATCCCCCTCCGCGGCCGCATGCCGGCGGCCGTAGGGCAGCTCGACGATCGCCTTCGTCGCCTCCGCCAGGTGGCCGACGTACGTGGGCGAGCCGCGCTGGTCGTCGACGACGGAGACCTCGTCGCGCTCTGCGCCCAGCCGGAGCATCGTGCGCACGAAGTTGTGCCCGGTAGCGCCGAAGAGCCACGACGTCCGGACGATCCAGGCCTCCTCCCCCGCCGCCGCCTCGCCGTGGAGCTTCGTCCGCCCGTACGCGGAGAGCGGATTCGTCGGATCAGACTCGACGTACGGCTCGCGCTTGCGGCCGTCGAAGACGAAGTCGGTGGAGTAGTAGACGAGCGGAGCGCCCANNCCGTCCACGTCGGTCCAGGCGGCCGCGTGCAGCAGGAGCCCCGGGTCGCCGAGGCCGGGAGGCGCAGGGTCGGTCACGTCCCACTGCTCGCGGGTGAGCGCCAGCGCGTCCGGGAAGACCTCGGCGAGCGCCCGGCCGAGCTGCCCCCCGGCCCCGGTTACGAGGACGCGACGGCCGCGTCCCGTTCCGACAGGATCGGCGATGACGTGCTCCATAGGCTGACGACCCGCGGGTCGTTCCAGGGCAGGCCGTGCTCGTCCGGCGCAGCCGGGTCGTACTCCTCGGTGACGAGGTAGCAGAACAAACAGTCCGTCAGCGCCTCGTAGCCGTGGGCATGGATGCCGGGGACGTAGACCGCGACCGGGTTGTCGTCGCCGATGTCCTCGGTGAAGGTCTCGCCGGTCTCCCGGTCGAGCACGACGACGCGCACCATCCCTTGAAGGCAAACGAAGAGATCGTCCTGGCCGCGCTCGTGGTAGTGGAGCCCGCGCAGGACGCCCGCGCGCGAGTACGCGAGGTTCGCCTGGCGAATCGGTTTCGGGAGAGCGCTGGCGCGCGCGAGCTCCGAGAACCAGCCGCGCTCGTCCTCGAAGCGCTGCAGCTCGATCCGGCGCAACCCTCTTAGTAACAGACTGTTACTTGGATCAGTCACGCTCGGCTCCCGCGGACGAAGTCGTTCACGGCGTAGTACGCGTCGATCGACTCGCCGGCGTCGCCCCAGAAGCCGTCGAGAACGTCGTATTCCATCTCGCCGCGCTCGACGTACCAGTTGTTCACGTCCGTGATCTCGAGCTCGCCGCGACCGGAGGGCTGCAGAGTCGGGAGGACGTCCCAGACCGTCTCGTCGTAGAAGTAGATCCCGGTCACCGCGAACGCCGACGGCGGCTGCTCGGGCTTCTCGACGATGCGCGTAACGCGCCCGTCACCGTCGAGCTCGGGAACGCCGAGGTGGCGCAGGTGCTCGGGGTCATCCTCGCGCGCGAGCAGGATCCGCGCACCGTGCTCCTGGGCGCGAAAATTGTCGACGGGCCCGCGCAGCGACGACTCGAGCACGTTGTCGGCGAGCATGACCACGACCTGGTCGCGCTCGACGTAGCGCTCCGTCAGCCCGAGCGCCTCCGCGATCCCGCCGGGCTTCTCCTGGTACGCGTAGAAGAGCCGGTCGATCCCCCACTCGTGACCGTTCCCGAGCAGGCGGAAGAACTCGCCGGCGTGCGTCCCGCCCGTAACGAGCATCAGCTCGGTCACGCCCGCGCCGACGAGCGCCTCGATCGCGTAGGTGACCATCGGGCGGTCATAGATCGGGAGGAGGTGCTTGTTCGTGATCCGCGTCAGCGGATGGAGGCGGGTACCCGAGCCGCCCGCGAGAATCACGCCCTTCATGTCGCGGGCGATGCTACGGGGTCAGGCTCGGGCTCGCGGCGGCCGCGCACAGCGAGTGCGCCCGCGATGCCGGCCAGGACGGAGATCGCCGCTGCGCTCTTCCACATCGCCGAGTCACCCCAGGCGGCACGAATCTGCAGGCCGAGGAACGGCGTGAGCGCCCACGCGACCGACCAGCTGCTGCCGAAGAAGCCCATGTACGCGCCCCGCAGATCCTTTGGGGAGAAAGCCGCAACGGCCGACTGCGAGGTCGGGATCCACAGCATCTCGCCGATCACGAACACGACGATGACGAACAGGACGACGGGAATCGCGGCGGTAACGTTGAGCAGCAAGAGCGGCAAGCCCATCAGCGGCATGGCGACCGCGAGCTTGACGGTCGCGGGAATGGCGGCCGTCCAGCGAATCAGCCGAAGCTGAAAGGCCGTGACGAGAATGGGATTGGCGATCACCAGGAATCCCCACGCGGCCGGCTCCAGGCCATGTGACGAGGTCAGCGAGATCGGCATGAGCACCTCGTACGCGACGTACGTCATGGACGCGAGCACCGAAGAGGCCATGAAGAGCAGGAACGCCGCGTCGCGACG
Organism: Thermoleophilia bacterium UBA5186; assembly: GCA_002413095.1. Lineage (GTDB taxonomy): Bacteria > Actinomycetota > Thermoleophilia > Gaiellales > Gaiellaceae > UBA5186. The sequence goes on from DHWI01000175.1 coordinate 17,770, forward strand.
GATGACACCCCACGATCCGCGTTCGGGCGGACTCTCCGGAGCGAAGGCGCCCGTTCGCGGCAGATAGCGCCACGCGATCCATGCGCCCGCCAGCGAGAACAAGGCGGCGCCGAGGAAGAAGACTGACCAGTGGTTCCCGAGCAGGAGGAAGCCGCCGATCGGCGGTCCGAACACGACCCCGAGGTTCGCCGCGACGCGGACTGACGCGTACGCAGGCTCGTGCCGTTCCGGGGGAACGAGATCCGCGACCATCGCCGTGTCCGCCGCGCGGCCGACCGAACCAAGAGCAGGCGCGACGGCCGCCAGCGCCAGGCCGGCGAACAGGTGGTCGCCGACCGCGAGAAAGCCCAGGAGCATCGCGGTCTGGGCGCCCCAGCCGAACAGGATCATCGGCCGGCGGCCGGCGTGGTCCGAGACGTGGCCGCCCGCATACGACGCGAGGCCCGCGAGCAGCGCGCCGACGAGGAACGTCACGGCTAGCTGGCGGTCGCTCGCGCCCAGGTGAACCTTCGCCCAGATCCCCATGAAGATCCACGCGACGGATCCGGCGAGCGACCCCGCGAACTGGACCGCCAGGACTGGGCGCAGCGCTGGATCGACGTCGCCGCCCCAAATCAGGCGGTAGAAACGGGCGAACAGCCTCACCCGACCGAGGCTACCCGCGACGGATTTCTACGGATGCGGCGCGACGAGCACGACGATCGTCAGCAGGCCGAACACGGTGACGAGGAAGCGCATGACTCGACCTTACGGTGGGCCTGTTCAGGGCTCGTGGGTCCCGTGTTAGGAATTGGTTGTGGATGTCACGCAGTTCTTCGACGAGGGACTCTCGCGCGCCGTGCTCTCGAAGCCGCGCGAGGAGAGCCCGTACACGCGGGTCACGGTCAAGCCGGTGCTGATAGACGAAGAGCTTCGCTATCAGTTCGAGTACGTCCAGGGCGCGCAGGCGACGCACGCGAACCTGCTCCCCGGTGAGGCGGCGCCGGCGCTCGCGCAGCTGGTCGAGCGCGACTTCCGCCAGGCGCTGATCCAGACGCCGGAGCACGACTACCAGGTGCTCGACGGCGTGAAGGTGCTCCGCCGGCCGCCGACCGCGAAGCCCATCGAGCTCGCGCACGACCGGCGCAAGCGCTATCTGATCCCCGAAGGGACGCCTGTCCCGTTCCTCGTCGAGCTGGGCGTGATGACCTCGGACGGGAAGGTTCGGGCCCAGCGCTACGACAAGTTCCGCCAGGTCAACCGGTTCCTCGAGCTCGTGGACGACGCCGTCCCGCATCTGCCGCAGGGACGCCGGCTCCGCGTCGTCGACTTCGGCTCGGGCAAGTCGTATCTCACCTTCGCGCTGCACCATCTGCTCGTCGAGCTGCGCGGGCTCGACGTCGAGATCGTCGGGCTCGACCTGAAGGAGGACGTAATCGCGCGCTGCGAAGCGCTCGCGCGCGCACTTGACTACGAGCGGCTCCGCTTCGAGGTCGGCGACATCGCGCTGTACGACGAGGTGGACTCCGCGGACCTGGTCGTCTCGCTGCACGCCTGCGACACAGCGACCGACGCTGCGCTCGAGAAGGCCGTGCGCTGGGGAGCCGAGGTCATCCTCGCCGCGCCGTGCTGTCAGCACGAGTTGCTCGGCCAGATCTCCGACGAGTCGCTTCGGCCGCTCCTACGCCACGGCATCCTCAAGGAGCGCTTCGCCTCGCTCGTGACGGACGCCGCGCGTGCGGAGCTGCTCGAGCGCGCGGGGTACGACGTGCAGGTCCTGGAGTTCGTCGACCTCGAGCACACGGCGAAGAACTTGCTCATCCGCGCAGTGAAGTCCGGCCAGAGCCGGAGCGATGAGGCGTACGACGACTTCAAGCAGCGCCTCGGAATCGACCCGTACCTCGAGCGGGCGCTGGAGGTGAAGTAGCGCCTACTCGCCGGCCGGGCGCAGTGCCGGGGGCGGGTGCCGCTCGAGCGGCGACGGCGGCACGCGCACGAACTTCGCGAGGCCGTCTGGAAGCCACCAGTTGTAGCGCCCGAACAGCGCCATCAGGCTCGGCACGAGGATCGCCCGCACGATCGTCGCGTCGACGAAGATCGCCACCGCGAGCCCGAGCCCGAACTCCTGCAGGCCGAGGATCGAGCCGGCCACGAAGCCGGAAAACGCCGCGACCATGACGATCGCAGCCGCCGTCACGATCCGGCCGGTGCGCTCGAGCCCGTGCGCGACGGCCTGGGCGTTGTCCTCCCCCTCGTCCCACGCCTCGCGCATCCGCGTGACGAGGAACACCTCGTAGTCCATCGAGAGCCCGAAGAGCATCGCGAAGAGGAAGATCGGGATCCAGCCCTCGAGCTGCGAGTACTTGTAGAGGCCGAGCAGATCCTTGCCGAGTCCCCACTTGAAGACGATCACCAGCGCCCCGTAGCTCGCTCCCACGGAGAGCAGATTCAGCAGCACGGCCTTCAGCGGCAGGACGATCGAGCGGAACGCACGCATCAACAGCAGGTACGTGAGCACGAGCACCGCGGCGACGAGCCAGGGGAAGTACTGGTACGAGCGGTCGAGGAAGTCGATTCCCTGCGGCGAGCCGCCGCCGGCGAGCACGCGCACGCCTGCCGGGAAGCGAGCGGCCGGGATGATCGTCGAGCGCAGCCGCCGGGCAAACGCCTGCGACGGCGGCTCCCCGTATTCGTGGCGACCCGCGAGCGAGATCTGGGCATAGCGCCCGGTCTCGTCCACGAAGGGCTGCGCCAGCCTGTAGCGGACGAGCGCTATCTCGGGATCGCGCCTGGCGCGTGCGATCAGCCGTCCGATCGCTGCCTGGGTCGGTGGAAGGACGACGCGCTCGGCGCCTCCGGCGTCGACGACGACCTGCACGGGCGAAAGAGCGCCGGGGCCCACAGCGTCCCGGAGGACGTTGAAGCCTCGCATCGACTCGGGCGTCTGCGGCGAGCCGAACGCCGATCCCGGCGTGAGCTTCAGCGTGAAGGCAGGGAGCGCGAGCGTGACGAGCAGTGCGGCACCGCCCGCGAGGAACGCCACAGGGCGCCGCATGATGTTCCCCGACAGCCAGTGCCAGAAGCCGCTCGTCTCGGACGGCGTGCCCCCGAGGAACACCGACTTCATCCCGGTTCGCCCCCAGACCGACAGGAGCGCGGGCTGCAGGGTGAGAGCGGCGGCGATCGAGATCAGCGGGATGAGGAAGCCGCCGACCCCCATTGAGCGCATGAACGGCAGCGGCATGAACAGAAGCAGCGCGAGCCCGATCGCCACCGTCCCGCCCGAGAAGACCACAGCCCGCCCCGCGGTCGACATCGTCTTGACGATCGCGTCGTCCTGACGAAGCTTGGCCAACGCCCGCGCGTCTCTGGCGGGCTCCTGGGCGTGCGCCGCCGGAGGGGATAGTGCAGGCGGCACAGACCCGGAGAGCGGCGTGCGGTCAGGAGGCCGAGGCGGCTCCGGAGGCCGGCTCCGCCGGCCGGGAGGAGACGCCGGCCAGGGGCGCGCGAGTTCCTCGCGGAAGCGGTAGACGACGAGCAACGAGTAGTCGATCGCGATCCCGAGCCCGATCAGCTGGACGAGGTTCGTGACGTAGATCGCCATCGACATCTGGTGCGCGACGAGGAAGACGATTCCGAGCGTCGCGAAGATCGAACAGGCAGCGAAGATGAACGGGATCAGGACGGCCAGCGAGACGCCGAACACCCCGATCAGCACGAGCAGGGCGATCGGCAGCGCGATCGCCTCCCCTTTTGCGAGGTCGCTCTTGAAGATCGGGTCGAGATCGGTCTGAATCGCCGCCTGCCCCGTCACGTACGCCTTCGCCCCGGCAGGCTGGCCGATCGCCTTCCGCACCTTCTCGGTGTAGTTCTTCGCCTTCGTCAGGGCGAGCGGCGAGGTGACGTTCCCGAAGAGGACGTCTTTGCCCGCCGGCTGCAGCTCCTCGGCCTTCCCGCCGGGGACGACCGCGGCCGCAACACGGAGCTTTGCCTCGAGCGTCTTGCGGACGGTCGCGTCGTTCGTGTTTCGGACCTTGAACACGACGAGGTACGTGCCGTCGTCGCGCTGGCCGAAGTCCTGCTTGAGGATCGCCCGCGCGCGCTCCGAGTCGGTGCCGGGAACGGTGAACTCGTTGGAGAGCAGCTTCGAGAGCCCCAGGTTGGCCACGACTCCGGCGACGAGGACGATCCCCCAGACGCCGAGCGTCCACGCGCGGTGGCGCAGAACGAATCGAGTCCAGCGCTCCATCCGTTCAACCTAGCAACGCCCAGCAGGCAGGCAAAAACGGGGGAGCGGGGTACTGTGAGACCTATGGGTAAACGCCGCGACATCGAGCACGCGGCCGAGGAGATCGAGCAGCTCTTCGCCGACCTCTGGCAGGTCTTCCCCTTCTCCGGGCTGCGGCGCGGCTTCCGGCCGCAGATCGATTGCTTCCGGACGGAGGATCCGCCGAGCCTCACGGTCGTCGTCGACCTGGCCGGCATCGATCCCGCGGGTGTGCGCGTGATCGCCACCGGGCGTGCGCTCGTGATCGCGGGCGAGCGCCCGCGCCCGAAGATCGGCGGCCAGATCTACGAGCAGATGGAGATCGACTACGGCGCGTTCGAGCGCCATGTCTCGCTGTCCGTGCCGGTCGACGTCGAGGCTGCGCAAGCGCGCTACGAGAACGGCTTCCTCACGATCGTGCTGCCCGTCGCGCCGAGTCCTGCTCCGGACGCGCGCGTCGCGATCGAGATCCGGAAGGGCAAATGACCGAGCTGCTCCAAGAGGGCACGGTTCCCGCCGACGTCGAGGTGCCGAGCAGGCTCCCGGTCCTACCGCTGAAGGAGACCGTCGTCTTTCCTGAGTCGATGACGCCGCTCGCGATCGGCCAGGAGCGCTCGGTGCGGCTGATCGAGGACGCGATGGCCGGCGAGCGCATGCTCGCACTCGTCACCGTCCGCGACGGTGAGATCGAGCTGCCCGGGTGGGACGACCTCTACGAGGTCGGAACCGCGGCGATCATCCACAAGCTGATCCGCGTGCCCGACGGCACGCTCCGCGTGTTGGTGCAGGGGCTGCACAGGATCCGCGCGAAGGAGTGCGTCCAGGCGGATCCATATCTCGTCGGCGAGTTCGAGGCCGTGCCGGACGTGACGGCCGAGAGCACCCAGGTCGAGGCGCTGACGCGGAACGTCCAGGGGCTCTTCGCGCGAATCATCGCGCTCGTCCCGTACCTGCCCGAAGAGCTCGAGATCGCCGCGGCCAACGTGGACAACCCGAGCGCGCTCTGCCACCTCGTCGCCTCGACGCTGCGGCTGAAGACCGAGGAGAAGCAGGCGCTGCTCGAGGAGGAGGACGTCGAGGCCCGCCTGCGAGCGGTTTCCGTGATTCTCAACCGCGAGCTCGAGGTCTTCGAGCTGGGCTCGCGCATCCAGTCTCAGGTGCAGTCCGAGATGGAGAAGGGCCAGCGCGAGTTCTTCCTGCGCCAGCAGCTGAAGGCGATCCAGGACGAGCTCGGCGAGGGCGATCCCGAGGCGGCGGAGATCAAAGAGCTCCGCGAGCAGCTCGAGCAGCTGGAGCTGCCCGAGGACGCGCGCAAGGCCGCCGAGCGCGAGCTGTCGCGGCTCGAGAAGCTGCCGGCCGCGGCCGCCGAGTACGGGGTCATCCGCACGTATCTCGATTGGCTGCTGACGCTGCCGTGGGGGAAGACCACGAAGGACAACCTCGACCTGACCGC
>DHWI01000175.1:23678-26508 GCA_002413095.1 Thermoleophilia bacterium UBA5186
ATCCGCGGCCACCGGCGCACGTACATCGGCGCGATGCCGGGCACGATCATCCGCTCGCTGCGCGACGCCGAGTCGATGAACCCGGTGATCCTCATCGACGAGATCGACAAGATGGGCTCGGACTTCCGCGGCGACCCGTCGAGCGCCATGCTCGAGGTGCTCGACCCGGAGCAGAACAAGAGCTTCCGCGACCACTACCTCGACCTCCCCTTCGACCTCTCGCGGGTCCTGTTCATCTGCACCGCGAACCAGCTCGAAACGGTTCCGCCGGCGCTTCTCGACCGGATGGACGTGATCCAGCTCTCCGGCTACACCGAGGACGAGAAGCTCGGGATCGCGAAGCGCTATCTCGTCCCGAAGCAGCTCGACGCGCACGGCCTCCAGCGCGGCCAGCTCGCGTTCAACCAGCGCGCGCTGCAGATGGTCATTCGCGAGTACACACGCGAGGCCGGGGTGCGCAACCTCGAGCGGCGGATCGCGGCGCTCTGCCGCAAGACCGCGACGCAGATCGCCAAGGGCCGCGCGAAGAAGCTGCGCATCGACGAGAAGCGCGTCCGGGAGTGGCTCGGCGCGCCGCGGTTCCCGGACGAGGTGCGCAAGCGAACGGCCGAGCCGGGCGTGGCGACCGGACTAGCGGTCACGGCTGCCGGCGGCGACGTCCTGTTCTTCGAGGCTACCGCCTATCCGGGCGAGGGGAAGCTCGTCGTGACCGGACAGCTCGGCGAGGTGATGCAGGAGTCAGCGCAAGCCGCGCTCTCGTGGGTGCGCGCGCACGCGGCGCAGCTCGGGATCGAGCCGGATTGGTTCTCGCGCCACGACGTGCACGTCCACGTGCCCGCCGGAGCCGTGCCGAAGGACGGGCCGTCCGCGGGAGTCACCATGGCGACCGCGATCGTCTCGCTCGTCACCGGCCGGCCCGTCTCGGACGACGTTGCAATGACGGGCGAGATCACGCTTACCGGCCAGGTGCTGCCGGTCGGCGGTGTGCGCGAGAAGGTGCTGGCGGCGCGGCGGATCGGCGTCCACACCGTGGTCGTCCCCAAGGAGAACGAGCCGGATCTCGAGGAGCTGCCGAAGAAGGTGCGCGAAGGGCTCGAGTTCGTGCTCGCCTCGACGATCGGCGAGGTTCTCGACACCGCGTTGAACGGGAAGCGGGCACCGCGACGTATTCGCCCCGCTCGCGCGGGACGCCAAGCAGCTAGCCGAGCCTGAAGCTCGCGCGGAAGTCCCGGCAGGCCGAATCGTCACCGGCGAAGCGGCAGAGGAGCTGGTACTCGCGCCGCCCCTCGAGGAGGAACGCGATCCGCTCGACCACAGCCTTCCCTCCGCGCTTGAAGGAGATGTCGTAGGTGCGGGCGCGGCGGCCTGCGAGCGTCGCTCCCGCTTGCGACGTCACTTGCCCGCCGAGCTCGGACGCTAGCTGCGCCGCCACGCGGTCGAGCTCCGGCGCGGTCTTGTCCCAGAGGGCGGGCTGGAACGGCCGCCCCAGCGGGAAGACGGTCACCGACACGAGCTGCTCGCCGCTCGCCGCGCTCGTTGTCCGGGCCGCGTGCGTCACGCCCCAGCCGAAGGGAGCGGCAAACCGGTAGCCGTTTCCGCTCACGGATTGCGGCGCAGGCGGCGCTCCTCCGCTCCCGCACCCCGCCAGCACGACCAGGGCCAGGGCCGCGATTGACTGTTTGCCATGGCGGAAGCGGGGTAAAACGGCCCGGGCAGACAGCAAACGAAAGGAAACCCCCAAGATGGCCAAGACGAAGGACAAGGTGATCGATCGCGCCGGCGACGTGAAGCCGTACATCGATCGCGCGATGCATGACGAGGATTTGCGCGACAACGTGATGACGGCGTTCGCAGCCGCGAAGGAAGTCTACGACGAGCTGCTCGGCAACCGCGGCGTTACGACCGTGGCTCGGCGCGTCGCGACCGACAAGGACATGCAGGACAACCTCAAGAAGGCGCTCGACGAGCTGCGCCAGGCAGCCGACCGGGTCCAGGGCAAGGAGGACCACGGCGGACGCAACTCGACGCTCCTGCTCGCCGGGATCACCCTCGGGCTCCTGTTCAACCCGATGACCGGCCCGCAGACCCGCAAGTGGGTCTCCGACAAGGTCTTCGGCTCGAGCGACGACTTCACGTACGGCGGCGACAGCTCCACCGCCGGCAGCGCCTCTAACGGCTCTTAGGACCTGTGCCTGGCGGCGGCGGCGGCTAGTGCTGCCGCCGGGCGGGTCTGGCTCGGGCGAGGCGCTTGCAGGATCCCGCCCTCGCCCTCGTGCTTGACGGGCGCGAGAGCGCGCTTCAGCGAGTCGGGCTCGAGCCCGCTCGCGTTCGAGATGTCTCGGACCTGCAGGAGGATCGCACCGGGCTGAGGCGCGCGTGAGTTGGCGTTCGGCGTGGGCGCCCAGCCAGCCCCAGCCGAGAAGCGGACATCCTGGATGTGCTGCCACTCCAGCAGGTAGCCGGTCGGATCGACGGCGCCGTTGTAGCCGTAGCCGAGGTACTGCACCGGATGGACCTCGAAGTGGAGGTGGTACGGCGTTCCCTGAGCGTCGCCGGAGTTGCCGACGAAGCCGAGCACGTCGCCGGCGCGCACGTGGGCGCCGTTCACGGCGAGCGGCGAATAGGCGGACAGATGCGCGTAGTAGAACTGGTTGCCGACGCCGTCGCGGAGCCAGAGCCGATAGCCGCCGACGTTGTTCCACCCGACCGAGAAGACCGTGCCGGTCGCGATGGCGAGGATGGGCGCCCCGAGGGGCGCAAAGATGTCGTCTCCGTGGTGCCACCCGCCGCTGACGTCGCCGCGCGGCGCGCCGAAGGTGTCCACGAACGA
>DHWI01000175.1:26543-30131 GCA_002413095.1 Thermoleophilia bacterium UBA5186
GAGCTTCCGAGCGGCGGCAACGGGATCCCGTTCGCAGGCGGCTCGGGCGGCTTCAGCGTTCCGTTCGGGCCCTTCCCGCCCGGCTTGACCGGCTTCGGAGGCGTCGCCGGCCTTCCGGGCGTGGTGGCCTGTCCGGTCGGGGCGTCGACCTCGACGTCCACGTATCCGATCTGGACGGTCGTCCCGGCCGGCACGCCGTTGTGGTCGGCGGTCACGTGCGCCTCGATGCCGCTGACGTAGCCGCGGTAGCTCGACGTCGTCTGCTGGGTCGCGCCCTGCCCGAGGATGATCGCGTAGCCCCAGTCGCCGAGCTGAATCGTCCCCGCGCCCGGCGCGATGGGCTGGCCGAGCACCGTGAGCCCCGTGACGCTGACCCCGGGGAAGTCGCCCGACGCGGAGCCCTGCTTCGCCGTCGCCTCGGCCTTGACGACGACGCTCCCCACCGTGAGATCGCCGCCGAACATCGAGATGTCCGAGATCGTCAGGGATGCGCTGGCGTTTGCCGTCGTCCCGGTGTCGGCGGAGAGATAGGCGTTGCCGGGGCCGGTGCTGACGATCGAGTCGGACGTGAAGGGCCCGATGAATCCCGCAGTCTGCGGCGGTGCGGAGATCTCCTGTGTCCCGGAGATTTTCCCGGAGGCCTCGATGATCCGGACGCCCCACGAGTGAGCGGCCGCGCTCCCGGAGCCCGCGCTGGAGCCGACGCCGGCGGGAGCAGATCCCGCGGCGAGCACCAGGACGGACGCCAGGACGACCGGGACCCGCTTGAACACGCGCACCATTATGCAGCCCTTCGCGGCGGGCGGGCGGATCGGGACTGGCCGCTACTTCAGCTGTTCTCGAACGAAAGCGCGGAAGCGATCCTTCGCGTCCTCGTCCGGGCCCAACGGCTGCTCGTCGGCGAACCCCGGGTCGCCCGCGATCTCCTGCGCGACCGCGCGCACCTCGTGGGCGATTGCCTCGTGGTGAGCGGGATCCTTGAGCAAGACCTCGACCCAGCTCTCCGAGCCGTCGTACGGCGGGAGGTCGCTGTCGAACAGCAGCTGCCCGAGCACGAGGCCGACCCGGATATACGCGAACGTGCGAAAGGCAAGCACGCGCCGCGGCGATCCGATCAGTCGCTCGAGCTCCGGATTCTCCCGCTGGATCTGCTCGACGATCGAGCCGATCGGCTCGTCGACCAGCGGGAGCCAGATCTCCTCGAGCTCGGCCACGCGCTCAGTTTAGGAGGGATCGCGCACCGCCGTATCCTAGGCCGGGTGCCCGGCCTCGCCCTCCTCGATGAGCTCGCCCGAGAGCCCGAGCGCGCAGCGATCGTCCTGGACGTTGACGGCGTGCTCGCGCCGATCGTCGAGCGTCCGGAGGATGCACGCGTGCCGGGGGAAACCCGGGCCGAAGTCGAGCGGCTCGCAGCCCGCTACGCGCTGGTCGCGGCGGTCAGCGGGCGGACATCCGACGATGCACGCCGGATGGTCGCCGTTTCCGGTCTCGTCTACGTCGGCTCGCACGGACTCGAGGCCGACCCCGACGCGGAGCGCTGGCGCGCAGCGCTCGCGAGCTTCATCGCCGGCGTGGATTGGCCGGTCGAGGACAAGGGCCTCACGGCGTCGTTCCACTACCGCACGGCGCCCGACGAGCAGGCGGCCAGAGCCGCGCTGGAGGAGATTGCCGATCGCGCGCGCGACGCGGGACTGCGCGCGCGCTTCGGGCGCAAGGTCCTCGAGCTCGTCCCGCCGATCGACGCCGACAAGGGGACGGCCGTCCGTCGGCTCCTTTCGGAACGGGGTCTCACCCGCGCGCTCTACGCGGGCGACGACACGACCGACCTGGACGCCTTCGGCGCACTCGACGGGCTCGAGCTCGGCGTGCGGGTGGCAGTCGCCTCGAAGGAGGGACCGGTGAAGCTCCGCGAGCGCGCCGACATCATCGTGGACGATCCGCTGGGGTTTCTCGAGCTCTTGAGGCGCCTTTAATGCACGTCGGCGAGGCGGCCCTCGCGCCGCTCCGTGAGCGGTACGGCGACCCGGCGCCGCTCGCCTGGGAGGGCGAGGTCGGCGAGCAGGAGTTCGCGCTCGCGGGGTTCAATCCGCGTCGACGCCACGACTTCACGTTCTTCGTCTTCAACGGCGACCGGCTCGCGCTGATCGAGAAGCCGCAGTACCCGCCCGGGATCTGGCGCCCGCCAGGCGGTGGGGTCCGCGCCGGGGAAGACGTGGTGGAGGGGATCCGGCGCGAGGCGCTCGAGGAGCTCGGCGTGGAGATCGAACTCGAGCGCTACCTCGTCGCGAGCGAGGCGCGGTTCCGGTTCGGCGGCGAAGCGATCGAGTGGCGTACGCACGTCGTGTCGGCGCGAACCGCTGACGACGAGCTCGCGCCGCAGGACACCGACGAGATCTCCGCGGCGCGCTGGGGAACGCTCGACGAGCTCGGCGGCCCGCTCCGCGAGCGCCTGCTCGGCACCGGTCGCGCGCTGTGGCGCTACCGCGTCGCGCTGCACGACGCCGCGTCGGCGTCACTCACCACGTCCCGCGGGGCCCAGTCCGGGGTCTGACCCCAGCCGGGTCGCGAACCGACACGGCTGCTTCTGCGCCTCCCGTCGGTCAACGCTCGGTCCAAGCGAGAGAGCGACGCTATCGGCAGCCTCGGAGGTGTCCGGCGCAGCACTGACCGGGGTCAGACCCCGGACATGTCCGCGTTAATGCAGCGTCGCGCCGTCGCGACTGTGTTCGCCGAGTAGCTCGAGGACCTCTGGAATCGACGTGATGCGTGGTTGCCAGCCATGTGCCTCTTCCCAGTAAGGCTCGTCCTGCCCGGGACGGAGGATCAGCACGGCGCGAATGCCCACGCGCTCGGCGCCCGCCAGCTCATCGTTCGCGCCGTCGCCGACGAAGAGCGCCTCGTTCGCCTCGACGCCCAGCTCGTCCAGCGCAAGTCTGTAGATCGCGGGATCTGGCTTCCGCAAGCCCACTGAGCAGGAGAACACAGTCGAGTCGAAGAGACCTGCGAACGGCGTCTCCTCCCATAGTTCAGCCACCTCCTCGCTGCACACCGAGATCATCCCGAGCCGAAAGCCGCGCTCCCGCAGCTTGCGGAGCGTCTCGAGGACTCCCTCCTGCGGCACGGCGACCTCACGGAAGGCGTTTCGCCGCAGGTCGTGGAGCTCGGGAAGCAGCTCGTCGGTCGCGCCGACAGAGCGGAAAGAATCCGCGAGCGACCCGCCGTCGCGCTCGGAGCGACTCTCGCGCCAGACCCGGTGGAATTGATCCGGGTCCACCCCGAGGCGCTCGGCGATCCGACGTTCGGTCGCGCGGCTGTGTTCGACGTCGTAGAGGACGAGCGTGTCCCACAGGTCGAAGATCACCGCGCGCATTCGCTTAAGACCTTCCAGGCGTGCCGGACGTCGTCCTCGGTCGTCCCGGCGTTGCCGATCGCGAGTCGCAGGACGTAGCGCCCGTTCAGCTTCGTGTGGGAGATGAACAACTCGCCGGTCGCGTTCGCACGCGCGAGCAGCGCCTCGTTCTCCTCGTCCGAGCCGTCGCGCCTGAAGCAGACGATCGAGAACGGCCGCGGCGCCTCGAGCGTCCAGCC
>DHWI01000175.1:30208-34946 GCA_002413095.1 Thermoleophilia bacterium UBA5186
CCGGCATACGCCGCGTCGACGTGGAGCCAGACGCCTTCCGCGCCGGCCCGCTCCGCGATCGCCGCGACAGGATCGACGGAGCCGGTGGACGTCGTTCCCACCGTCGCGACCACCGCCGCCGCGTCCGTGAGGTCGAGCTGATCGACGCGCAACCGGAAGGCGTCGTCGGCCGGCGTCTTGCGCACCTGGAGCCCCAACAGCGCCGCCGCCTTGTCAATCGACGAGTGCGTGTGCTCGGAGCACACGATGAAGCGCGCGTCGGGCCGCACGTGCCGGGCTGCAGCGAGCGCGGCGAGCGTGGACGTCGAGGCGGTGTCCTCGATGTGCCCGTGCCATCCAGCCGGCAGGCCGAGCAGCTGCGCGAGCCAGTCGAGCGTCACGGCTTCGAGCTCGGTGGAGGCCGGCGCGGTTCGCCAGAGGAAGCCGATCGAGTTCAGCGTCGCCGCCAGGAGCTCCGCCAGGATTCCCGGCGGCGAGCCGGTGTTCGCGATGTACGCGAAGAAGCGCGGGTGCTGCCAGTGCGTCACTCCAGGCAGGAGTACCTCGTCGAGATCCCGCAGCACGTTCGCGAACGGCTCCGGCCGATCGGGCGGCGAGGCGGGCAAACGCGCCCGGATATCGCCCGGCTCGACCTGCGCGAGCACCGGCAGCTCGCGGACGCGCTCCAGATAGTCGGCCGCCCAGTCGACCGCGGCGTGCCCGTCAGCGCGGAAGTCGCTCACCGCTTGCGCAGCCTCTCGATCTGCTTCCACGTGCGCGTGTTGAGGACCTGCTCCTTCGTGAGCCAGGCCCGCCGCGCCTGCGCCACGCCGATCGGCATGTGTCCGAGCGCGCTCAGCTGGTGGCTGTCCGTGCTGACCGGGATCTTCACGCCCGCCTCGCCGGCGACGCGTGCGTGCGTGTCGCGCAGGTCGAGCCGGTTCGGCTGCGCGTTGATCTCGAGGAAGGTGCCGGTCTCGACCGCCTTCTCGACCACGCGCTCGATGTCGATGTCAGCGCCGGACCGGATGTTCAGCTTGCGCGCGGTCAGGTGCCCGATCATGTGGACGTTCGGGTTCTCGATCGCCGCGAGGACGCGCTCAGTCGGATTGCGGTCGAAGCTCGTGTGCAGCGACGCGATCACCCATTCGAAGCCGGCAAGCGCCTCGTCACCGAGCGCCAGCCCGCCGTCCGCGCGGATTCCGACCTCGACGCCCTTGACGATCCGGAACGGCTTCAGCCTCTCGTTCAGCGCATCGACCTCAGCCCACTGCTCCTCGGCCCTGCCCTCGCGGAGCCGCTCGCCGTGGTCCGTGATCGCGAGGTACGCGTAGCCGCGCGCCTTCGCCGCCCTGGCCATCACCTCGAGCGTCTCCTTGCCGTCCGACCACGTCGAGTGGCTGTGGAGATCGCCGCGGATGTCGTCCAGCTCGACAAGCGCCGGCAGCTCGTGTGCGCGCGCGGCCTCGAGCTCGCCGCAGTTCTCCCGCAGCTCGGGGGGAATCCAGTCGTAACCCAGGAAGCGGTAGAGCTCCTCCTCGGTCGCATGCGTGTGCACGGTGCCGCTCTCGGTCTCGGTGACGCCGTACTCCGAGACGGAGAGCTTGCGGCGCACCGCGGCTTCCCGCAGCGCGAGGTTGTGCTCCTTCGAGCCCGTGAAGTGCTGGAGCAGGTTCCCGTAGGACTCCGGAGGGACGACGCGCAGGTCGAACCGGTAGCCGTCGTTCGAGACGACCGTCGCCTTCGTGTCTCCCTTCGCAGCGATCTCGACGACCCAGCGGAGCGACGTGAAGTAGTCGATCAGCGCGGGCGGATCGCTCGCGGTGGCGATGATGTCGAGATCGCGAATCGTCTCCTTGCGGCGGCGGGCGCTACCGGCGTCAGAGACCTGATCGGACGCCGGATGCTCGCGCAGCACCTCCACGACCGCGAGCAGAGCCGGCAGCGCGTCCCCGAGCAGCGGGCGGAAGGGCTCGGCCTCGGCGGTGTCGTTCAGCGCCTTCAGGATCCGCTCCTCGGTCTTGGCGCCCAGGCCGCCGAGATCGCGCAGCCGCTGCTGCTCGGCGGCGGCGCGCAGCTCGTCCAGCGTCGTCACGCCGAGCTCGTGCCAGATGCGCGCCGCGGTCTTCGCGCCGAGACCCGGCAGGCGCATGAACAGCGCGACGTCGCCGGGCACGACGTCCTTGCGTTTCGAGAGCGCGTGGATCTCGCCGTCCTCGACGATCTCCACGATCTTGCCCTCGATCGTCTTGCCGATCCCCTGCAGTTCCTTGGCACGGCCGTCCAGCGCGAGCTGGGCGACCGAGCTGCCCGTCTCGCGGATCCGCGACGCGGCGCTGCGATACGAGGACACACGGAAACGGTCGGCGCCCTCTAGCTCCATCAGGTCGGCCAGCAGGTCGAACTGCGCCGCCACGTCGGCGTTCCGAGGCAGTGCGTTCGCCACGCCTCGATCATACGATTGGCCGATGTTCACGGTGGACGACGCGACGTTCGACCAACGCGTGCTTCGGGCGGAGGGCGCGGTCGTCGTGGATTTCTGGGCGCCGTGGTGCCATCCATGCGACGCGGTCACGCGGATGCTCGAGGAGCTGGAAGCGGAGTCCACGCGTGACACCGTGTTCGCGAAGCTCGACATCGACGCTAGCCCCGTGACGGCGAGCCGTTACGACGTGCTCTCGATCCCGACCGTGATCGTCTTCGAGGAAGGAGAGCCGCGGGCGACGATCACGGGCGCACGGCCGCGGAAGCACTTCGAGCGCATGCTCGCGCCCTGGCTCTAGACGAAGTGCTCCCAGCCGCGGAGGTGGACTTCTGCACCTCCGCGTAGGAGTGCGACGCCTGAGCCCTCGAGGCAGCGCCCGATCTCGTAGAAATCGCTAGCTTCGGCTCCCGCCGCGAGCAGCTCGTAGTCCTCGCCGAAGCCGAGATCGTCCAGCTCGGCGCCTTCGGCGAGGGGAACCCGGCCTATGTCGATCTCGATGCGGACGCCCGAGCGCTCGGCGATGCGTGCCGCGTCGACCGCGAGGCCGTCCGAGATGTCCATCAGCGCGTGCGCCGTTACCGCCAGATGCCGTCCCTCCTCGAGCCGGATTGGCGCGCGGACGTATGCGCCGCGGCGAAAGGCGGCGCCCGCGGCGCCGAGCGGGCCGGTCACGACCACGGTGTCGCCGGGTCGGGCGCCGGCGCGCCCCGGAACGCGCTCCGAGCGGCCGATCGCAGTGACCGAGAGCATGAGCGAGTCGGCGCGCGTCGTGTCGCCACCGACGACCGGGACTCCCACCTCGGCGATCCCCTCGTAGAGCTCGACCACGTGAGCCAGCTCGGTTTCGGCGGGCGCCGCAAGCGTGACCATGAGCGCCTCGGGCTCGGCGCCGGAGGCCGCGAGGTCGCTGAGGTTGACCGCCGCGGCCCGGAAGCCGAGCTCGCGCCACGAGATCCAGTCGAGCCGGAAGTGCACGCCCTCCACAAGCGCGTCCTGCGTCACGACGAGGCCGTCCGCCAACAGCGCCGCGTCGTGCTCGACACCGCTCACGAGCCCGCGCCGCTCGAGCTCGCGCAGCAGACCGAGCTCGCCGGCGTCAGAGAGCCGCATCGATCGCCTCGAGGATCGCGCGCGCATCGCGAGCGGCCCGCACGACCGCGACGCCCGATGCTCCTGCGCGGATGCAGTCGCCCGCGTTCGTCGCGTCGATCCCGCCGATCGCGACGACAGGAACCGAGACGGCCGCACAGATCTCGGCGAGACCGCGGAGCCCGATCGGAGGCGCTGCGTCCTGCTTGGACGGCGTCGCCCAGACCGGGCCGGCGCCGATGTAGGCGGGCCTCCTAGCGGCGGCAGACTCGGCCTCGGCGCGGCTCGACGCCGAGAGCCCGACCTGCAATCCAGCGTCGAGCGCATCCTCCAAGCCTTCGTCCTCCGTGCCGAGATGGACGCCGTCTGCCTCGAGGCGGATCGCCGCCTGCACGTCGTCGTTGACGACCAGCGGGACGCCGAGGCGCTGAGTGAGTCCGCGGAACGCGTGTCCCCGGTCGATGACCTCGCCAGTCGGCGTGTTCTTCAGCCGCAGCTGAATGACCGTGGCGCCGTTCTCCGCCGCCACGCGAGCGGTCTCGAGGTCGCTGACCACTGCGTGCAGCTTCACGCGATCCGGGCCTTGCCGTCGAGCGTCTCGGGATCGAGCGTCGCCAACGCGTCGTACAGGCCGACGTGGAACGAGCCCGGCCCCTTCGCCTCGCGCGCCGCGTCCTCTCCGGCCACGCCGAAAGCCGCGAGAGCCTCCGCGGCCGCCTCGAGCGGGCTGTCCGGCTTGGCCGCGAGGAAGCAGCCCGTCAGCGCGCTCGACATGCAGCCCGTGCCCGTCACCGTCGCGAGCATCGCGTCGCCGTTCGAGACCGAGAGGACGGTGCGCCCATCCGAAACGTGGTCGACGGCCCCGGTGACGGAAGCGACGAGGCCGAGCATCTCGCCTGCGCGGCGCGCGAGCTCGGCGGCATCCTCGGCCGCACCGATCGACTCCACGCCGCGGACCTCAGCCGCAACGCCGACGAGGGTCGCCACCTCCCCCGCGTTTCCGCGCAGGACGGTCACATCCACCTCGTCGAGAATCCGCTTAGCGGTCTCGGTACGGAACGCCGTCGCGCCCGCGCCGACCGGGTCGAGCACGATCGGGATCCCCCGCGTGGTCGCGGCCCGTCCCGCGCGCAGCATGGCGTCGACCCAGTGGCTCGAAAGCGTGCCGATGTTGAGCACGAGCGC
>DHWI01000175.1:35038-45211 GCA_002413095.1 Thermoleophilia bacterium UBA5186
TGTGCTCGCGAATCCGCCGCAGGGTGTCGCCGGGGCCGACCGTCATGCCCTTCCTTTCACGTCGAGAGCATCGACGGGACCGTCGCCCGCGCCGAGCTCGGGGAACCCGTGCTCCACGGCGGCGGAGGCCGCCCGGGCCGCGCCTCGCGCCGCCTCGTCCAGGGACAGTCCCCGGGCGAGGAGGGCTGCAAGCGTCGCCGAGTGCGTGCAGCCGGCTCCGTGCGTCGCGGCGACGTCGTGGCGCTCGACCGGGATCTCGACGTGCTCGCTCCCGTCGAAGAGGTGATCGACAGCCTCGCCGTGGCCGCCGGTGACGACGACAGCCGGCGCTCCGAGCTCGTGGATCCGTTCGGCGAGCTCGCGCTTGGGTCCCGGGCCGCCCGCGAGGGCCTCCGCCTCGTGCAGGTTCGGCGTCACGACCGTTGCGAGCGGGAAGAGACGCTGCACGAGCGCATCCACCGCGTCGTCCTCGAGCAGCTTCGCGCCCGACGAGGCGACCATGACCGGGTCGACGACGAGCGGGACGCGGTGTCCCTCGATGAAGCCCGCCACCGTCTCGATCAACCGACGCGAGAAGAGCATCCCCGTCTTCGCAGCGTCGACGCCCAGGTCGGAGAAGACCGCGTCGAGCTGCGCCACGACGAACGCGGAAGGCAGCTCGTGGATCGCCGTCACGGCAGCCGTGTTCTGAGCGGTGAGCGCGACGAGCGCAGACATCCCATATGCGCCGGCGGCCGCGAAGGCCTTCAGGTCGGCCTGGATCCCGGCCCCGCCGCCCGAGTCGGACGTCGCGATCGTGAGTGCTCGTGGAACCACTTCGCTCCCTTCGCCGGTGCGAACCGGATCAGGTTCAACGGGTGTGATCTCAGCCCCCGAGCGGGGCACCCCGGTATTCCGAGGCTAGCATCGACGGGGTGGCGGTCGAGGCTCGCACCTGGGACGACCTGCTCGAAGGCGAGGAGCTCGCGTACTTGACGGAGGAGGCGGCGCGCGAGCCGCGCCTTGCACCCGTTCCTGAGGAACTCGACCCGCGCGTACGTGCGGCGATCGGCGTCGACGCGCTCTACGCGCACCAGGCCGAGGCGTGGGAGGCCGCGGCGCGCGGCGAGCACCTGATCGTCACGACCGGCACCGCGTCCGGGAAGACGCTCGCCTTCAACCTGCCCGTGCTCGACACGCTCGCCCGCGACCCAAAGAGTCGCGCGCTCTACCTGTACCCGACGAAGGCGCTCGCGCAGGATCAGCACCGGACGCTCGCCGGCTACCGGATCCCGAAGCTCAAGCCGGCCATCTATGACGGCGACACGCCCGGCGAGCAGCGCTGGCAGGTGCGCAAGTGGGCGAACGTGATCCTCTCGAACCCGGACATGCTCCACGTGGGCGTGCTCCCGCGGCACGACGCTTGGGGAGACGTCCTGTCGAACCTGCGGTACGTGATCGTGGACGAGGCGCACGTCTACCGCGGCGTCTTCGGGTCGCACGTCGCGAACGTCCTCCGGCGGCTGCGCCGGCTCGCGCGCGTCTACGGGGCCGAGCCGCAGTTTCTCCTCGCCTCCGCGACGATCGCGAACCCGGCCGAGCTCGCGCACTCGCTGCTCGGGCTCGACGTGACCGTGATCGGAGACGACGCAGCGCCGCGCGCGGAGCGGACGATCGCGCTCTGGAATCCGCCGCTCCTCGACGAGGAGCTCGGCCTGCGCGCGAGCCCACTCGGGGAAGCGTCGCGCCTGCTCGCCGACCTCGTCGGGCGCGGACTGCGGACGATCTGCTTCGCCAAGAGCCGCAAGGCCGCCGAGCTGATCCACAAGTTCACGGTCGACCGCCTGCAGGACGGGTCCCAACTCGCCCCATACCGAGCCGGCTACACGCCCGCGCAGCGGCGCGAGATCGAACGCCGTCTGAAGGAGGGCGAGCTGCTCGGGGTCAGCGCCACGAACGCGCTCGAGCTGGGCATCGACATCGGCCTTCTCGACTGCGCGATCTCGGTCGGCTTTCCCGGGACGGTCTCGTCGCTTCGCCAGCAATGGGGTCGAGCCGGCCGCCGAGGGCATGGCCTCGCCGTGCTCGTCGCGAGCGAGGACGCGCTCGACCAGTACTTCATGCGCGAGCCCGACACGCTCCTCTCGCGTCGCGTCGAGGCGGCGATTCTCGACCACGCGAACCCACGCGTTCTCGACGGCCACGTTCGCGCGGCGGCGTTCGAGGCGCCACTCGACGACGCCGACCGAGCGACCCTCGGTGACGAGGCGCTGGAGCGCGCCGCTGTACTGCCGGAGCTGAAGCAAACGAAGGCGGGCTACGTGTGGGCGGGACGCGACTACCCAGCCGCCCGCGTACCCCTCCGCTCGACCTCGCCGGACTCGTTCACGGTCGTCGAGGCGGCTACGGGATCGGTGCTCGGCCTCGTCGAGCGGGAGCGCGCGTACTCGACCGTGCACGAGGGCGCGGTGTACCTCCACATGGGCGAGAGCTACGTCGTCCGCGAGCTCGACCAGGTCTCGCGAGCCGCGGTGGTCACCCCGTTCCGCGGCGACTACTACACGCAGGCGAAGAAGGAGACGCGGACGGAGATCATGGAGCCGGTCCGCGTCGAGCGGCGCTGCGGCCTCGAGCTCAGCTTCGGCCAGGTCGCCGTGTTCGAGCAGGTCGTCGGCTACGCGAAGAAGTCCGTGCGCGACCAGTCGACGCTCGAGACGGTCGCCCTTGAGCTGCCCGAGACGTCCTTCGAGACCGAGGCCGTCTGGTACGTCCCGGAGGCCGGGCACCTGGCCGGACTGGAGGAGATGCCGTTGCTCCTCTCGTCCCTGCACGCCGCCGAGCACTCGATGATCGCGCTCCTCCCCTTGTGGGCGATGTGCGACCGCTGGGACATCGGCGGGCTCTCCACGAACATCCACTTCCAGACCGGGCGCCCCACCGTGTTCGTCTACGACGGCCACCCGGGCGGCGTCGGGATCACCGAGCGTGGGTTCGACGTCTTCGAGGGCTGGGTCGGCGACACCGTGAAGATGCTCGCCGGGTGCCCCTGCGAGCACGGTTGCCCCTCCTGCGTCCAGAGCCCGAAATGCGGCAACCTGAACGACATGCTCGACAAGGGCGGCGCGCTGAAGCTGCTGGGCCGCATGCTCGACCGCCGTTGATCGAGGTCCGCCCACTGTCGGAGGACGAGGTGGCCCTCGTGGACGACGCGCTGCCGCTGAACCGACTCGACCAGTGGCGGCGCGAGCGTTCCACGTTCCTGATCGCCTGGGACGAGGGGCGCCCCGTCGGGCACGCGCACCTCGCCTGGGTCGGGACGAAGCTCGGCGAACCGGAGATCCAGGACGTGTACGTCGCCGAGGACGCGCGGCGTCGCGGCGTCGCGCGCGCGCTCACGCACGCAGCCGAGACGGAGGCACTCGCGCGCGGGCACGGCCGCCTCAGCCTCTCGGTCGGCACCGGGAACTTCGCCGCGCAGGCGCTCTACGACCGGCTCGGCTTCGAGGATGCCGGCCTCGAGCCCGAGCGCGTGCACGGCACGATCATCCTCCGCGGCGAGCCGTTCGAGGTCGACGACACGCTCGTCTACCTCGTCAAGCGGCTGAGCTGACGCGGCGCGGCCGCGGAACGAGCTCTCCGCCGCAGTTCGGGCACACAGCATCCAGCTCGGCCGCACAGGCCACGCAGAACGTGCACTCGTGGCTGCAGATGCGCGCGTCGCCGTCCGGCGCAAGGTTGGCATCACAGCGTTCGCAGCGATCCCGCATCTCCAACGCCACGACGGGCAGGATACGAGCATGGCCCGGGAACGCATCGCGACAGGCGGAACGCTGATCCTCGGCGGCGGCTTCGCAGGCGGCTACGTCGCACGGCTGCTCGGCAAGCGCGGCTCGACGATCGTCTCGCCCGAGAACTTCATGCTCTACACGCCGATGCTCCCGGAAGCGGCCTCCGGGACGCTCGAGCCGCGCCACACGGTCGTCCCACTGCGCGTCATGTGTCCCCACGCGGAGTTCGTGCTCGGGCGCGCGACCGCACACGATCCCGAGCGCGCGCTCGTGCAGGTCGAGACGGAGCAAGACCTGCTGAACATCCGCTACGAGAATCTCGTCGTCGCTCTCGGAGCGATCTCCCGGACGCTGCCGATTCCCGGGCTCGCGGAGCATGCCCTCGGGTTCAAATCGCTTGCGGACGCGATCTACCTCCGCAACCACATCCTGCGCCGCCTCGAGGCCGCTTCAGCCGCGTCGAACGACGCTCATCGCCGCCGCGAGCTGACGTTCGTGTTCGTCGGCGCGGGCTACGCCGGGGTCGAGGCGCTCGCCGAGCTCTCGGATCTGGTGCGCGACGCCCTGCGTTACTACCCAGCGCTCCGTCACGTCCCGCAACACTGGGTGCTCGTCGACGCGGCGCCGAAGATCCTCCCGGAGATCCCGATGCGCCTGGGGGACTACGCCGCCGCACAGCTCGCCAAGCGCGGCGTCGACATCCGCACGGGAACGACTCTCGACCGGGTCGAGCCCCATGCCGCGACGCTCTCGGACGGCGAGAAGCTCCTGACGCACACGGTGGTCTGGACGGCAGGCGTGAAGGCGAATCCGCTCCTGAGCCAGTTCGGCCTGCCGCTCGACGAGCGCGGGCGCGTCGTGGTCGATAGCACGCTGCGGGTCGAAGGGATGCATAACGTCTGGGCGCTCGGAGACGGCGCGCGCGTGCCGAACGAGGCAACCCCGGGGCAGCCGGATCCACCCACGTGCCAGCACGCGCTGCGACAGGCGCGCCGGCTCGCGAAGAACCTCCACGGCGAGGCGGAGACGTACCGCTATCGAATGCTCGGCCAGGTCGCGACGCTCGGCCGGTACAAGGGGATCGCCGACGTGCTCGGCGTGCGGCTTCGCGGCTTTCCGGGGTGGTGGGTGACGCGCACCTACCACCTCTACCAACTGCCGCTTTTCTCGCGGAAGCTCCGTGTCGTGACCGATTGGACGACGTCGCTCCTGTTCCGGCGGGACATCGCGGAGCTGGGCATGCTCGGCCGGCGAGGGCTCGGTGACGGCTGAGCTCGACAGAATCGCCGCGGTCGTCCGGGCCGGCATGTCTGAGTTAGTGGCTCTGAGCCACTACCTCAGTTTTGTTCGACTTGCGCGCATGTTTCGACACACCTGCCGTGGAGGAATGCGGGCTCTGCCCTGGGGCCGAACGCAGCATTTGGACTTTGTGGCTCTGAGCCACTAAGTCTGGTCAGCGCAGGGCCTTGAGCGCGCGATCGAGGCGCTGGTTCGTGCTCAGCGCGCCTTCGAAGAGGTCGCCGTGCTCGCGGACTCGGTCGAGCACCACGTCCATCGTGAACTCGCGCGGGTCGAGATCTTGCGTGACCTCCTCCCAGCGGAGGGGCGTCGAGACCGGCGCACCGGGTCGCGGGCGCACCGAGTAGACGGACGCGATCGTCTTCCCCTCGCCGTTCTGGTTCGAGTCGATGAGGACACCGCGGCGCTTCGACTTCGTCCACTCGTTCGTCACGAGGCCGCGATGCGTGCGGGCCAGCGCGGACGCGACGATCTCCGCAAACTCCCGCGTGTCGTCGAACGTGTAGCGCCGCTCGACCGGGACGAGGACGTGCATCCCGTCGGCGCTCGACGTCTTCGGGAAGCCGACCAGGCCGAGCGCGTCGAGCACCTCCTTCACGAGCAGCGCGACCTGGACCGTCTCGCGAAAGCCGACGTCCGGCGACGGGTCCAGGTCGAAGAGGACGAAGTCGGGCCGGTCGGACCTGTCGACGCGCGAGTACCACGCGTTCATGTCGATACAGCCGGCGTTCGCCATCCAAAGCAGGGCCGCCTCCTCGTTCGTCAGCGCGAAGTTCACCCATTTCTTCTGTCGCGGGGCCGCCCGCGTCGAGACCTGCGTGCGGAAGGTCGGGATCCACTCCGGGAGATGCTTTGGGGCGTCCTTCTGGAAGAAGTGCTTCCCCTCGATGCCGTCGGGATAGCGGATCATTGTGAACGGCCGGTCGCGCAGATGCGGGACGAGCGCCGGCGCGACGGCGCGGTAGTACTCGATCAGATCGCCTTTGGTGATCCCTTCCTTGGGGAAGAAGACCTTGTCGAGATTCGTGAGCTTGAGCTCACGCTTGCCGCTGTGGACACCGCGGTCGAGCGGCTCTTCGCGGTGCACCTCGAGGGGCGCCTTGTCCTCGCGGAGGCCCTGGTAGGACGGCGCGCGTAGACGGCCGTCGTGCGTCCACTCGACGAACTCGACCTCGGCGACGAGCTTCGGCTCGACCCAGACCACGTCACCCTTTCGCACCTTCGGCATCTTCGGCACCTCGCGGAACGGCGCATCCTTGCGGGCCATCGGCTTCAGCTTCGCGAGCACGCGCTCGACCTCGGCCGCGGTGAAACCCGTCCCCACGTTGCCGACATAGCGCAGTTCGTCGCCCTCCCACACGCCGAGAACGAGCGAGCCGAAGCCTGACTGCCGGCTGCCCTGCCCTTTGGTGTAGCCCGCGATCACGAACTCCTGACGGCCGTGCGTCTTCACCTTCAGCCAGTCGCGGCTCCGTCGGCCGGGGAGGTAGCGGGAATCCACACGCTTGGAGACGATCCCCTCGATCCCCTGCTCGACCGCGGCGGCGTAGAGCGCCTCGCCGTCGTCGAAGCTCTCGGAGAACCGGACGGTCCGGTTCCGCTTGTCGAGCAGCGCCTCGAGGCGTTTCCGCCGCTTCGTCAGCGGAAGATCGATCACCGGCTCGCCGTCGACCTCGAGCACGTCGAACACGTAGAGGACGAGCGGCGTTGCGGCCTTGCCCTGCTGCATCGCCGAGAAGCTCGCGCGGCCCTCGTCGTCGAGCGCGCAGACCTCGCCGTCGAGGACGCAGTCGGGCGTCTTGACCGCCTTCTCGACTCCTTTGGCGACGGTCGGGAAGCGCGCGGTGAGGTCATTGCCGTTCCGGCTGGTCAGCGTCGCCTCGCCGCCCGCGAGCCGCACGATTGCGCGGTACCCGTCCCACTTGACCTCGTGCAGCCAGTCGTCGCCGCCCGGGACCTCGCCCGAGAGCGTCGCGAGCATCGGTTTGTAGTCGACGCGCTTGGCGGCGGGCTTCCGATCCGACGGATCGTCGCGCTTGCGGATCAACAGCCAGTTCTGCTCCTTGCCGTCCATGTGCGCGGGAACGAGCGTCCACGTGCCCTCGAGCCGCTTGCCCTGCAGGCGTACCGTCAGACCGCCGTCACGCTTCGCCTCGACGAGCTCGTACGTTCCGGTGTCCCAGATCTCGACGCTTCCGGCGCCGTAGTTCCCTTTCGGGATCTCACCCTCGAACGTCGCGTAGTCGAGCGGGTGATCCTCGACGTGGACGGCGAGCGCGCGGCCGCCGACCTCGAGCGGCACGCCTTTCGGGACGGCCCAGCTCGCGAGCGCGCCGTCGATCTCGAGGCGGAAGTCGTAGTGAAGGCTTCGTGCGTCGTGGCGCTGGACGACGAAGATCGGCTGCTTGCCCTTCTTCTTGCCGGTGAAGGGCTCAGGGGTTCCCGCAGCGTCCCGCTTGCGCCGATACTCGCGGAGCCTGGGCGCGGCCACGCTAGGCCGCGGTCTTCTTCACTTCAGCCCCTTCGATTCGGTCGGGGGGAACATCCGCACCGGCACCGAGACGAGGCCGAACGAGATCCGTTCGGGTCCAGATCGAACGCGCCATTATCCCGATCGTCTACCCGCAGAAACGCCTCGCGAAAACCTCTTCGTTTGCAGGACTTCCGAGGCTTTCGTGTGGTGGATAACCCTGTGGACGATGTGGAGAAGTCGCGTCACAACGGACAACTTGATCACCTTCTGAGCAGCGATTTTCGAATCAAGATCGCTGTGGAACCTACTCGAATCGCCCCGAAAACCTGCTGAAAACTATGCAAACACCCCCAAGGCTCTGAACTTGGCGCGGCGGCGGCGGCGAAGCTCGTCCTGGGGCACCCCTTCGAGCTCGCCAAGCGCCTCTCGCAAGGACCCTCCGAGCAGGCGGGCGGCCTCGTCCGGATCGGTCTGGGCGCCCCCGGGCGGCTCCGGAACGATCGCGTCGATCACCCCGAGCTCGAGGCAGTGTGCGGCATCGGGTTTGAACGCTGCCGCGGCTTTCTGCGCCTGCGAGGCGTCGCGCCAGAGGATCGACGCGCAGCCCTCCGGGGAGATCACGGAGTAGATCGCGTTCTCGGACATGAGCACCCGGTCGGCGACGGCGATGGCGATCGCCCCGCCCGAGCCGCCCTCGCCGATCACGGTCGCGACGGTGGGCACGCCCAGCCGCACCATCGTGGCCTGCGAGCGCGCGATCGCCCCGCCCTGACCGTGCTGCTCGGCTGCGACGCCGGGATAGGCGCCAGGCGTGTCGACGAACGTGAAGAGCGGGAAGCCGAAGCGATCCGCGAGCTCCATCGTGCGGATCGCCTTCCGGTAGCCCTCCGGATAGGGCATGCCGAAGTTCCGCGACGTCCGCTCCTTGATGTCGCGTCCCTTCTGCTGGCCGACGATCGCGACCGTCCTGCCGTCTAGGCGCGCAAGGCCGGCGACGATTGCGGCGTCGTCGGCGCGCCCTCTGTCGCCGTGGAGCTCGAGGAAGTCGTCGAAGATCCGCGAGACGTAGTCGAGCGTGTACGGCCGGTCCTGGTGGCGGGCGAGCTCGACCGAGCGCCAGATCTCCTCGCCGCTCGGCTCCTGCGTCATCCTCTCCAGCTGGCGCTCGAGCCGCTCGAGCTCGTCCGTGAGCCTCGTGCCGCCGGGCAGGCTCAGGCTGCGCAGCTTCGCCAGCCGTTCCCGGAGGCGGAGCTCGGCCTCACCTGCCATCGGCGAAGAGCCTGAGGACTTGGGTGAGGTACCGCTTGAGCTCGGGCCGCGGGACGACGGCGTCGATGTGACCGAAGCGCAGGTTCGACTCCGCGAGGCCGAAGTCGTCGGGAAGCTTCTCTCGCGTGGTCTGCTGGACGACCCGCGGGCCGGCGAAGGACATCAGCGCACCCGGCTCTGCGACGATGACGTCGCCGAGCGTAGCGAAGCTCGCCAGGACGCCGCCCGTAGTCGGATGGGCGAGCACGCTGACGAGCGGCTGCTTGGCCTCGTGCAGTTCCTCAACCGCGCAAACGGTCTTCGGCAGCTGCATCAAGGCGAGGATCCCTTCCTGCATGCGCGCGCCGCCCGACGCGGAGACGGACACGAGCGCGACCCCGCGCTCGGCCGCGCTGTCGCAGGCGCGCGAGAACTTCTCGCCGACGGCGCTCCCCATCGAGCCGCCCATGAACTTGAAGTCCATCACCGCGAGCTCGCAGGCGTGGCCGTCGATCGCGGCCTGGCCGGTAACGATCGCCTCCCCGAGCCCGGTCGACATCTCGGCCTCGGCGAGCCGCTCCGTGTAGGGACGGAGATCGAAGAAATCGAGCGGATCCTCGGAGCGCACATCCGCGGACTCCTCGACGAACGTACCCTCGTCGGCGATCGACGCGATCCGCGCCTGGGCGCGCATCGGGAAGTGGTGACCGCAGTGCGGGCAGACCCAGAGGGAGGCGTCGAGCTCCTCGTCGCGATAGTGGGATGCGCACGCAGGGCACGTGTTCGGATGCCGCTTGCCCTCCGGCTCCGGCGCGTTCTTGTGCTCGATCGAGACGTCGATCCGTGCCTCGGACATCAGCTAGTTGCGTAGCGTCGGAGTGGACACGGTTCGGTGTTAGACCTGTCCCAGCAGCGGGCCGGTTACAAACCCAGCGTTGCCGTGAGTCGCTCTAGCGGGCCGATACTGAGCGGTTCTAGGCGTAATCCACTGAGCCCGGCGCCGACGATGGTTCCGTGCTGAACGAGACGCTTGAACAGCGTGTCGACCTCGTCCACGGAGAGACCTCCTGGCTCCGGCATGAATGACGGCACCTCGGTCTCGTCGAGCACGTCGCAGTCGAGCGCCACGTAGATACAGCTGACGCCGTCGAGCGCCCGGTCGGCGGCGCCCTCGCCCGTGTGGATCCCGGCCCGCGCGATGTACTCCTCCTCAGGCGGATCGAGGTTCCTCGCGCCGACGAGCGCGACGTCCTGCGGGTCGACGGCCCCGGAGTCGAGTGCCATGCGCAGCGGCATCCCCCACGTGTTGCCGCTCGGGGACGTCTCGGGAGTGTTCAGGTCGCCGTGTGCATCGAGCCAGACAACCGCGAGCCGGTCATGCCGCGC
>DHWI01000029.1:0-1020 GCA_002413095.1 Thermoleophilia bacterium UBA5186
TCGAGTCCGTCAGAGGGCTCTTCGGAAAACCCTGCAAACGGAGGGCTTCCGTCGTCTAGGCGGTCAACGGGTAGAGCCGTGCGGGTACGGAACGGGTACATCGGCGTCGCGTTGAGGTAGTCAAGCGACCTTTTCTGACCTTTTGGTTCGGAGGCGGGGCGACCGTGATCGGACGTGAAACACCACGTTCTCGCGCGGGCCACGATGCTCTCTGGTCGAGCAGCTCACGAACGGCTGCGGGCAATGGCACGCGGGCCTCGACAATCCGGATGAGTGAAGACCGACCCGGCGGGGGCTACACTGGCCGCCGCTATGAGACGGCTCACGAGCCAGATCGCACCCCTGCCACTCGGCACGATCTTCGAGGACGTCGTACGAGTGTCCAGTTGGCCCCCGACGACCAACGGCATGCCGGTTCTTAGCGTTGACGACTATCCGGACACGCTGTTGGCGCAGTACATCGGGGTTTCGGAATCGCACGAAGGCGAGTTGCATTCACTCGCCGTGAGCCTCGCTCGGCTCCCGGGCAAGGCTGTGCGTGAGTACCGCGCTGCGAGCGAGTACCTGTCGGCGTTCGTTGAGACGCCAGGAGTGGAGTCCATCGAGGGCCATACCTTCCTGCTCCGAGCCATCGACCACGTTGAAAACTGCGTCGACGCCGTAGCGCGCGCCGAGGGCTTCCTCCGCACATCCACATTCGCAGCGATGGCTACGCCCGATCAACTGGAGACCCTCAAGACCGTGCACGAGGGAGTGCGCGCGATGCGCCACTCGATCCAGCACGCCGACGAGCGGATCGTGAAGAAGCAGCGCGTCCCCGAGGGCGAGCCCTTGTTTCCTGCCATCACGAACGACGGCATCTACTTCGCGGGCGACCATCTCTTCCACGGCGAGCTTGCCGGCACGGTCATACACGAGCGCGGTGCGGTGGCGAGCAACAGCGGAACCGGCGCCCATTTGAACGCTGGCGAGCCATCGTGAAACGATCAACGCCCGGGAATCGCGTCCGCATCCTCGAGC
>DHWI01000029.1:1041-6700 GCA_002413095.1 Thermoleophilia bacterium UBA5186
GCGATGGTGACGAATCGCATCGTTGCGGTTGCCGCGCGCGAGATGCCCGCGGATCACGAGCTCGTGCAACCGCTCGCGGAGCGGCTCCCGGCAGAGTGCGGCGAGCGCGAGGTCGACGGCGTGGGCAGGCCGATTCTCGGAGAGAGCCCGCTCGGCGGCCGCCTCGACCGCGTGGAGGCGCAACTGACGCAGCCGCTCCCGCTCGAGCTCGAGCCACTCGTCGTACCAGTCCGGCAAGAGGTCACCCTCGAGCTTCTGCTCATCAATGCGCGCCTCGTCGACATCGTCGGAACCATCGAGGACACGCCGCGCCGCCAGGACGAGCTCGTGGACGTCGACGACGACCGTCCGCGCGAGCCGAACGTGGGTCGCGGTCGCCTCCACGACCGCGTGGCCGGGCTGCCGCAGCCGCCAGAGGGTCGAGCGAAGGTTCGCGCACGAACGCTCCTCGTTCGCGTCGAGCCAGAGTGACCCGGCAACGAAAATCCGAAGAAGTGGCCGGTCGTGCAGAGCGAGAAATGCCACGAGCCGCTGGGAGGCGGGCGGCATCCAGACGCTCTCACCGTCACACGAGAGATCGAACCCGTCGAGCAAGCGCACGACGACGCGCGCCTCGGCATCGTCCGGCGGCGATGCACCGGCCGCAGCCAATCCCTCCACGGGATGGACGTCAGATGCCGCAGCAACGAGGGTCGTCGGACCGTTGGCTATCGCACGTCCTTCGATTGCTTGAGACCATGATCAACGTTCGCGCGACAGGCGTCAAGGAGTCTTGCTTGACAGCGCCGGTGCAAATGCTTAGCGTCGGTATCGACCTACATCAGCGTGTGGTTGCGCCGGGCGTGATCAGACTGAGGTGGATGTAGAGGGCTCCCGCGGGTCTATTCTCGTGTCGTGCTTTCTATGTGAAGTTTCGGTTGCTCGAAGGGTTCGACTCCCGATGTGAGGTCATCTTTCTCCGATGGCAAGCCGCGCGAACGGCGCCCCACGAAGCGGCGCCTCCGTGAGGCGGCGCCTACTCTCGGCGTGCTGCGGCCGACCAGGCGAGGACGGTGACGCGGCGGTGACGCTGCCGTCACGTCGTCGCAACGCGATCGTCACACGGCCGCGACACATGCGCAACGTCACCGTGGCGAGAGGATGACGGGCCGCGGCGACACTCTTCGGCAGAGCGAACGAGGCCCGCGTGGTCGGGCAGCGAGGAGGTTGCAGCGTGCCGGTCGAAACCACCTATCCCGGCGTCTACATCCAGGAGGCTCCCTCCGGGGTGCATACGATCGTCGGTGTCTCGACGTCGGTGACAGCGTTCGTCGGAGCTGCCGGCCGTGGGCCTGTTGACAAGGCTGTCCGCATCTTCAGCTTCGCCGACTACCAGCGCACGTTCGGGCCGACGATCGACGAGGCGAGCCCGATGGGGCACGCCGTCTCCCACTTCTTCGCCAACGGCGGGTCCGAGGCGGTCGTCGTTCGCGCCGCACCCACCAACGCACAGTTCGCGTCTGTCGTGCTCAAGGACGAAACCCCCGGCGACGTGCTGACGCTGACCGCGGACGGCCGTGGCGCCTGGGCCAACCGCACGGGCGGAATCGGGATCGAGGTCCAGGTCGCCTACGACAACATCTCGAACCCTGACGACCTCTTCCGGATGGTGATCACGTACTGGATCGTCGACCCTCGGACGAATCAGCCGGCCAAGGGCGCCGAGGAGAGCTTCATCAACCTCTCGATGTCCCCCTCGCATCCGCGCTACGTTCTCAACGCGCTCGCAACATCACAGCTCGTCGTCGCATCGCTGCCCGGCGCTCTCGCCCCCGGCCCCCCCGGGACGTCCAAGAGCGAGTCCTCGATCGGCGTCAACGCCAACGTCGGCCCGTCCGCCCGCGCGCTTCGCGTCAGCGTCGACTTCGGCCCGTCGGTCGATGTGACGCTCGTCCCGGACGCCACCACGGACGTCGCGACGGTGCCGGGGGACATCCTGACCGAGTTGACGACCGCGCTCGACACGGCCGGTCTTGCGGGCAAGGTCACCGCATCGCAAGTGGGCGGGGTGTTCACGCTCACCTCGATCGATGCGACGCTCAACTCCTCGGTCACCGTCACCCCCGCCTCATCGGCAGATCTCTCGCAGGCACTCAAGCTGGGCCTCGCCTGGGGCGGAGCCGAGGTCTCTGGCTCGGCCGTGCACCGGCCTGCGGTGATCGCGTCCGGTGCTCCCGCAGGCGCCTTGGCCGGGGGGACCGACGGTACCGGCATGTCCGCCGACGACATCGTCCCGAACAGCGCATCGCGGGGTGCGTTCGCCCTCAACGAGTTGCTGTTCCCGCGCTTCAACATCCTCTGCCTCCCGGGCGTGACGTCCGACGACCAGGTGCAAATCGGTCGCGCGCTCTCCTACTGCGCCGACGAGCGCGCCTTCCTCGTCGTGGACAGCCCCGCGAGCGGGTTCGCGGCGATCCCGCCAAACCTCGGCTCGCTGCCCGCACTCGGCGAGCACGGTGCGATCTACTACCCGCGGATCCAGGTGACCGAGGCCGTCCCGGGCGGTTCGCGGTCGCTGAACCTGCCGCCGAGCGGCGCCGTCGCGGGTGTGATGGCACGCACAGACACCGCGCGCGGAATCTGGAAAGCGCCGGCCGGCCTCGAGGCGGGCATCGTCGGCATCACCGGTCTCGCCAACCCCACCGGCGCGCCTCCGGTCGACGACAACCTCTCGGGGCAGCTCAATCCGCACGGCATCAACGTCCTGCGCAGCTTCCCGGCGGCCGGGCCTGTCGTGTGGGGCGCACGGACCCTGCGCGGCGACGACTCGCTCTCCTCCGAGTTCAAGTACATCCCCGTGCGGAGGCTCACCGACTATCTCGCGAGCTCGCTCTACCTCGGTACGCAGTTCGCCGTCTTCGAACCGAACGACCCGACGCTCTGGGGCCAGCTCCGGCTCGCCGTCGGCGCGTTCATGCGCGGGCTGTTCCGGCAGGGCGCGTTTCAGCAGAGCGAGAAGCGCACGGAGTCGGACAGCTTCTTCGTCATCTGCGACTCCACCGTCAACCCGCAGTCCGAGATCGACCTCGGCCGGGTCAACGTCGTCGTTGGGTTCGCGCCGTTGAAGCCCGCGGAGTTCGTCGTCATCACGATCACGCAGATCTCCCAACTGGAGGGATAAGGATGGCCGAGTTCACCGTCAACGCCCAACGCTACGACCCGTATCTCGGGTGCAACTTCCGGCTCAAATGGGACGGGCGCTATGTCGCCGGTGTGACGAAGATGAGCGCGCTGAAGCTCACGACCGAGCCCGTGGTGCACCGCGAAGGTGGTGATCCCTCGCACGATCGCAAGAGCCCCGGCAGGACGAAGTACGACGCCGTGACACTCGAGCGCGGCGTCACGCACGATCCCGACTTCGAGAACTGGGCAAACCTCGTCCACTCACTCGAGTCGCCGCTCTCTCTCAAGAATTTCCGCAAGGACATCGTGGTGGACGTCTTCAACGAGGCCGGACAGCTTGCGATCTCGTACAAGCTCTTCCGCTGCTGGCCGTCCGAGTACCAGGCGCTGCCGGCACTCGACGCCGCCACGGCCGGAGTCGCGATCCAGACGCTGAAGCTCGAGAACGAAGGCTGGGAACGCGACGTCGCGGTGACCGAGCCGACCGAGCAGTAAGGAAGCGATGGGGGTGTCAGCCCTTCTTGCGGCGCTCGACGAGGACGAGAGCGAAGTCGGGCAGGCGGTTGCGCTGCTGGCGGCAGCCGGCATCGAGAACTCGGACGAGCTGGGACTCGGCGAGGGCGACCGGCTGCTGCTCGAGCTCTGCCGGAGTGTGACGGGCGCCGACCTCGAGATCGTCGCCGTCTGCCCCGCGTGCGGCCAGCTCTCGGAGGCGGTCGTCTCGCCCGAAGCCGTCCCGGAGGCGACCTCGCGCATGGTCCCTCTCGGAAAGGGAGGCGGCCTCCGCGAGCCGACGTATCGCGACCTGCGCACGCTTCCGGCCAACCCTGAGGCAGCGCTGCGCCAGTTGCTCACGCGGTGCGTCGTCGGGTCTCCGTCCCGCGCGCCGGAGCCGGCCGACCTCGAGCTCGTCGACGACTCACTCACCGGGCCGATTGCCATCGCCTGCACGGCCTGCGGCGAACCGATCGCGGTCGACGTCGACGTGCAGCGTGCCGTCCTCGAACGGCTGGTGCGCCGCGCGCGCGAGATCGACCAGGAAGTGCATCTGCTTGCGAGCACCTACCACTGGAGCCTCGACGAGATCGAGGCGCTCGGCGACGAGCGCCGGCGCGCGCTCGCCTGGCTGGTTGCGGAGAGCCGATGAGCGCGCCGTCAGGCACCGCCGCGAGGCTCGTCGGGCGCGCCGGACGGCGCGCGATCGGCCGTCGCCACTCCCCCGGGCTCGTCGAGCTGTCGCTCCCTCCGAGCGGAGCGCAGGCCTCCCCCTCCGGCGAGCCCGCCCCGGCGGCGACGCCCGGCGCGCGCCCGGCGCCGCCCGTCGCAAGGACCTCGATACCCTCCACCGCTTCGGGCCGGGCACAACTGGAACGCGCTGCCGATGCAAGCACCGCGACGCCGCCAACCGCACTCGCGCCGGCCTCGGTCGAGCCGACCGCGACCGACCTGCCGGCACGCCAGGAGCCCCACCCGCTCGTCCCTCCGCTCGTGACGGTGCAGCCGCCCGGCCCAACTGCACCGCGCACCCGCGGCCACAGCTCGTCGCCGGCCGCGCTCCCTACGGCGGCGCTCTCGGTTGCCGCATCGCGCGAAGCCGTCGCTCCGCTGACCGTCGCGCCGACGCCGCTCGTCCCGACCGCGACGCCAGCCGCCCCGGCCGCCGCCACGCCGAGGCCCCCGGCTCCGCCTCCCGTCGTGATCGATCGGATCGAGATCGTCACACCGCCCGCCCGCCCACCGGCTCCCGACCCGCTCGCGTCGGTCGCAGCACGACGCGCGGGCCACTCGCGTCACTCACGCCACGCAGGTGCGCGCTGATGTCGACGACGACGGCGATCCAGGGAGTCGACGACATCCTCCGGAAGCTCGCCACCGACGCGGTCGCCGCACTCGTGCCAAAGCCCGACATCAGCGTCGGTCCGCTCGATCGAGACGACGACGGCTTGCGCCTCAACTGGTTCCTCTACCGCGTCAGCCCCGACCCAAGTTACCGCAACATGGAGCCGCCGCGCACCGGCTGGCGGACCGCGCGCGGCAGCCCGCCGCTCGCACTGCGCCTCTCCTATCTCCTCTCCGCGTTCCCGGCGAAGCCGACGCTCGACGGCGACCAGGAGCAGTTCGCACATCTCGGCCTCGCCGCCGTGATGCGCGCGGTGCACGAGAACGGGGTCATCGGTGACAGCTCGCCCGTGCTCACGCCGGCGCTCGCCACGCTTGTCGACCCGCTGATCGAGCCGTTGCGGATCGTGCTCGAGACGCTCGACCTGGAGTCACTCACGAAGATCTGGACGTCCGCGTCGCGGCCCATTCGCCTCTCGGTCGGTTACGAGGTGAGCGTCGTCCTCGTCCAGCCGACGAAGACGCATGTCGCGGGTCCGCCGGTCAAGACGCGCCGGATTGCGGTGGCACCTTCGCTGGGGCCGCGCTTCGTGTCGGTGAGCCCCGCGCGCGCCTCGGTCGGCGATGACATCGACGTCGAGCTCGAAGGGCTGACGGC
>DHWI01000029.1:6768-14936 GCA_002413095.1 Thermoleophilia bacterium UBA5186
GGCCGCGACAGCATCGGCCTCACGGTCGTGCCCGCCGTGACCGGGCCTGCGACGCCGCTCGCCAAGGGAGTGCCCGTTTCTCTGCAGACGGTGCACGCGGCTGCTGACGTCGAGGTGTTCCTCCGCGGCCAGCCGCTCGCGCAGGTGGCGTTCGTCTCACCGATGCAAGTCGACGTGACGATCCCGCCCGCGACTCCCTCGGGCCTGGCGGAGATCCTCCTCCGCGCCGGCAAGGTCGCAGGCGCAACCGGGAGCGTGACCGTCGCATGAACGACGAGCGCCTGGACGCCCACCTCATGATCCTGACGGCGGCGCTCGCGACGTACCTGCGCGGGCTCCACGTGCTCTGGACGGCGCCGGGCGACGACGACCTCGACACGAGGGTGACGCGCATCACCGCGGGCGTCGGCGCCCGACCCGCACCATCCCCCGACGAGATCGCCGAAGTCTCGGCCCTGCTCGGGCGGTCCCACGACGGCATGCTCGCTCGGATCGCGGCGGCTCTCGGCCTCTCGCCCGGCGAGGAGGCGCTCGTCGCGGCCGCCTGGTGGAGCGAGGCCGACCCTCAGCTCGCGGTGGTGCTCGGCTGCGCGCACGACGACCGCGGCAGGCGCCACGCCTCGGCTGCGCTCCTGCGCCTCGTCCTCGAGCCGTACGGGCTCGAGCCGCCGCCGGTGCTCGACGACGACTCTGTTCTCGTGCGCAGCGGCGTGCTCGCGGCGAATGGAGGCGCCGCCGGAGCGCTGCAGCTGACCCCGACCGCGCGGCTCCTCCTCTCAGGCGGACTGCCGCAGCCGCTCGAGGTGGACGACACCGTGCCCGCACGACTCGAGCCGGAGACGGCCGGCCTGGTGCGCCGGCTCCGCTCGGGCGCGGGTGGAACCGTTGTGCTGCGTGGCGCGACCGGGATCGGACGGGCCGCGATGGCCGCGACCGCAGCCGCGGCAGCGGACCGCGTCCCCGTCGGCGGCGACCGGCCGGCGGCGGAGCTGCGGCTGCTCGCGCGCACAGGTGTCGGCCTGCCCGTCGTCGACGCCGCGACCGCTCCCGAGCTGCGGTGGCGCGCGAGCGACGGCCCCTTGGTCGCGATTGCGGCACCAGGCGAGTCCGTGGCGGGCAGCTACGTCGTCGACCTGCCGCCCCCCGCGTTCGACGAGCGGGAGCTGACTCTGGCGTCACGCGTTCGGCTCGACCGGCGATCCCCGACGAAGGACTCGCCCCCGCGCTCGCGACACGCTTCGCATTCACCGAACGGGACATCGAGCAGACGGTCACCCGCGCGCACGCCGATGCCCTGTGGCACGACCGGCCGCTCGAAGCGGGTGACGTCTGGACGGCCGCGCGGCGGCAGCCCGAGCATGCGCTCGAGCGGCTCGCCGCACTCGTCGCCCCGGCCTTCACCCTCGCGGACCTTGTCCTCCCGCCCGAACCGCTCGCACAACTTCGTGAGCTCATCGCCCACGTCGAGCTTCAGCACGTCGTGCTCGACACGTGGGGCTTCCGGCGTCGCATGCCACGCGGGCAGGGTGTGATCGGGCTCTTCACCGGGCCACCCGGCACCGGCAAGACCACCGCGGCCGAAGCGGTCGCCCACGCGCTGCAGCAGGATCTCTACCGGGTCGACCTGTCGGCGGTCGTGTCGAAGTACATCGGCGAGACCGAGAAGAACCTCGCCGCAGCCTTCGACGAGGCGGAGCGTGCGAGCGCAGTCCTCTTCTTCGACGAGGCGGACTCGCTCTTCGGCAAGCGCACCGAGGTGAAGGACGCGCATGACCGCTACGCGAACCTCGAAGTCAACTACCTCCTGCAGCGAATCGAGACGTTCACGGGCCTGGTGCTGCTCGCGACGAATCGCCACTCCGCGCTCGACGAGGCGTTCGCCCGACGGCTGCGGTTCGTGATCCGCTTCGACCACCCCGACCGCGCGCTTCGCGCCGACCTATGGCGGCGCTCGTTCCCACCCGAGACGTCGCTCGACGAGCTGGACTGGGACGAGCTCGCCCAGCCGGAGCTCGCCGGCGGCAGCATCCAGAACGCCGCCCTCGCCGCCGCCTATCTCGCCGCAGCCGACGGCGGCACGGTGACGCGCGCGCACATCGTCCATGCTCTCCGCCGCGAGCACGAGAAGCTCGGCAGGTCGTTCGCAGGGCTGTTTGCAGAGGCAGGCTCGTGACGCCGCGCACCCCACGCCACGTGCGGGTCGATGTGGCCGCTGCGCCGGCGCCGGGCCTGCTGCGCGCGGCGATCGAGCGGCGGCTGGCCGGAGGGTCGTTCCCGACCGGCCCGGAAGACGCCGTCGCACAGGCGGTCGCCCGCGTGGTGCGCGAGGCGTCGAACGCGGAGCGAGGCTCGTGGCGCTGATCAAGGGCTTCCTCGCGTCGTACTCCGATCCGCTCCTCGGGCTCGTGCCGACGGTCGTCTTCTTTCAGTACAACCCGAGCGAGATCACTCGCGTCTTCCAGGTCACCGGCTCCG
The DNA here is from genome assembly GCA_002413095.1 of Thermoleophilia bacterium UBA5186. Classification (GTDB taxonomy): domain Bacteria; phylum Actinomycetota; class Thermoleophilia; order Gaiellales; family Gaiellaceae; genus UBA5186. Next base: position 9,244 of record DHWI01000029.1, read on the forward strand.
CGGCGACCAACCCGGACGAGCCGACGGGCGCCGCGCGCAACGCCGTCCGACCGGCGTCCGAGGACTACTCGGTGAAGCTCGAGTTCGACGCGACCGATGGGCTCGAGCACGACGGCGCGCTCACCACCGCGCTCGGGATCTCGCCGCGTCTCGCCGCACTCGAGATGCTCGTCCAACCGGTCGGAACCTCGTTGCTCAGCGGCCTCGCGGGCACGCTCACCGGGGGCCTGCTCGGCGGGGGCGGCGCAGCCGTGCCTGCGGGCAGGCTGCCGCTGACGCTCTTCGTCTGGGGGCCGAGTCGCATCACGCCGGTGGGGTTGAAGTCGCTCTCGATCCACGAGACCGAGTTCGACGAGCTGCTCAACCCGATCCAGGCCACAGCCGACCTCAGCTTCACCGTCCTGCGGGTCGACGACCTCTCCGTCGACGACACCGTCGCGCGCGCCGCGGCCAAGTACTACCAGGGCGCGCGCGAGGCGAAGGCCGTGCTCCAGCTCGCCCAGATCCCGGAGCTCTCCTGATGGCGATCGACCCGACGTCGCGGTACTTCGGCCTGCCGCAGATCACGGTGCAGGCGCCGGATGGCTCGTCGCGGGTGATGGGTGCGCCGCGCGTGGCACCGGAGCCGCCGCTGAACGGAAGCTACGACGTGCGCGAGGGCGACCGGCTCGACCTGCTCGGCCGCGCGGCGACCGGAGACACGACGCGCTGGTGGGTGCTCGCGGATGCGAATCCGTGGACCGACGCAACCCGGCTCGAAGAGCCGGGCGAGACGATCGGGTTGCCGCGTGCCTGACTCGCGCCTGCTCGTCGAGGTCGACGGCGACCGGCTGTCGGACGACGCCCTGCGCTCGCTCGTCGAGGTGCAGATCGAGGAGTCGCTCGACGTTGCCGACGCCGCCACGCTCGTCGCCACGCTCGACGCCGATCCGACCGGCGAATGGGTCTCCGTCCTCGACCCGCTCCTGACGCCTTCGACGCCGCTCGTCGTGCAGGTCACGCGCGGCGACGCGAGCTATCGCTTCGAGGGCCGCTCCACTGAGGCTTCGTGGACGATCGACCCGGAGGGTGCATCGAGGCTCTCGGTGAGCGCCGTCGACCGGACGCTCGAGCTCGACCTCGAGGAGAAAGTCGTCTCGTGGCCCGGCAGCTCCGACAGCGCCATCGCCGAGACGATCTTCTCGTCCTACGGCTTCACGACCGATCTCGAATCGACGCCGGACGGCCCCGACCCGGACGTCCATGTCGTGCTTCAGCGCGGCAGCGACCTGACGTTCCTGCGTGCGCTCGCCGCGAAGTGGGGCTACGTCGCGTTCCTCGAGGCGACCGAGACCCGCATCATCGGTCACTTCCATTCGATCGACCCGCTCGCCGAACCGCAGGGACAACTCTCGCTCGGCTTCGGCGCCGACGCGCAACACGTGAGCGCGAGCGCAAGCCTCGTCGAGGGCCACGAAGTGAAGGTCTCGCGCATCCCGGCGCTGTCGGACTCCGCGCAGACGGCCGACTCGGACGGCGAGGACCAGACACAGGGCGCGCACTCGCTCGGTGGCCGGGCGACGATGCTCCTCACGCCGGACGACGTCACCGGTGAGATCGATCCGTCGTCGACCGCGCAGGCGCTCGCACGCCGGTCGGCATTCGCCGTGCGGCTCAGCGTGGAGATCGACGCAGACCGCACCGGGCTGCTGCTGCGTGCGCGCAAGCCGCTGCTCGTCGGCGGTCTCGGCTCCACGCTGTCGGGCCGCTGGCTCGTCCAGCGCGTCCGCCACATCGTCACGCTCGAGAGCCACCGCCAGCAGCTGACCCTCGTGCGCAATGCGCTCGGCCTCACCGGCGACGAGCCGTTCGGCTCGAGCGGCGGCCTCGGAGGCTTGCTGTGACCGAGCGGTTCACCGGCAAGTACCAGGCGATCGTCACCGACAACGACGACCCGCGCGGCCTCGCGCGCATCAAGGTGCAGGTGCCGGAGGTCTTCGGGGACGAGACGACGGGGTGGGCTGTTCCCTGCAGCCCGTACGCGGGCCAGAACGCGGGCCTCGCCGCGGTGCCCCCGGTGGGGAGCCTCGTCTACGTCGAATGGCCGGCCGGCGACACGAGCCGCGTGCCGATCTGGTCGGGCGGCTCGTGGGCCGACGGAGAGGGCGTGCCGGACGCCGGGCCCGACGTGCTCGTGCTCGTGACCCCGGCCGGGCACAAGATCGAGCTGAAAGACAGTGCAGGCAGTGAGTCGATCGAGGTGACGGCGGTCTCCGGCGCAGGTGTGAAGCTCGACGCGAACGGGATCTCGATCGAGTTCGGAAGCCAGAAGATCGCGCTGACGAGCGCCTCGATCTCGATCAACGACGGCGCCCTCGAGGTGATGTGATGGCGTTCCTCCTCGACGCGGCGACGCAGATCACGTGCCCGCACGGCGGCCAGGGAGTCGCAACGCCGTCCAACCAGCGCGTCACGCTCGGCGGCAGCCCCGCGCTGGTGGTCTCGGACCAGGTGACGATCGCCGGCTGCTCGTTCAACGTCTCGGGCTCGCCGTCTCCGTGCGTGCGCGTGCAATGGCTCGCTCCCGCGAACCGCGTCCGGGTCGGAGGCACGGCGGCCCTCCTCTCGAGTTCCGTCGCGCTCTGCGTGAACGCCGCCGGCGCGCCGCAGGGCCCCGCGACCCTTTCCGGCTTCCAGACGAAGGTGCAGGGACAGTGACCGAGGCTCGGCACCCGCACCGCCTCACGCCCGCGCGGCGCCTCGAGCAGGCGGTCGCCGAGCGGCACATCGCAGACCTGGTGCGCCTCGTTCTCCTCACCGGCATCGGCGAGCGGCTGCACCGGCCCGACTTCGGCGCGGGACTCGGAACCGCGGTGTTCGAGCCGCTCGACCTCGCGTTGACGAGCATGATCGACGCGCGCGCCCGCGACTCGCTCGACCGCGCGCTCGGCGACCGCATCGAGGTCCTCGACGTGACGATCGGCATCTCGGGCGAGTCGGAGCTCGACGCGTCGGTCACCTACCGGCTGCGCCCGGCGGGCCCGCCGCTGCAGACGGAGGTGCGGATCAGTGTCTGACTCCGTGACGCTCGAGCCGACGTGCCCGCCCCTGCACCGCCCCGAAGCGCTGTTCGCAACCGGCGCGACCGTGCATGGGCTGCGCGCGTCGCAGGTGCGCAGCTCCGGCGGCAGCCTCTTCCTCGATGTCTGGCTCTACCAGGACCCGCCGGCAGCGCTCGCAAGCCCGGCCGTCTGGAAGCTCACCGCCGGCCGCGGCGTCGCACCGGTCACGATCTCCGCCGCCTCGATCCAGAACGCGCCGACACCACACATCGAGCTGACACTCGTTGGAGCGCCCGACCCGACGCTCTACCGCATCGAGGTCGTCGACCCGCCACCCGTCCCGTTCGATCCGCTGCGAACGTCCATGCCGGCACGCCTGCGGCCCGAGTGCGACGCGCTCGGCTCGTGCTTCGCCGTGCCGCCTGCACCTGCGCCGCCCGAGCCGTCACCGGTGCACGACTACCTTGCGCGCGACTGGCGCTCGCTGCGCCAGGCGCTGCTCGAGTTCCTCGTGAGCGAGCACCCGGACGCCGACGTCTCGATCGCCGATCCGACGGTGACGGTGCTCGAGCTCTTCGCCCACATCGGCGACGTCCTCCACTACCGCCTCGACCGTGTGGCGACCGAGGCGTACCTCGAGACGGCCCGCCTGCGGACCTCGGTGCGCCGGCATGCGCGGCTCGTCGACTACCGGCTCGGCGAAGCCGTCTCCGCGCGGCTCGCCGTTCACATCCAGGTGCCTCCCGGAACAGGACCGGTGACCGTCGCCGCAGGCGACGTTGCCCTCGACGCGACCGGGTCCGAGCTCGCATTCACGCTCGACGCGGGCCGCAAGGCGCCTGCGGCGCTCGGGGAGATCCCGATCTACGACTGGGGCGAGGAAGCCTGCTGCCTGCCACAGGGCGCGACCGAGTGCGTGCTCGTCCGGCCAAAGCCCGCCGACCCGCTCGGCGCGACGTGGCTCGCGCCCGGCGACCTGCTCGCGTTCGAGGTGGTCGACCCGGTCGATCGCACGGCCCACCACGCGTGGGCGACGCGCGCGCAGGACTGGCCGGTCGTGAGCCCGGCGAACGCGTTCCGCGACCCACGCGCAAGCCGTACCGCGCAGGTCGTCACGCTCACGGCGGTCGAGCCGGTCTCCGACCCGTTGCTCGGGTCGACGCTGCCGCTCTTCCGCGTCGCGTGGTCACGGGACGACGCCCTCGCCCGCTCGTACGCTGTCGGCATCGACGCCTCCGAGGGCTCGGATGAGGTGACGATCGCGCGCGCGAACCTCGTTCCGGCCCACCACGGACGGCTGGTCGACCCCGGCGGCCTCGAGCTGCAGCCCGACCGCGGCTACGCGCTTGCGTCTGCCGGCGACCCGTCGCGCGGCGGCCCCGGGATCGCGCTCGACGAGAACGGCATGCCGCACCGGCTCGACGTCACCGTCACGCTCCCATCCGGGCTCGTGGCGGGCGCCGAGTGGGTCGACACACTGCTCGATCCGGAGGTTTCCGACTCCGACTTCCCGTTCGTCGTCGACGTCGAGGAGCAGGAAGCCCCGGTGCTCCGCTTCCACACGGGCGCGGTCGGGCTCGACCCGCCGCAGTCGAGCGTCGTGACGGCGAGGTACGAGGTCGGCGGCGGCGCGGTCGGGAACGTCCCGGCGAACGCGCTGCACCTGCTCGAGCTCGGCGCGGGCGGCACCGTCATGGCACGGAATCCTGCGCCGGCGTCCGGCGGCCTCGACCGCACGGCGCTGGCCGTCGCTCGGCGCGACGCACCTGAAGCGTTCGCGGCCGAGCCGCGGCGCGCGGTGATCCCCGCCGACTACGCAGCCGCCGCCGCTTCCGACCCCGCGGTCAAGCGCGCGGTCGCGCACCGTCGCTGGTCGGGCTCGTGGCCGCTGATGACGACGGTCGTCGATCTCGACGTCGACGCAGACGATGTGGCGCAGCAAGCGCTCGGCCGCATCGCGACGACGCTCGACGGCCTGCGCATGCTCGGCATCGAGTCCGCGATCGTCTCCGGCACTCCGGTCGGCCTCATGATCTCCCTCGAGGTGTGCGCGATCCCGGGGTTCGATCCGGCACGTCTGCGCATCGCGATCCTGCAGCTGTTGCGACCGGGAAGCAACGCCTCGCCCGGCCTCTTCCATCACTCGCGCATGCTTCTGGGAGCGTCCGTGTACCTCTCGTCGGTGCTCGCGGCCGTCGCTGCCCTGCCGGGCGTCGATGCGGTCGAGGCGACGCAAGCGCGGCGGCTGTCGGAGCCGGCCGGGACGGTGCACGAGGTGATTACGGTCGCAGACGACGAGGTTGCCGTGCTCGACGACGACCCGGCGCAGCCCGAGCGCGGCCGGCTCGACATCGTGGTGGAGGGACACGGATGAGTTGCACGCCCGTTTGTCCCTGCGGGTGCGGGGCTCCCGTGCTCGTGCTCGATCCGCCGCCGCCGGGCGAGACGCACCTGCGCCGCCGCGTCGGCGAGTTTCACGGCTTCGTGCGCGAGCTCGTCGCATCGGTCGAGCGGCAGACCGTCGACGGCGAGCGTCTCGGCTCGCTCTGGGACATCGAGGGCGACCCGGCCGGCCTTCGGCTCGCCCGCCTCTGGGGCTATGTCGCCGAGAGCGTCGCCGCCTACACGGAGCTGTCGGCCGGCGAGGGATAC
>DHWI01000029.1:14988-15697 GCA_002413095.1 Thermoleophilia bacterium UBA5186
CGCAGGGCTGGGTCATGGCCGAGCTCGAGAAGGGCAGCGACCCACTCGTACCCGCGACGACCCGCCTCCAGGCGCCCGCGAGCCCCGGCCACGCAGCGCAGACCTTCGAGGTGATCGCCGACACGCAGCTCCACGCCGAATGGGCCGCTTTGACCGCCACCTGGGTCCCGCAGCCCGCCGTTCCGGTCGACCGGACGATGCGCTTTCTCGGCGACCCAGGCTTCCACGCGGCTGACCGCGTCCTCTTCTTGCTCGAGAAACAGATCGGGACCCTGACAGCGGGCAGCGGCTGGTTCGACTTCTGGGGCTTCCTCGTCGCGCTCCGGGAGTTCACCTGGGACTTTGGCATGCGAGGTGCTGCGCAAGCCCAGCCCCTCGCACTCGCCGGCGTCGGCGGCACCTCCTCGGAGCTCGGCACGACGGTCGTGAGCTTCGACCGCGACCTCGACAAGCTGCTCTGCTCGCCCACGAAGCCGTACGCGGCCTATCGGGTGGTCGCAACCGCCGCGGCCGCGCGCCAGCTCGAAAGCGTGCTGTGGATACCCCCAACGGGGCCGCCCGCGACCGCCCAATCGCTGCCGCTGACGACCGAGCCGGCGATCGCAACGAACCAGCTGTCGATCATTCTCGACCGGCCGCTCGAGGATCTGTCGGCTCACAGGCTCGTCGCCATCGTCGACTGGGCGAAGAACGCCTGCGACGTCGTCGA
>DHWI01000029.1:15746-28330 GCA_002413095.1 Thermoleophilia bacterium UBA5186
GAACCAGGAGACGACCGACGGCGGCGTGCCGAGCGGGCTCATCGTCGACCTGCCCGAGGCCGCACCGTCGACTCTTGTGATCAAGGCACCCGCAAGTGCGAACCTGCTGCGGGTCCGTCACGGGAAGACGACGTCGGTCGTGCTCGGGAGCGGCGACGCAACCAAGCCCGGGCAACAATTCACGACACCCGACGCGCCGATCGCGTCGGATCTCGACGAGGGTGGCAACCCGATGCCGAGCATACTCCTGCGGGTCGCGGGCGTCCGCTGGGACGAGGTGCCGAGCCTGTTTGCCCAGGGCGGAGCCGAGGTGTTCGCCACCCGCCTCGGGTCGGACGGCTCCGAGACGGTCGACTTCGGCGACGGATCCCAGGGGGCGCGACTGCCTACCGGGCGCGGCAACGTGGCTGCGACCTACCGCGTCGGCGGCGGCACAGCGGGCGAGGTCGCCTCCGGTGCGATCGACACGCTGCTCGGCAGCGTCCGGGGCGTCAAGAAGGTGCGCGGCGCCGGGCCGACCGAGGGCGGTTCCGACCAGGATGCAGAAAGCCACCTGCGCCGGCTCGCGCCGACCCGCGCGCGCGCGTTCGGCCGCGCCGTCTCCGCCGAGGATCTCGTCGACCTCTCTGTCGGTTACCCGGGCATCTCGCACGCGGCGACCTGGAACGGCGACGGCCCACCGGGGTGCGCCTGCGGTGGCAGCGGCCTGCATCTCGCCTTCATCCGCACCGGCACTGCGGGGCCGCGGCCGCCGCTGCCGCCCGAGATCGACTCGCTGTCCGGCTACCTCGACGCTCGCCGCGACGCGACGGTGCCGCTCTGCGTCTGCGCCGGGTTCGTCACCCGTCCGCGGCTGACGGCCGAGCTCGCCCTCGACCCGCGCCGCGATCCGGCTGTCGTGTCCGCCACGGTCGCCGCGGCACTCATCGACCCGGAGGGCGATCTCGCCCCCGACCAGCGCCTGCTCGGGCAGCCGCTCGACCGCTCGGACGTCTTCGCCGTCATCCACCGCGTCACCGGCGTCGTCGGTGTTACGAGCCTCGATCTGCCGGGCGCAAACGGAGAGCTCGGCCGCCGCGGCGCACTCGCCTACGAGCTGCTCGCCCCGTCGACCGATCCGTCCGTCGCAGGAGCATCCGCGTGAGCACTGTCGCCGACTGGCTGCCGCGCGCACTGCGCGACGCCCCGGCCGACGTCGACGGCGCCCCGAGGCTGCTCGATCTGCTGCTCGCCGGCGTCGACGAGCAGCGTGACCTGCTCGCCGCCGACATCGACCGGTTCTGGGACGACCTCTTCATCGAGAGCTGCGCCGACTGGGCCGTGCCGTACATCGGTGCGCTCGTCGGCCTGCCGCCGGACGCCGAACGGCTCGAGGTCGCCTACGCGATCGCGCTTCGCCGGCGGAAGGGAACCCCCGCGGCGCTCGAGGACTTCGCCGAAGTCGTGACGGACCTCACGGCCCGTGTGCTCGAGGGCTGGCAGGTCACGACGTGGGCGCAGCGGCTCGGCCATCCCCCTCCCCTCCGCATTGCCTCGATGTCACTCAGCGACGGCACTCGCTTCCGGATCGGGACGCCGTTTGACCGCGTCCGCCACAGCTTCACCCCCTCGGGGCCGTACGACCCGCGCGCGGCGACCGCGGTCGTCTGGCCGTGGCACGTCGGCACGTTCCGGGCGGTCGAGGCCGCGCCGCTCGCCGAGCCGCGGCGGTTCGCGCTGCATCCGCTGGCCACGGAGGCGCCGTTCTACCTCAAGCCACAGGCCGGGCGGGACGCCGCCGAGCGGGCGAACGGCGCGCTCCGTGCCCGCACCGGCGACGAGCTCGACGCGCCCGTCCGTGCGACGTACCTCGTCGTCGAGGCGCTCGCCGCGCCCGGCCAGATCAGCTACGGCGTCAACTGGACGATCAACGCGGCCCACCCACTCGCACAGACGCCGGAGCCGCTGCGGCCGGTGCTGCTCGAGCTGACGCTCGACGGCTCGGTAATCCCCTGGTCGAGGCTGCGGTTCGGCAGCCTGCCGCCCGGCGGTCCCGCGCCGGCTCCGCCGACGCCGACCCAGGCGCTCGTGGATCTCGCCCGCGGCCAGGTCGAGCTCGGCAGCAGCCTCTCGGGCACGCTGCGTTCCACGTGGCACCGCCCGCTGACGAGCGATCTCGGGCCGCTCGCAAGCGACCTCGACGGCGACCCGTCCGCGCGCGTCGTCGTCGTGGTCGATCCGGCCGCCGTCGCCGGCCCGCTCGTCGCGAGCACGCTTGCCGACGCGATCGCGAAGGGCGAGGCGGCCTCCGCCGGCCTCGACCCTGTGGACTCCGCGCCCGGCCATCCGGACGTCGAGATCAGGCTCGACACGTCGGACCGCCTCGCGGCGCCCCCGCCGCAATCATTCGCCCCGACGTTGCCGCGCTGGCGCATCGTCGCGCCGCGCACGCTGACCCCGATCGTCGTCGGCGACCTGAGCCTCGACCTCGCAGGCTGCTGCCTTGAGCTTGAGGGCTTCTTCCTCACCGGCGACCTCATCCTCGGCAAGAGCCTCGACGGTGTGTCACTCGCGTTCCTGACCATGGACCCGACGACTCCCAGCACGGTGAACCTCGCGCACGATGCCTGGGGGACCGAGTTCTCGGCGCGGCGCTCGATCCTCGGCGCGATCCGCGCCGAGCTCGGTGCCCGCCCGCTCGTTCTCGCGGATTCAATTGTCGACGCATTCGGCGCCCGCCTCCGCACCTGCGGCGGGCCGCCCGGTGGCGCGCTGCGCGATGCGGTCGCGGCGCAGGTTCGCTTCGCGCCCGCACTGATCGCGAACGGCGTCACGTTCGCCGGCGCCGTGCACACGGAGTCGATCGACGCTGCCGACTGCATCTTCAACGACGGCGTCGAGGCGGTGCAGCAGCAGGAGGGCTGCCTGCGCCACTGCTACCTCGGCCCCGACCTCTCGACGCCGCCGTCGCGCCCGGTCATCTACCGCTGTGGCCCGTTTCCCGCTCCAACCTTCGCCTCGATCGGCTTCGAGGCGGCCGGCTACTACGCGCTCGATCCCGGGCGGCTGCAACCGCTCCTGTCAGCGGCGAGCGACGGCGGCGAAGTCGGCGCTGCGAACTACCTCCGCCGCGGAGCACGCCTGCAACGGCTGCGCCAGCGCCTGCACGAGTTCGTTCCGCTCGGCCTGCGCGCCGGGCTCGCCCTCGCACCCTGGGAGGAATAATGACCGGTGGCTACACCCAAGTCCCCCTTCGCCGCGAAGACCGCTGGACCGGCGCGCGCATGCAGCAGGGTCGTGTCCTGCTCGATCACGATTGGAACCTGAATCTCGACGCGTCGGGGAGGGCGAACCAGGAGGTCGCGCGGGACGCAATCGGCTGGGCCGGCGTGGTTGCGGGAAGCTCCGCGTTCGAGATCGGCATCGCGTCGGGCGGAACGCTCGACCTCACCGTCGGCGCCGGCCGGATGTGGGTCGACGGGCTCGAGGCATTCGCACCGGCACCGTTCAGTTATCTCTCCCAAGAACTGATCGCGCCACTGCCGGCGACGGGAACCGTCCTCGCCTACCTCGACGTCTGGGAGGAGCACGTGCAGCCGGCGGAGGATCCCGCCGACCTCGTCGACCCAGCACTCGGCACGATCGACACGACGTGCCGCACGCGCGCCGGGTACCGCGTGCGAGTTGCACCGACCACCGCGACGACGTGCGCAGCGGCGTGGGCCGGACTCACGACCGCGCCCGAGTCGACCGGCGCGATGACCGTCGCGCGCGCGGCGGCGCCCCCCGCTCCCGACCCGTGTGCGCCGCCGGGCGATCCGCTTGCGCAGGTCGCCGACGGGCTGCTCCGGGTCGAGGTGATCGACGCCGGCAGCGAGACGACCGCTCGCTTCGCCTGGTCGTACGAAGACGGAAGCAACGCCGTGCAGATCGTCGGCGTCGCCGGGAACACGATCCAGCTGTCGCCGTCGAACCTGCAGTTCGGCGTCGGGGATCTCATCGAGGTCTCGTGGCTCGTCCGTCGCGCCGACCGGGTCGACCACGGAGCGCTCTACACGGTGCAGACGGTCACGCCGGGCGCCGGCGGCGACTCGCTCGTCCTCGATCGCGCCGTCACCGCGCCCGCGGGCGCGTCGGGTCTGTGCGCCCGCCGCTGGGACGGCCAGGCGGTCGGTGCGGCAGCCGCGACGACGGCCCTTTGGCACGCGCTCGACCTGGGCATCGAGTTCACCGCGGGAGCGGGCGCGTACCAGCCGGGCGACTGGTGGGGCGCGCGCCTGCGGTCCGAGTCGGGCGACGGCATCGAGCACCTCACCGCCGCCGTGCCCGACGGGATCCTGCACGCCTTTGCGCCGCTCGCGCTCGTCGACCTGGGCGCGAAGACCGTGCTCTCGGACTGCCGGCCGACGTTCGTCTCGCTCGTCGATCTCGACTGCGACCGGGGAGCATGCACCGTGTCGGTCAAGCCGGGCGACGACCTGCAGGCGGCGCTCGACTCGCTGCCCGCAGGCGGCGGCGAGCTCTGCCTCGCGGCCGGCGTCTACCTGCTCCCGAAGCCGCTCACCGCGACCAAGCGGGAGCGGATCGTGATCAACGGGTCCGGGCCGGCATCGATCGTGCGCGCCGAGCGCCGCGAGGCGGCGATCGTCTTCGACTCGTGCCAGGAGGTCGAGGTGCGCGACGTGCGGGTCGAGGGTGGCACGCCCGGAGGCGCGGCCGGCGACCCGAATCTCGAAGGGGCGATCACGTTTCTGTCCTGCCGGGATGTCGTCGTGCAGGACTGCGTGCTCGCCTGCCCCGACCAGGCGGGCCGAATCCAGACGTGCGTGACCGTTCGGCCAGGGGCACAGGGCCCGGCTCCCGACGGGATCCGCATCGAGCGCAACCGGTTCCAGGTCGGGGCCTGGCAGACCGGCGTGCTGGTGGTCGACTCGGCCGCGACGGTGATCGCCGACAACCGCATCCAACTCGGTCCCGCTTCAGGTGGCGACGTAGTCATCACGACGAACCCGACGCTCGCGAAGGAGTTGGCGCGAGTGCTCCGAGCCGGGCTGCGTGAGAAGGGCGGCACCGGCATCGCGAAGGTCACTCCGCCCGGCGCTGAGACGGCGATCAACGTGCGCAAGGGGTCGGAGGCGGAGGTAATCGCGCGGGACTTCGTGAACGTGACGACCGCGGCGAAGATCAAACGCGCAGGCGGCGTCGAGAAAGCGCTGCTGGCCCACGTCCGCGCACTCGGCCAGGGGAAGCAGGTCGAGGCGGCCTCGCCGGAGCTCAAGCAGGTGATCGCAGGGTTGCTCCTGAAGATCCGCGCGGTCGGCCAGGGAATCGTCATCGCGGGCAGCAGCGTCGGCACTGCGCGGATCGACGGGAACCTCGTCGAGGACACGGTGCAAGGCATCCACGTCGGCATCTCCGATGCGGAGCAGAAGGCGCGCGATGCAGCCGACACGGTGGTCGTCTCGCGCAACGTCGTGCATGCGCTTGTGCCGGTCGATTACTCACGCGACCGGCACGGCGTCTTCGTCGGCAACGCGCGCTCGATCCATGTCGTCGACACCGTCGCGACACTCCGCCGCATCGGGACCGTCGCCAGCGGTGCGAAACCGACCGAGGTCGAGGGGATCAGGATCTATGGCGTGCTCGGGCCGTTCCTGACGGTGCGGCAGTCGAGCCTGCAGGGCTTCGCAGTCGGCGTTCGCGTCGTTCCGCTCGCGCCGTTCCCAAAGCCGCGTATGTGGCTCGTCGCCGAGACGTTCGCGGCCGACGCCGCCCCGGTGCTCGACGCACCGACTGGGCTCGTCGTGAGCGAGAGGAATCCGATGTGAGCACGACGTTTGAGCACGCGAAAGCATCGGCGCAGGTGCTGCCGGTTCGGGCCGTGGCGCCCCAGCGGGTGCCGATCGAGATCGGCCGCACCGACGATCCCGCCGAGCACGAGGCCAACCGGGTCGCGGCGCAACTCGTGCAACCTGCGGGCGCGGTCGATCTCCGGCGCAGCCCCGCCGCGCTAGCGAGCGGCAGTGCACCACCGATCGTCCACGACGTCCTCTCGGCTCCCGGCTGCCCCCTCGATGCGACGACCCGCGGCTACTTCGAGCCGCGCCTCGGCACCGACCTCTCCGACGTTCGCCTCCACGACGACAACCGCGCCGCCCAATCCGCGAACGCCGTCGGCGCGCACGCCTACACCGTCGGCAACCACATCGCGTTCGCTGCGGGCAGCTACACACCCGGCGCCCCCGAGAAGTGCAAGCTTCTCGCCCACGAGCTCGTCCACGTGGCTCAGCAGCGGGGCTCGAGCCCCGCGCCTCGGAGCTTCCTCGACGTTGTTTTAGGGCGGCGGGCGGTCTCAGCCTCCGACCCTTCCTTGGTTCAGGGGCAAACGGTCGCCCCGCAATCGGTCCGTACGTCGAGGAGTTACAGCCCGCCAACATACGCGGTAAGCCTCGTGCACGGTGTACTGGAGGATTCAGCCCCCGCCTCGCCCTCGCCAGGCGAGCTCGAGAGGGTCTTGGCGCTTCAACGCACCATCGGGAACCGCGCCGTCAGCACCCTTCTACAGCGAAGCGAGGTGACAAGCGGAGACGCCCCCGTGGTGCGGTTCAGGATCGGGGTTGACGTGAAGCCGCCGCTTTCATCGGACGCCTGGAGCCTGACCCGCGAGCGCGCACTTGACGACGGAGGTATCGCGGCGCTGCGAGAGGCCGCGCTGCGAGAGGACCATACAATTGACGACAACGAGCGGATGTTCATCGCGGCCCTCATCAACGAGGAGAACGCAAAAACATCGCACTCGGAACATCCGCTCGGTTTCTTGCCCGGCGCGATCGTCCAGTTCGCCGCGTCGTCCATCACCGCGGCGAACCGACTGCGAGTGCAAGACTTTGGACAGGCGAGCACGCCATGGCTCTCCACCGGCCCGTCCGGTTGGCGACAGAAAATCATTGATCTCGCAGGCCCGTTCGCCGGCACGGCGCGCGACGCGCTCACGCTCGCTGATGAGGCCAGCGTGTCGCTCATAGCGCTGTACAACGCCATGCTCAATGGCGCCAGTGACTCCACCCAGGGCGACCGCGCGTTCGCCGGCGCCGTGTACGTGATCGCGGAGCGGGAGGGCTTGCCCGTGGCGGCTGAGCTCATTGCAAGCCGGGTCAAGGTCGACGAGGTAGCGCCGTCACACCTACCTAAGAACGCTGCGGGCATGTACCAATCCGAGGCAAATGCGGCCGGGTGGAAGGGAGACACGCTCTATCTGCCGTCGGATCTGCAATTCAGCAGTCTCGGCGGGCAAGCGACGGTGGTGCACGAGTTGACGCACGTTGGCCAGGACGCAGCCGTCAAATCTCCCACTCTGATTCCCGTGGCAGAATCCGAGACGGAGGCGTTTCGTGCCGAGGCTCGGTTCTTTCTCGACAAGATCGGGAGGCTGACGGGCCTTTCTCGCGCTCAAGCTGTCGAAGAGGTCGCCAAGGACATCCGCCTCCCCGGGCTGCTTTCCATGGTTCTCGAGGCGACCTGGACCCTGGGCGCGGTGGCGGTCGTGAAGGAAGTCCACGCGAAGGTTCTCACCGACGGTGACCCCAAAACGGCGGAGAAATTCTCGGCGAGCGATTTCAGCGCGATGTTGCAGGCACTAGAGGGGTCAGATGAGGATCTCTATCAAAAGGCAATCTCGGAACTTTATGGGCGGATCGACAAGGCGATCGCTCATGACTATGCCGCGTATGGCCCGGCTCGGGATAGGGGGTTCATAGGGGAGAGTATCCTGGACAGGAACGCCCCGGCGACCCGATAGCACCCGCGCGAGTGGATGTTCCGCGCCCATAATAGGCGGCGGTGCCGACGGAGGCAACAAAGAGGCCCCGTCTAGCGGGGCTTTTTCAGAGCGGATGATGGGTTCAAACCCACACCTTCTGCATGGCGAGCGGGTCGTCTACTCGGGCCTAAGCGGGCGCGAACGCGCATAGTTAAGCCAAATTCCGCTCCTCTTTCGCTGTGTCGCCTCCCCGCTCGGATTCCCGCGATTTGCGGGGCGATTACAGCCGATTTGGGCACTAAAGTCGTTGTTGTGCCCAAACGCGATGAGCCGAACTCCGTCACCCCTGCCGCTGATCGATCTTGGCGAAGACGCTGTTCAAAGAAGAGGCGATGGACTCCCACGCTCCGTTTGACCGAGACATCGTTCTGCGTATGACCTCGATGATGCTCAATCCGTTTCGAATCCTTACCCGTGCGTTCGACCAGGAGTAGTTGAATGCCATACGCCTTGGCGTCGCCGCGCTCCTCTACCCCAAGATAGGCGGCACCGCGCTGTCCCAACGCACAGGCTGAGTGGATCGTCCGTGAGTGCTGGAGGCCGGGTAACTTCTTAAACGTCGAACGGTGCAAGGGCGGACCGCAATTCGCTCCTGGCGCCGGTACCGTTGTCAATGCGCGGTCACCGTGGATGGGGGAGAAAACATCGCGTGGGCACAAGACTCGAGCCGACGAAAGCACCAGCGCAGGCCAAGCCCGTACGAGCCGCGCCTCCTCAACATGCCCCGATCGAGATCGGCCGTGCCGACGACCCTGCCGAGCACGAAGCCGAGCGAGTCGCAGCCCAGCTCCTGCGCATGCCGGACACTCTGGAACCCGGCCATAGCGCCGAAGCGGCGGGTGGTGCCGCTCCGCGGATCGTCCACGATGTTCTGTCCCAACCTGGGCACCCGCTCGATGCTGCAAGCCGCGCGTTCTTTGAGCCGCGCCTCGGAAGGGACCTCTCGAATGTTCGCATCCACGACGACTCCCGCGCAGCGCAATCCGCCCAAGCCGTCAATGCCTGCGCGTACGCGATCGGCGACCACGTCGCGTTTGCGGCAGGGCGCTTCTCAGCCGACACCGGCGAGGGCCGGCGGGCACTCGCACACGAGCTCGTCCACGTTGCGCAGCAGCGCGGCACAAACTCACCGGCCGCGAGCTCCCTTGAGACCCTTCGGCGGCAGCCGAGCAGCAGCAAAGCCCGTGTTCCCGTTAAGAAAGCAACGCCAGACTGGGAGATCCATCTTCGGCCGAAACCCAACGAGATCGAGATCGACTTCTCGGACTTGGTGTTCGAGGATGAAGTGGTCCCTGTCCTGTTCAAGGCCGGCAAGCTCCCGGCGTCCTTGACCCTGTCGGGAGGGCCCGTCTCGACGCGCTGGGTGCTCGCGGGTCCCTCAGGCCAAGATTTCTCGCCTGTTTCGAGCCTCTTCGATAAAGGCTTCGCCAATCGCCTCGCCGATGAGCACTCGAAACAGCAAGTACTCGAGGAAAAGCAGTCAACCGACCTCAATGAAGCGTCCGTCCGCGACGCACGGGCGCGCTTCCGGAAACGGCATGATGGTCACAGCCTGACGGTGCTGAAGAATATCGACACCGCCCTCGAACGCGTCACAAAGAACAACCCGAATCTTCTCATTGCATATTACGACTATTACACGCACAACAAGCTGACTGATGACCTCGATGAGAAAAGGAAACTCGGAGAGACAACATCCGGTGACACCGATCTCAACCCTCGCGTGTTGGGGCTCGACCCGGTGTTCAAGACGAGTGATCCGCTGAGCCTTCTAGGTGGGACATTGATTCATGAATATGCTCACACCCCGCAAGGAGGCAAAGGGACGATCGTCGAGCAGGCGCCACAGGAAGCCAAGGCGTACGGGATTGAACTCTTTTTGTCAGAGCGCATGGGTGACGACAAGAGGGCGGAGTTCATCTCCGACAGATACGCGAAAAACGATCCCGTTGACAGGAACACCGGATCCGACAAGATCTTCCGCGCCACCTACAACGCGATGCGAGCGTTATACAAAGTGATCGACTCCGGTCGAACACAATCCGACGCGCGAATAGCCGGCGGCATCTCTGCCGAGGACGCAAGACGGATGAGCGTCGAATTCATCTCGACCAACGAAGAAGACTACGGAACGGCCCTGAGGACCTTTATCTCCAACGTCCCTCGTTGAAACGCTCACTCGGGTCTGCGCAACCGGCCAGATGACGGCGACGTGTGCACCATAACTCGAGAGCCAGATTGGTTCGGGCATCGTTTGACGGTGGTCTCGATAGGCAACAACCCAGAACGGTGCCAAGGATTTCTTCAGACAGTGCTCGCTCGCACGAATCGATGAGCGGGCTACGCTCCCCGGCAAGCAGAGCCGAAGCTAAGGATGGACTGAAATTCCCCAAGTGCCGGAGGAGCTCAACCGTGTCCCCGGCCGCGTGATGTGTCAAGAACGTCGTCCCCACGACGCCGATCTTCAGCGGCGGAGTGACGGTTTCAAGAAGTGCGACGGCACGTTTATAATATCGCGGCAAGAACTGACCGCCACGGCGAAACGCGCACACGTAATTGGCGATGTTCCGCCGCGTAACAATGGTTCCATCCGGTGCGGCATCAACCCATATCTCGCGCGCGAACGCTGCGTCCGACGGTTGAGGGAAACCGAGTCTCTCCGGTTCGAGAATCAGAAAATCGGCGTCCAACCAAACCACGCATCCCGCTGTTTCGAGCAGCTCCGCGGCGACTATAAGACGCGCCAGATCTGTTACCGGATTAATTCTTTGCCCACACTTGCGGTGAACCCACTTCGGCGGACGCCGGATGAATTCCTCGTCCTCAACAAGGATGTATTCGGCGCCATTGCGTTTGGCCCATGCCTCGACCCGAGCCATACACGCACCCACCCACCACGGGTGTTGCTGTGCGACTGACTGGAAGACGACGGTCCTCGGTCGTCGTTTGATACCCACGCCGTGCTTCACCCGAGGGTGGGCTACGGCAGGTGAGCTGCGCGATGGCGAGGTGCAGGACGCAAGGGCTTTACTCCAAATCGAAACTCACTCGATGGTTCTCGTGGAACCGTAACGTCTCACTTCTCGCGCCGGCCTTGCGACGCGCGTGGGCATGCTGATGGACTCGGAATGGTCCGCGTTCGTTGAGTCGTCGACCGAGCGGAGGCCGAAGCGGGCCATACGGCACTTCCGAGTCCGGAGCTAGCTGCTTCTTCTGGCGGACGGCGAGATCCGTGATCGGGTCGAACACGTCCTGAGAGCTGGATCTGCCTAATTGGCGAACCAGTTCAAGAGACGGCCAGTTGCTCACGCCACGTCGGGGTCGCACCAAGGTCGCACGGCTCTCTGCAAAACGCGGCGCGCGCTGTCAAGCGAGGAACTGGAACCTGCACCGTCGCGCGCAAACCCGCATGGAGTCGGCCCCTCCTCACGTTCATGGTAAGGAGGGGGCGGTCGATCATCGTCAAGCTGGCGCCCATGTAGCGCGAGAGGTCGAAGGTTGAGATGCCGACACAGAGCGCGAAGGTCGCGAAGGTATGACGGAGATCGTACACGCGCCGAAGCTGATCGATCTCTGCGGCCTTCTGGGCGGGTCGCCACCGGAAGGGGCGGAAGTGGTGGATGTCGGAGTAGCCGCCCCGCTCGCCAGGAAACAGCAACGGCGAACCACTGCGGTCCCTGATCCGGTCGAGTGCGTCGAGGGCGCGCGCTTGCAGTGGGACGGCTCGCATGCTTGCCTCCGTCTTCGGGAACTTGAACTCGCCGCGCGTGAACGAGCGGCGGACGTAGACGACACGTTCGTTGCGGTCGATGTCGCGCTTCTCGAGTGCGATCCACTCCGCCGGTCGCAGCCGGGTCGCGGCCGCGAAGAGGATCATCGGCCCGTACCGCTGCCCGATCGCCGCAGCAATCGCCTCAAGTTCCGCCCATGCCTCGAAAGGACGCTGTTCTTTGCGTCGTCGGACCGAGTTGTCGACGCCGACCTTGGCCGGGTCGACTTCGATCATTCCCCACGCGACGGCCCAGTGGAGGAGCTGACGGAGGTCTGGGTCGCCTCGAAGCGGTATCCCGCGGAGAGGCTCACCGCCACTCTGCGATCTCCTGCGAGGTCAACTCACCGATACGGCCGTCACCGAAGACTTCGGTTGCCTTGCCGAGCAGGTAGCGGAGCTTGTCGATCGTCACGGGCTGGACGTCGTGCTGCGCCAGGTAGGTCTCGACGAGCTCGGCGAGCGTCAGCCTGCATTGGACCGCGTCGACGAACGTCTGCCATGGGATGAGGTCATCCGCGTTGACGCGGTGGTTCAGACGGAGTCAGCTTCCGCACTTCGCTCGGTCTCGGAGACCTGCGTGGCCGTTGAGATGTCCCTTGCGCGATTCTTGCCGACTCAGGCCGTCTTATGGGTTCCCGGACTCGATGAAACAGACAGCACCGCGTCGATCGCTCAATGTTGATCGGCTCTGGGAGCTATGCCGCCGCCGGGAGGAGCCTCACCTTGGCCTGGGCTGTCCGGCTACTCGGAGGAACTCGAGTTCGCCGATGGGCCAGGAGCCGCTCGGCTGTGAGTAGGCCCAACGGTGGTCGTTGCCGCTTGTTCTTGTGACGGTTGCTCATCATTTCCTCCTAACGTTGGTGTCGATGAGGAGTCAGCGTGAGGAAGCAGTTCTTTTACGGCGTAAGCGCCTGAGCTCTGCGATCCGACTTGTAGGTGTGTGGCCTTCCGATAGATCCGCTCCGAAGCTGCGTAGGATCGGCTGGTGGATCAGGAGGGGGTCGACGGTTCGAG
>DHWI01000024.1:0-360 GCA_002413095.1 Thermoleophilia bacterium UBA5186
GCGATCGCTGTCGCCTCGGCGTGGGGCTCCACCGCGCCGCGCCGCCTCGTCGTGGCCGCCGGCGCGGCCGCGATCGCCCTCTGGCTCGGAAGTCTGGCGCTCTCAGCACTGAGGAATCCGCCGAGTTAGCCCGTATTCTCTCGCTGTGGCGGTCGAGGACACCCAGGAGATCTGGCGCGAGTACCGCCGAACCAAGGACCAAAAGGTCCGCGACCGGCTGATCCTCACCTATGCGCCGCTCGTGAAATACGTGGCCGGCCGGCTCGGCAGCGGCCTTCCGGCCCACGTCGACGAGGGCGACCTCGTCTCATACGGCCTGCTGGGGCTGATCGGCGCGATCGAGCGCTTCGACCCCGAGCG
>DHWI01000024.1:404-820 GCA_002413095.1 Thermoleophilia bacterium UBA5186
GACATCAAGTTCGAGACGTATGCGATCTCCCGCATCAAGGGCTCGATCATCGACGAGCTGCGCGCGATGGACTGGGTTCCGCGCTCCGTTCGCGCCCGCGCCCGCGACATCGAGCGGGCGATGGCCGAGCTCGAGGCGAAGCTCGGGCGCGCGCCCACCGACGAGGAGATCGCCAAGAAAGTCGGCCTGACGCAGGAGGAGCTCGGCGACAGCCTCACCGAGATCTCCCGCTCCTCGATCGCCGCGCTCGACGAGCTCTGGACCGTCGGCTCCTCGGGCGGCGACGCGATCTCCCTGATCGACACGATCGAGGACGACTCGGCGCAAGGCCCGCAGGACGCGCTGTCGCAGACCGAGATGAAGGAGGCGATCGGCGAGGCGATCGCGCGCCTGCCCGAGCGCGAGAAGCTCGTCGT
>DHWI01000024.1:866-2310 GCA_002413095.1 Thermoleophilia bacterium UBA5186
CTCTACTACTACGAGGAGCTGACCCTCCGCGAGATCGGCGAGGTGCTCGGGGTGACCGAGTCGCGCGTCTCCCAGCTCCACACCAAGGCGATCCTCCGCCTCAAGGCCCGCCTCTCAGGCACGACCGCGCGAGCCGGGTTCGAGTCGTAATTTAGGATCCCGGCGACAGCCGGACCCTGCCGAGGAGGAAGCGCTTCATGTCGATCGAGCCCGGGAAGATTCGCAACGTCGCCGTCGTCGGTCACCGCGGGACGGGAAAGACGTCGCTGGTCGAGGCGATGCTGTTCCAGTCCGGCGCGGCGAACAGGCTCGGATCGATCGAGGCCGGCACGACGGTCGGCGACTGGGACGAAGACGAACAGAAGCGCCGGATGTCCCTGCAGGCCGCCCTCTGCCACGTCGACTGGCACGAGCGGAAGATCAACCTGCTCGACACGCCGGGCGACGCGGGCTTCATTGGCGACGCGGTCGCGGCGCTGCGGGTCGTCGAAGGCGCGCTCTTCACCGTGAGCGCGGTGATGGGCGTCGAGGTGCAGACGACCCGGCTGTGGCAGCGCGCGGAGGAGGGGGGACTCGCACGCGTCCTCTACGTGAACATGCTCGACCGCGAGCGCGCCGACTTCTACCGCACGCTCGAGGGGCTGCGCTCACAGGTCTCGGAGCGCTGCGTCGCCGTGCACATCCCGATCGGCGCCGAGCACGAGGTCTCCGGCATCGTCGACCTGCTGCACATGTGCGCCTACACGGATCCGAACGGCGAACGCGAATCCGGCCCGAGCGAGATCTCCGCTGACATGGCCGCCGAGGTCGAGGAGTACCGGACGAAACTTCTCGACGAAGTCGTCCAGGTCGACGAGGGGCTGATGGAGCGCTACCTCGAGGGCGAGGAGCTCGGCGTCGAGGAAGTCGCGCACGCACTCAAGGACGCGGTCACGCGCGGCGAGGTCTTTCCGGTCGCCTGCGGCGTCGCGACGAAGAACCTCGGCACCTCGGCGCTCCTCGACCTGCTCGTCGAGGGCGTCCCTTCTCCGGCCAAGAAGGGCGAGCCGATGGAGGTTCCGAACACGCAGACCGCCGCGTTCGTCTTCAAGACGATCGCCGACCCGTTCGCAGGCCGCATCAACGTCTTCCGCGTTCTGCACGGCACGATCAAGGGCGACTCGACGCTCGTGAACCCGCGCTCGCATGCGAAAGAGCGCGTCGGCGCGCTGCTGATGCTGCAGGGCAAGGAGCACTCGCCGTCGCCCGAGTTCGCGACGGGCGACATCGGCGCCGTGGCGAAGCTGAAGGAGACGGCGACCGGAGACCTCCTGCTCGACCACGAGGAGCCCGTCGAGATCCCGACGATCCAGTTCCCGGAGCCGGTGATGAGCTTCGCGGTCACGCCAAAGGCGAAAGGCGACGAGGAGAAGGTCGCAACGTCGCTCCGCCGCCTGTCCGAGGA
>DHWI01000024.1:2395-2784 GCA_002413095.1 Thermoleophilia bacterium UBA5186
CAGATTCACGTCGAGGTCGCGGTCGAGCGGCTGCGCACACGCTTCAACGTCGAGGTCGAGCTGCATCCGCCGCGCGTTCCGTACCTCGAAACTATTCGCAGCGAGGCGAAGGCCCAGGGTCGGTACAAGAAGCAGACCGGCGGGCGCGGCCAGTTCGGCGACTGTCACATCGTCCTGGAGCCGCTCGATGGACACACCGGCTACGAGTTCGTCGACAAGATCGTCGGCGGCTCGATCCCGCAGAGCTACCGGCCCGCGGTCGACAAAGGCATCCAGGAGGCGATGCAGCGCGGCGACCTCGCGGGCGCGCCGGTCCAGGGCGTGCGAGTGCGGCTCGTCGACGGCTCGTACCACACGGTCGACTCGTCGGAGATGGCGTTCAAGATCGC
>DHWI01000024.1:2845-4742 GCA_002413095.1 Thermoleophilia bacterium UBA5186
CAAGATCGCCGGCTCGATGGCGTTCAAGGCGGCGTACGAGAAGGCCGACCCCGTCCTGCTCGAGCCGATCATGGAGGTCGAGGTGAGCGTCCCCGACGAGGCGGTAGGCGCTGTGAACGGCGACCTCAACTCGCGGCGCGGGCGCCTGATGGGGATGGAGCCGCGCGGCGGGATGACCTCGATCAAGGCCGAGGTGCCGATGGCGGAGATCCTCACGTACTCGCAGTCGCTCACGTCGCTCACGGGCGGGCGCGGCGACTACCACATGAGCTTCGCCCGCTATGAGGAAGTCCCCTCGCACATCGCGCAGAAGCTGATCGAGCAGACGAAGCGCGAGCGCGAAGAGGCCAAGGTCTGACGGCCGTTCTGGTGTTCCCCTAGAACGGGTCGACTGGTCGTTTCAGACGGACGGGCAGGCAAAGCCCGCCCGTCCTGACGGCGGCACCGCAAGCGGCGCCTTGGAACCCAGGCCTCTCGGCTCACGGGGCTACGCCGTCTGAGGCGTCTCCGGCATGCCTTCCTTGAGGCGCCGGATCAGGTCGGCGACATCGGCCAGCTCCTGCTCGAGATCCTTCTGGTACTCCTCGAGATGCGGAAGGAAGTTCTCGCGGTTGAAGCGGCCGAAGCGGCGGCTGAAGCCGCGGTGGTGCCTATGTCCGTGGTGCATCGTTCACCTCCTCTCCTCCGTCGTATCGCGCGAGAAACGCGCTGATCAGGGTCTGGTTGTCGCGGAGCGCCTCGGCCCACACGTCGAGCAGGCCGCGGCCGTCGTCTGTGAGCTCGTAGGTGCGCTTGGCGGGGCCGGGCAGCTCGGCCTCCCACTCGGAGCGGACGAAGCCCTCGTCCTCGAGCCCGCGCAGGACGCGGTAGAGGTTGCCCATGTCGATCCGCTCCCCGCCGACGAGCTCGGGAAG
Source organism: Thermoleophilia bacterium UBA5186 (assembly GCA_002413095.1). Taxonomy (GTDB): domain Bacteria; phylum Actinomycetota; class Thermoleophilia; order Gaiellales; family Gaiellaceae; genus UBA5186. The sequence goes on from DHWI01000024.1 coordinate 3,760, forward strand.
CTGCTCGAGCAGCTCGTAGCCGTGCGCAGGCCGCTCGCGCAGGAGCAGAAGCAGTGCCGGCTCGCCGAAGCGCTCGACGCGCGCGCGTACCCGCCAGTCGCCCGCGTGTGTCTGCCAGCGCGAGCGCACGCGGCGGCCGTGCGGCCCGCGGTGCCTCAACGCGTCCCTACATGTAAAACACACATGTAGCGTGACTGTAGCAACGGGAACGACGTCTGCGCTCCGCTAGGGTCCGCACCATGCGCGTCACAAAAGTCGCCGTCAACCGCACGTGCGCGATCTGCGAGCGCAGCCTGCTCATGGGCGAGCGCTCGACCCGTTTCGCGCCCGACGGCGACGAGTTCGTCGACGTCTGCCCGCTCTGCCAGGAGACGGCGATGGAGCACGGGTGGGTCAAGGAGGGGAGCCCGACGTCGCCGACGGTTCCCTACGAGCGCCGCCGCCGCGGACTCAGTCTCGGCTCGATCTTCCAGCGACCGTCTCCGCCCGCCCCCGTCGCGCCCGAGCCGATTCTCCGCCGCCTGTCCGAGTCGGAGCTTCAGACGGTCGAGGCCGCGGACCTGTTCAACGCGAGCCCTTACCGCCGCACGATCGGCGGGATCGCGAAGAGCCTCGGCGACCCGAAGGCGAGCATCCTGCCGCTCTCCGGCGTCAACGCGGAGCTCGTGATCACGATCGCCTGGGACATCTCGTGGTACCAGTACCGAATCAGCCCGGACTCGGCCCAGCCGGTCAAGCTCGCCGAGCGCGGCCACGAGGTCACACAGCTCGAGGGAAGCTACAAGGGCTGGAACGCGCGGGTCGAGGACGACGGTCGTGTCGTCCCACAGATCGCTCGCCTCTAGCGTCCGCCGGGAACCACCCTAGAATCCGAGCAGGATGATCTACTGCGTCATTCCGCGCGAGCTGGCCGACCAGCTGTACGACAAGATGGTCGAGTACTACAAGGACAACCCGAACGTGACGGTGATCATCGACCGCCG
>DHWI01000024.1:4984-5260 GCA_002413095.1 Thermoleophilia bacterium UBA5186
TCGGCGGCGAGTGGGTCGACTCCACGACCGGCGAGACCTTCGAGTCGCTGAGCCCCGCCACAGGCGAGACGCTCGGCGTCTTTCCGAAGTCGGGGCCCGAGGACGTCGACCGCGCCGTCGCCGCCGCGAAGGCCGCCTTCGAGGACTGGCGGCTCGTCCCGGCGCCCGAGCGCGCGAACGTCCTCTACCGCTTCGCCGGCCTGTTGGCCGACGAGAAGGCCGACCTGACCGACCTGATGACGCGCGAGATGGGGAAGGTCAAGGCGGAGGCCGGCG
>DHWI01000086.1:0-193 GCA_002413095.1 Thermoleophilia bacterium UBA5186
GTGTGCGGCGTGATCGAGCCGGGCTTCGCGAGCACCTGACCGCGCTCGATTTCCTCGCGCTTGGTTCCGCGCAGGAGCGCGCCCGCGTTGTCGCCTGCCTGGGCGAAGTCGAGCGTCTTCAGGAACATCTCGAGCCCAGTGACGACGGTCTTCGCGATCTCCGGGTGGATCCCGACGATCTCGACCTCGTCGC
>DHWI01000086.1:414-763 GCA_002413095.1 Thermoleophilia bacterium UBA5186
TCGAGCGCCTTCAGCGCCGAGACCTGGATGATCGGGATGTCGTCGCCCGGGAAGTCGTACTTCGTGAGCAGCTCGCGGACCTCCAGCTCGACGAGCTCGATCAGCTCGGGATCGTCGACCATGTCGGCCTTGTTGAGCGCGACGACGATGTAGGGGACCTCGACCTGGCGGGCGAGNNGACGTGCGCGTAGTGACGGTTGGCCGTCTCGTACTCGACGTGCGACGTATTGATCGTGATGCCGCGCGCCTTCTCCTCCGGCGCGTTGTCGATCTCCTCGAAGGTCTTCACCTCGCCACCTGTCGACTCGGCGAGGACCTTCGTGATCGCCGCCGTCAGCGTCGTCTTGCC
>DHWI01000086.1:912-1701 GCA_002413095.1 Thermoleophilia bacterium UBA5186
GTGACCGATCGTGCCGACGTTCAGGTGCGGCTTCGTGCGCTCAAACTTCTGCTTAGCCATCTCTCCTCCGGTTCTCCCTTTAGGTCTGTGTTTCCGTAATTTCAGTCAGGATCGACTGCGGCACTTCCTCGTAGCGGTCGAACTGCATGGTGAACTCAGCCCGGCCCTGCGACATCGAGCGCAGGTCGGTTGCGTAGCCGAACATCTCCGACAGCGGGACCATCGCTTTGACGACCTTCGCGTTGCCGAGCGGCTCCATGTCCTCGACGCGCCCGCGCCGCGAGTTGAGATTACCCATCACGTCACCGAGGTACTCGTCGGGCGTGATCACCTCGACGGCCATCATCGGCTCGAGCAGCTTCGGCTTGGCCCGCTTCATCGCCTCCTTGAACGCGATCGAGCCGGCGATCTTGAAGGCGCGCTCGCTCGAGTCGACGTCGTGGTACGAGCCGTCGATCAGCTCGACGCTGATGTCGACGACCGGGTAGCCGGCCAGGATGCCCGCGTTCATCGCCTCCTGGATGCCCTGGTCGACCGGCGCGATGTATTCGCGAGGGATCTTGCCGCCGACGATCTTGTCCTTGAACTCGTAGCCCTCGCCCGGCTTGTTCGGCGCCATGTTGATCACAACGTCGCCGTACTGGCCCGAGCCGCCGGTCTGGCGGACGAACCTGCCCTGGATCTTCTCGACGGGCTTCGAGATCGTCTCGCGGTACGCGACCTGCGGCCGGCCCACGTTCGCGTCGACCTTGAACTCGCGCTTGAGCCGGTCGATGATGATCTCGAGGT
>DHWI01000086.1:1729-2715 GCA_002413095.1 Thermoleophilia bacterium UBA5186
TCGAGGTGCAGCTCGCCCATTCCGGCGATGAGCGTCTGCCCCGTCTCCTCGTCGCTCGTGACGCGGAAGGTCGGATCCTCCTCGGAGAGGCGCTGCAGGCCCTGCGCCAGCTTGTCCTGGTCGCCCTTCGTCTTCGGCTCGACGGCGACCGAGATGACCGGGTCCGGGAACGTCATCGATTCGAGCTGGATCGGCGCGCTCTCGAGCGCCAGCGTGTCGCCGGTCGTCGTCTGCTTCAGGCCGACCCCGGCTGCGATCTCGCCGGCGCCGATCTCGTCGCGCTCCTCGCGGTGGTTCGCGTGCATCTGCAGGATGCGGCCGATGCGCTCGGTCTTGCCGTTCGTCGTGTTGAGCACGCGGTCGCCGGCCTTGATCTGGCCTGAATAGACGCGGAAGTAGGTGAGCTTGCCGACGTACGGATCGGACATGACCTTGAAGGCGAGCGCCGAGAACGGCGCCTCGAGCGAGGCCTCGCGCGTGATTTCCTGCTCGGTCTTCGGGTCGAGACCGATCATGGGCGGGACGTCGAGCGGACTCGGCAGGTAGTCGACCACGCCGTCGAGCAGGGGCTGGACGCCCTTGTTCTTGAAGGCGGAGCCGAGCAGCACCGGCGTCAGCGCGTCGGCGATGGTGCCGGCGCGGAGCGCGCGCTTGATCATCTCGGGCGTCACCTGGGTCTCGTCGGTGAGGTAGGTCTCCGTCAGCTCGTCGTCGTGCTCGGCGATCGCGTCGATCAGCTGGTGGTGGTACTCATGAGCCTGCTCGGCGAGCTCGGCCGGGATCTCGCCCACGTCGAACTTCTCGCCCAGGTCGTCCTCGTAGGTGATCGCGCGCATCTCGACGAGGTCGACGACGCCGCGGTGGTGTTCCTCCTGGCCGATCGGGAGCTGGATCGGGACGGGATTTGCGCCGAGGCGGTCGCGCATCGACTCGACGGCGGCGAAAAAATCGGCCCCCGTCCGGTCCATCTTGTTGATGAACGCGAT
>DHWI01000227.1:0-1040 GCA_002413095.1 Thermoleophilia bacterium UBA5186
CGCGCCACGACGACTGCGTTCGTCCGTCCCGTCAGCGTCGCGAACACCTCGTCCAGCGACTGCGTGGCGTCGATCGCCGCGAGCGGCGGCTGCATAGCGGCGGCGACGTCCTCGTGCAGGGCGTCGGCGTTCTTGAAGACGCGGTCGAGCAGGTCGCGATCCTGCAGAGATCCGATCACGTCGGCGAGCGACTCCACTTCGCCGTTTCGCACCACCGGGAGCTGCGAGATCGAGTACTGCTGCATCACGTCGATCGCTTCGCCGACCTTCTGCTGCGACCCGATCGTGACGAGATCGGGAACGTCGGCCTCCTCGACGCGTTTCGAGCGCAGCACCTCATCGACGGTCGGGACGGGCGTGCGTCGCTCGACGAAGCCGTGGTCGAGCATCCAGTTGTCGTCGTAGAACTTCGACAGGTACGACCGGCCGCTGTCGGGGATCATCGTGAGGATCCGCGCTTCGGGGCCGAACCGCTCGGCGATCTGCAGCATCGCCGCGACCGAGGTGCCGCCCGAGCCGCCGGCGAGGATGCCCTCCTCCCGCGCCAGCCGCCGCGCGACGAGGAACGAATCGCGGTCGGAGACGCGGACCCACTCGTCGACGACCTCGGGGTTCATCGTCTTCGGCCAGGTGTCCTTGCCGATGCCCTCGACGAGGTAGGGGTGGAGATCCGCCTCGTCGCGGGCCGTGTAGACCGAGCCCTCGGGATCGGCGCCGACGATCAGGACGTTCGGGCTCCGCTCCTTCCAGTACTTGCCGACGCCGGAGATCGTGCCGCCCGTGCCGACCGAGATGACGAGCGCGTCGATCTCGCCGCCGGTCTCCTCCCAGAGCTCCGGGCCCGTGCCCTCGTAGTGCGCGGTCGGGTTCGCCATGTTCGAGTACTGGTCGGGCTTGAAGGCGCCGGGGATCTCTTCGGCGAGCCGGTCCGAGACCGAGTAGTAGCTCTCGGGCGAGTCGTGCTCGACCGCCGTGGGGCAGATCACGACCTCGGCGCCGTAGGCACGCAGGAGCGCGATCTTCTCCTGGCTCATCTTGTC
>DHWI01000227.1:1077-3565 GCA_002413095.1 Thermoleophilia bacterium UBA5186
GTGGGCTCGACGATCGTGCCGCCCGGCTTGAGCTTTCCGTCCCGCTCGGCCGCTTCGATCAGCGGCAGCCCGATGCGGTCCTTGAGGGAGCCGCCCGGCTCCAGGTACTCGAGCTTGACGAGGAGCGTCGGGCCGCCGGGCCGGCCGAGCTTCTGGAGGCGGACGATCGGCGTGCCGCCGACGAGCTCGAGCACGGTCGGGTAGTCGTGCGGCATCGGTGCGGACTCTAGATCAGGGAATGGTGGCCGAGCATCGCTCGTTGCGGACCGCATGAACATCACCGTCATAGGTAGAGGAAACATCGGCGGCGGCCTGGCCGCGCGCTGGCGCAAGGCAGGACACGAGGTGCAGGAGCTGGGGAAGGACGGCGGCGACGTGTCGAACGCCGACGCGGTGCTCGTCGCGGTCCCGTCCGGCGTGATCGGGGACGCGCTCGGGAAGGTGAGCGGGCTCGAGGGCAAGGTCGCGATCGACGTGACGAATGCGTTTGCCGGCCGCAACGAGGAGTTCCCGTCCTTCGCGCACGAAGTGAAGTCCCACACGAAGGGGCCCGTCGCGAAGGCGTTCAACCTGAACTTCGCCGTGCTCTACGACAAGATCGACGAGCAGCCCGAGCGCCCCGGTCAGCTCTACGCGGCCGACGACGAGGCGCGCGACGTCGCGGAGCAGTTGATCCGCGACGCCGGCTTCGATCCGGTCAACGGCGGCGGGCTCGACAACGCACGGGCGCTCGAGGACTTCATCGGTCCCTTCGCCTCACATGGGCAGGGCTTCTACAGGTTCTGGAAACCTGCGTAGGCGCCGAAGCGCCGCTCGCGCTTGACGGATCGGTCAGGGAGCGCAGACGGACAGGCGGCAAAGCCCCCTGCCCTGAGACGGCGTCGCCGAGTCGACGCCTAGGCCGGGACGACCGCCTCGGTTCCTTCGGGGATGTCCCGCTGCCGAATGAGGAGCAGGGCTGCGATGACGCCCACCGCCGCGATGACGGTCGTGACGTAGAACGCCCACTGGAAGCCGCCGGTCTGCGCGAGCGGTTGTTGATCACCCGCCTTGAAGAGGGTCTTCAGATGGCTCGTGTACACCGTCGAGGCGACGGCGACGCCGATCGCGCCGCCGACCTGCTGCGACGTGTTGATCAGGCCGGACGCTAGCCCGGCCTCGTGCGTGGCGACGCCGGCGAGCGCGGCGATCGTGACCGGGATGAACGAGAACGCAAGTCCGATCCCGGCAATGAAGAACCACGGCATCAAGTCGCTGACGTAGTGGCCGTGTACCGGTAGGTGCGTGTAGCGGAACTGCGAGATCGTCAGCAGGAGGAGTCCCGTCGCGAGGATCGGCTTCACGCCTACGCGCGTGACGAGCGCCTGTGCGATGCCCGCGACGACCACGACGGTCCCGGCGGTGGCGAGGAAGGCCACGCCGGTCTGCAGCGCCGAGTAGTGCTGCACCTGCTGGAGGTAGAAGGTCAGGAGGAAGAACATCGCGAACAGGCTGCCCGCGAGCAGGAATCCGACGATGTTCGCGCCGGTCAGCGTGCGGAGGCGGAAGATCCCGAGGCGCAAGAGCGGAGCCTTCACGTTCGTCTCCAGCCAGATGAACGCCGCGCCGAGCACGACCGAAACAGCGAGGAGTCCGATCGTGCGGGCGCTCGCCCAGCCCACGAACGGCGCCCTCGAGATCGCGTAGACGAGGATGATCAGCGACGCCGTGATCGTGACCGCGCCCGCGGCGTCGTAGCGACGATGCTCGACGTCGGCGTGGCTCTCGCGCACGAACCGCGTCGTCAGCAGCAGCACGATCGCGCCGACAGGGACGTTGACGAAGAAGATCCACTCCCAGCCCAGGTACTTCGTGAGCACGCCGCCGAGCAGCACGCCGAACGCAGCGCCGCTGCCGGCGACCGCGCCCGAGACGCCAAGCGCCTTGTTCCGCTCCGCGCCCTCCTCGAAGGTGGTCGAGATGATCGCGAGCACGGCCGGCGAGATCAGCGCAGCGCCGAGACCCTGGACGCCGCGCGCAACGATCAGCATCCCTTCGTTCTGCGACAGGCCGCAGGTCAGCGACGCGAGCGTGAACAGGCCCGTGCCAATCATGAAGATGCGCCGCCGGCCGAGGAGGTCGCCGATCCGGCCGCCGAGGAGGAGGAAGCCGCCGAAGGTCAGCGAGTAAGCGGTGATCACCCACTGCAGGTTGGGCTGCGAGAAGTGGAGCGAGGTCTTGATCGTCGGCAGCGCGACGTTGACGATCGCGACGTCGAGGACGGTCATGAAGAACGCGCTGCAGATGAGCGCAAGCGCTTTCCAGCGTCGTGGATCGGGTGCGTTCGCTGCCATGGGGTTCCTCCTCGCCGTTGGTTAGCGCCTGTCAACGCAGCGCAGTGCGCGAATATTTCAGTCGTGGATCTTGTCGCTGCCTGGAACGAGCTCGGCGGAGCGTGGCGGCGCACGTTCGAGCTTGCGTGGGAGGCGCATGGCCGCGGGACGATCCC
>DHWI01000227.1:3598-4516 GCA_002413095.1 Thermoleophilia bacterium UBA5186
CGCGCCGGCCGGGGAGCTCGCGGGCACGCGCCTGGCGCACGCGGAGGTGAACGCGCTCGCGCATCTCGACCTCTCGCGACGCTGGGAGGACCACACGCTCTACACGTCGCTCGAGCCGTGCGTCCTCTGCGTCGGCGCCGCGCTGCTCTCGACGATCGGCGGGATTCGCTACGCGTCGGTGGACGTCGTCGGCGGCGGCTTCACGACTCGGTCGCTGTCGCTTGACCGCAAGCACGGCCCGCCTGTCGAGCGCGAAGGGCCGCTGGAAGGCCCACTGGCACTGTTCAGCGAGTCGCTTCTCGCCGCGTTCTTCGTCCGCAACCTCCCGGAGAGCCCACCGTTCGGGACACTGCGGTCACAGCGGCCTCAGGTCGTCGAGCTCGGCACGGAGCTCGACCGCCGCGGCTCGGAGGACGCAGCGCGCGCCGACGTTCCGCTCGGCGAGTTCCTGCCGCGGATCGCCGACTTGTTCTAGGGCAAGGCCCAGAACTCGCCGGTCAGCCCGAGTCGTTTCAGGATCGCCTGGTTCTCGTCGCGGGTGCGCGGGCGCCAGTCGGGCGCGATGCGCGTGTCCCACCAGTCGTGCGCGAGCTCGCACATCTTCCCCGCGGTGATCGTCGCGCCCGGCTCGCGGCCACCGAGCCAGCGCTCGATGTGCTCTTCCGACCGGAAGAGATTCATCGTCGTTCAGGTGAAGACGATGTCGTCCCACCAGTGCGCGGCCGGGACGAGGATGTGCACGAGGTACCCGTCGGGCTCGGGCTCGCCGCCGCGGACGTCGATCTCGATCGGCTCGGCGCAGTCGGCGCAGGCCGCGGAAACGTGGCCGTCCACGGCCAGCGCCGCGCAGACGCCGAACGCGTCCCAGGCGCAGTTGGCGAACCACGTGCGGCCGCCGGCGGTGACGCGGTACGCGCT
>DHWI01000136.1:0-1492 GCA_002413095.1 Thermoleophilia bacterium UBA5186
AGCGTTCTGCCCTGCGCGACGAGGAGGCCGGGAGTTCCGCCCGTCAGATGGAGCGGCAGCCCGACCACCGCTCCGCGCTTCGGGTCGATCTGCGTCAGCCGCGCGCCCCGCTCCTCCTCGTTGTGGGCGAGTAGCCAGAGCGAGCCGCGGGCGTAGGCAAGCGCCGAAGGGACCCGGCCGTGCAGGACGACGATGTCGCCGGCAAAGCGATTCGTCTTGGGATCGATGCGTGCGACCGCGGTGGTCTCCCACTCGGTTCGACTGGCGTAGGCGACCCAAACCGACCCGCCGCCGAGCGCAATCGCGTTCGGGGTGAAGCCGTTTCGCCTCAGCGTGGCCAGGACGCGCCCGGTCCGCGGATCGACGCGCTCGAGCGCGTCGCTGCGCGCCCAGGTCCCCTCCGGCCCGATCGCGGTTACGAAGCCGTCAAACGAGCCGACGGCCGCCACCGTGTTCGTCGCGGGATCGATCCGCTGCTGGCCGACCCACAGCGCGTTGCCGAATCCTTCGATCTCCGAGCCGCGAGCCGCGTCGATCCGGGCGATCACCCTGCCGCTCCGCGGGTCAACCCGACGCGTACCCTCCGGCGAAACCGTCCAGACCGAGCCCGCGGCGATCGCGATCCCTTGCCCGCCGCCGCTGACGGGGATCGGGCTCGCCGCGCGATTCGTGCTCGGGTCGATCCGCCAGAGCAGGCCTGCCGCGGTTGGATTCGTCGCGCCGCCCGACTCGGAGCTCGCCCACACGGCGCCGCTCCCCGTCGCAACGCCGGTGATGACCGGTCGGAGCGGTACGACGGCGGCGACGACCGGCTCGAGGGCTCGCCCGCTGTCGCCGGAGGAGCTGCTGGCCCGATGGATGCCGTAACCGACCGCAACCGCGGCAAGCAGACCGGCAACCGCGAATGCCGCGACACGGACGCGCACGACCCCCGCGGCCGGGCGCTGCGCTGCAACGAGACGGCCGGAAGACAACCCGTTGATTCTGGGCACCGTCGGCCGCCCGGTCAAGCGACGCGATCCGACGCCGAGGCAGCGACCTCGCGCCGGCGGATTCGTGGATTCGCGAGCTTCACGATCTCCAGCAGGTAGACCATGTAGATCGACGCGGCCAGCGCGAGGAGGCCGATCCCGCCGACCGCGACGGTGCGCCAGAGGTGCCAGAAGCCGTGCGCGTGCGGGCGGATGAAGCGAGTCGAGAGCGCGGCGAGCGCGAGCGTCCCGCACCAGAAGTAGATGTAGGCGACCGCGCGACGCTCCGAGAAGCCGATGTTCAGGAAGCGGTGATGCAGGTGCGTGAGGTCGCCGACGAAGACTGGCTGGCGGTACTTGATCCGCTTCGCGATCACGAACGACGTGTCGAGGATCGGGATCGCCAGCACGAGCAACGGGAAGAAGAGCGACGCGATCGCGGCCGTCTTGAGCAGGAACTGGACGGAGATCGTCGCGAGGACGAAGCCGAGCAACAGCGCCCCCGAGTCGCCCATGAAGAT
>DHWI01000136.1:1558-2390 GCA_002413095.1 Thermoleophilia bacterium UBA5186
CCGTCGAGGAAGTTGACCATGTTCATGATCGCGACGATCCACACCATGGTCAGCGAGATGCCCACCCACGCCGGCAGCTGGTGGATCCCGAGCACCGGGAACGTGAACCGGTGCACCCAGATCCCGAACCCGGCGGGGATGGCTGCCGCGGCGAGCTGTCCCCCGAGCTTCTCCCACCAGCGCAGACCGCGGAAGTCGTCGATCGCGCCGACCGTCGTCGCAACCGCGGCGCCGAGGAGGAGTCCGCGCGTCTCGCGACCGAGGTCGAGGAACGCGAGCGCGGGCACGAAGATCCCGAGGAAGAGCGCGATCCCGCCGAGCCGCGGCACCGCGCGCGCGTTCGGCCGACGGCCCGGCTCGTCGCGGCCGACGACGCCCAGGATCCGCGCCATCCCGCCGACCGCCGGCGTGAGGAGGACGACGACCACGAGCGCGACGATCGCGCCGTAGACGACCTGGAGGTTGTCCGCGAGCGTGTCGAGCGCTTGGCTCACTTGGTTCCGTACAGCCGGTCGCCCGCGTCGCCGAGCCCGGGGACGATGAAGCCGCGCTCGTTCAGCCCGCGGTCGACGGCGGCGGTCACGATCGTGACGTCGGGATGCTCGGCCTGCAGGTGCTCGATCCCCTCCGGGGCGGCGACGAGGCAGACGAGGATGACCGAGCGTGCGCCCTGGGCCTTCACCGACGCGATCGCCGCGGCGCTCGAGTTGCCGGTCGCCAGCATCGGGTCGAGCACGATCGCGTCGCGCTCGGCCAGGTCGGCCGGGAGCTTCACGTAGTACTCGACCGGCAGGAGCGTCTCCTCGTCGCGGTAAAGGCCGATGAATCCGAC
>DHWI01000136.1:2474-3585 GCA_002413095.1 Thermoleophilia bacterium UBA5186
GTCATCCGCTCCAGCGGCGTCTCGATCTCGATCGGCTCCGTCGGGAACTCCTTGGTCGCCTCGTACGTGAGCAGCAGCGTCAGCTCGTTCACGAGCTTGCGGAAGTGGACGGTGGGCGTCTCCTTGTCCCGAAGGTACGAGAGCTTGTGCTGGACCAGGGGATGATCGACCTCGATCAAGCGGCCGGTCGCGGTGGCGCTCATGCGTACGACGTGTAGCCGCGGAAGCCCGGATAGAGCGGCCGCTTGGCGCAGAGTGCGTCGACTCGGCCGATCAGCGCGTCGGCGTCGAGGTCGGCCTTCAGCGCGTCGACGATGATCGCCGCGACCTCGCGGAAGTCCTCCTCGTCGAAGCCGCGCATCGTTCCGGCGGGGGTACCGAGACGCAGGCCCGAGGCGATCATCGGCGGGCGCTCGTCGAACGGGATCGTGTTCCGGTTCGTCGTCACGTTGACGCTCTCCAGCCGCTCCTGCGCATCCTTGCCGGAGAACTCCGAGTCGCGCAGGTCGAGCAGCATCAGGTGCGTGTCGGTGCCTCCGGTGAGCACGTCGAGATCGCCGTCGACCAGCGCCTGGGCGAGCGCGTCGGCGTTCGCACGGATCTGGCGCTGGTACTCGCGGAACGCGTCGGTCATGGCGATCTTGAAGCAGGTCGCCTTCGCGGCGATCGTGTGCTCGAGCGGGCCCCCTTGCATTCCCGGGAACACGGCTCGGTCGACCGCCTTCGCGTGCTCCTCCTTGCAGAGGATGAATCCCGCGCGCGGGCCGGCGAGCGTCTTGTGTGTCGTCGAGGTGACGAAATCGCAGTGCGGCACCGGGTTCGGGTGCAGGCCGGCCGCGACGAGGCCGGAGAAGTGGGCCATGTCGCAGAGGAGCATGGCTCCGACTTCGTCGGCGATCTCGCGAAAGCGCTCGGCGTCGACCGTGCGCGGATACGCGGAGCCGCCGCAGACGATCAGTTGCGGCTTGTGCTCCTTCGCCAGTCGGAGCACCTCGTCGTAGTCGACGACCATCGTCTCGCGGCTGACGCCGTAGTGGGCGATCGTGTACATCCGCCCGGAAAAGTTGACCTTCAGCCCGTGCGTGAGATGGCCGCCGTGGTCGAGGCTCAG
>DHWI01000111.1:0-1336 GCA_002413095.1 Thermoleophilia bacterium UBA5186
TTCGACAACCTGATGACGCGGGCGCAGGCGTCGTACAAGTCGCAGGGCCGCCCGTTCCCGAAGGCGGGGACGAGCACCTACGAGGGCGTCAAGAACCAGGCGCTGCAGTACCTCGTCCAGCGCGCCGAGTACGAGCAGAAGGCCAAGTCTCTCGGCGTCAAGGTCGACGAGAAGAAGATCGACGCGCGGCTGAAGCAGATCAAGCAGCAGTACTTCGGCGGCGACGAGAAGAAGTACCAGGCCGCGCTGAAGGCACAGGGGCTGAGCGAGACCGACGTGCGGCTCGACATCCGCCAGCGGCTCCTGTCCGAGCAGATTCTCGCGAAGGTCGCCAAGGACGTGAAGGTCACCGACGCGGACATCCAGAAGTACTACGACTCACACAAGCAGCAGTACGCGACGCCCGAGACTCGTGACGTGCGCCACATCCTCGTCCCCAAGAAGGCGCTCGCCGACACGATCTACAAGCAGCTGAAGAGCGGTGGCGACTTCGCCAAGCTTGCGAAGAAGTATTCCAAGGATCCCGGCTCTGCCTCGCAGGGCGGCAAGCTGACGGTCTCGAAGGGCCAGACGGTCCCGCCGTTCGACAAGGCCGCCTTCTCGCTGAAGACGAACGAGATCTCCCAGCCGGTCCACACGCAGTACGGCTACCACATCATCCAGCCGCTTTCGGCGATCAAGCCGCCCAAGACGACGGCGCTGAAGGACGTGAAGGAATCGATCCGTCAGCAGCTCTCGCAGACGAAGAAGAACGAGAAGATGCGCACGTGGGTGAACGACGTGAACAAGGAGTTCAAGAGCAAGATCAAGTACGCCCCGGGCTACGCTCCGCCTGCAAGCGCCGCGACCACCACCGGTTGAGCCTCGCCGAGGCGCTGCTCGAGCTCCAGGAGCTGACCGAGCGGCTGCGCCGCGACTGCCCGTGGGACCGCGAGCAGACCGCGAAGACGATCGTGCCGCACACGGTCGAGGAGGCCTACGAGGTCGCGGACGCGGCCCTCGCGGGCGACGACCCGAAGCTGCTCGACGAGCTGGGCGACCTGCTCTTCCAGTCGTACTTCCTGGCGCAGCTGCTCTCCGAGCGCGGGGCGGGTGACCTCGAGAGCGTCGCCCGCAGCGTGCACGCGAAGCTCGTCTCCCGTCACCCGCACGTGTTCGGCGACGTGGAGGCTCGGACGGCGGGCCGCGTGCGCGAGAACTGGGAGCGGCTGAAGACGGCAGAGGAAGGCAGGGAGGGGATCTTCCACGACGTCCCGGCCTCGCTTCCGGGCCTCCTCTACGCGCGCAAGGTTCAGTTGCGCGCCCGCTCGGCCGGGTTCGAGTACCCGGATGTGGC
>DHWI01000111.1:1491-2623 GCA_002413095.1 Thermoleophilia bacterium UBA5186
GTCGAGCGCGCCGAGGCGCTCGCGGCAGAGCGCGACGAGAACTGGGCCGAGCTGCCGCTCGCCGAGCAGGACCGCTACTTCGACCTCGCCAAGGAGGCAGGGCTGTGAGCTCACCGATCGCGGAAGTGACGGCGCGCCAGATCCTCGACTCGCGCGGCAACCCGACCGTCGAGGTCGACGTCCGGCTCGACTCGGGGGCGCTCGGACGGGCAGCGGTTCCGTCGGGCGCCTCGACCGGCGTGCACGAGGCGCTCGAGCTGCGCGACGGCGGCGAGACCTACGGCGGCAAGGGCGTCATGCGGGCGGTCGAGAACGTGCGGGGCGAGATCGCGCAGGCCGTTGGCGGCGCGGATCCCTCAGAGCAGGAGGCGCTGGACCGGCGGCTGATCGAGCTGGACGGGACGCCGAACAAGGGCCGCCTCGGCGCGAACGCGATCCTCGGGGTCTCGCTCGCGGCGGCGAAGGCCGCGGCCGCGGATGCCGGTGTGTCGCTCTTCCGGTACCTCGGCGGCGACGCCGCAAGGACGCTCCCGGTGCCGATGCTGAACGTGATCAACGGGGGCGCCCACGCGCAGAACTCGATCGACCTGCAGGAGTTCATGGTCGTCCCGGTCGGCGCCGAGTCGTTCGCTGGTGCGCTGCGCGTCGGTGCGGAGGTCTACCACTCGCTGCGCGCGGTCCTGCACGAGCGCGGATTCGGGACGGGCGTCGGGGACGAGGGCGGCTTCGCGCCGGATCTCGAGTCGAGCGAGGCTGCGATCGAGGCGATCCTCGAGGCCGCCGAGCGCGCGGGGCATCGCGAGCGGATCGCCATCGCACTCGATCCCGCCGCGAGCGAGGTCTTCGAGGACGGCGTCTACCGGTTCGAGGGCCGCGAGAAGCCTTCGGCGGAGATGCCGGCCTTTTGGGCGGAGCTGATCGGGCGTTATCCGATCGTCTCGATCGAGGACGGGCTCGCCGAGGACGACTGGGAGACGTGGGCGCAGCTGACGCGCGAGCTCGGCGAGCGCGTCCAGCTCGTCGGCGACGACCTGTTCGTCACGAACCCGGTGCGGCTCCAGCGCGGGATCGAGGCCGGAGTCGGCAACTCGATCCTCGTCAAGGTGAACCAGATCGGGACGCTGACCGAGAC
>DHWI01000116.1:0-2412 GCA_002413095.1 Thermoleophilia bacterium UBA5186
CGCGCCAGGCTGCGCAGCGTCCGCCCGCCCCGGTCGGCGAGCGAGCGCCGCATCGCCGGAGTCAAACCGAGCAGCAGGAGCGGCGGGGCCCAGTCGGCGACCATCACGTTCTGCAGGAGGTGGATCAGCAGCAGCCGGTAGAGCAGCGACTCGAGCGGCGAGTTGAGCGCCGCGACGACGAGCAGAAGTCCCGCCGAGAAGAGCGCGATCCGCCACCACGGCGGTCGCTCACGACGCGCGGCGCGGGCGTAGAGGAACGCTGCGAGGGCTCCTGCCACGAGAAAGACCGGCTCGAAGCGGAAGGCGTACGGATCCATCAGCCCGGCTCGGGGCCGAGCGCAGGCTGCCTGCGGCGCGTCAGGTACGGCCAGAGGAGCACGGCGATGCAGGTCCCGAGCGTCGCCAGCTGCTCCAGCATCATCACGAGCCCGGCCAGGCGCTGGTCACCGAGGGCGGAGAGCCCGTGCGCGCCGCGATAGGCCGGGTAATGCGGCGAGGAGCTGAAAACAAGCGCGTCCGTCAGGAGCTGGCCGACGACGAACATGGCGACCGCGAGGCCGATCCGGCCGCCGACCGTCAGCTCGCCGCGACGTGCTGGATCGACGAGCAGCGCCCAGACGAGCACGCCGGCCACGACGAAGCACGCGTGCTCGAGCTCGTGCGTCCAGGGGTGCGCGAGCGCGAAGTCGTAGGCGCCCGGGACATGCCAGCCGAGGATCGCAGCGGCCCAGAGCGTGAACGCCACGCGCGGGCGCAGAAGGAAGCGGCCGGCGGCGCGCAAGGCGCGCGAGCGCGCGAGCGGGCCGAGCAGGCCCGGCGGGAGGATGAAGAACGCGAGCGGCCCGCGCAGCGCGAGCATCGCCAGGGCCGGCGCGAGGTCTCCGATCAGGACGTGCTGGAGCATGTGTGCCGAGAGCAGTTCTTCCGCGAGCCCGTCGAGCGGCGAGACGAGCCCGGCCAAGACGATCGCGACGGCGAGCCCGAAGAGCGCGGCGCGGTCCCAGCCCGCGTGGTCGCGGCGGCCGCGCCGGCGCAACCGCACAAAGCCCTGGAAGAAGAACCCGAGCGCGAGTGCCGCGGCGACGAGCACCGCCGGCGCCGGCTGCCAGCCTGGCGTGTGGGCGAGCATCGGGGCCGAGGCTACTAGGAGGGCAAGGGCTGGCTGCGCCTCGTGCGCGCTGTGCCGACGCAGGCTGCCGCGTAGTCGGCTTGTTTCGCGCAGCAGCTGGTGAGGGTGGCGACGAAGCTGCGCTCCGCGGGGGAGAGCGGGCGTCCGGCGAGGTGCGCGACGGAGAAGTGGCGGAGCATCGGTGGCCGTCCAGCGAGCCGGAAGCTCTCGAGGTCGCCGCGCTCGACTTCTTCTGCGACGGCGTAGCGCGAGAGGAAGGCGACGCCCAGACCCTCGCGGGCGGCGCGCTTGATCGCCTCGCTCGAGCCGAGCTCCCAGACACCAGCGGGTTGGATCCCGATCGCTCGCAGTTCGTCATCGACGATGCGCTGCGAGCTCGAGCCGGGCTCGCGGGCGAGGAGCATGAACTCGCCCAGCTTCGCAGGGGCGAGGGTGCCGTTCTTCAGCGGCGCGAGACCCGGTTTGGCGACGCCGACGACTTCGTCCTCGAGGAACGGATCGAGCTCGATGCGATCGTCGGCGCGCGAGGCGCCGACGAGTGCGAGCTGGACACGGCCGTTCAGCAGTCTCTTGAGGATCTCCTCGCTCGCGGCGACCTCGACGTCCACGGTGACGCCGGGGTAGGCGCGGCGGAAGCAGCCGAGTGTGTCCGGGAGTAGGTAGACGCCGGGCGCAGTCGAGGCGCCGAGGTGGATCGTGCCCGTCTGCAAACCGGCGAGCGCACCGAGTTCCTCTTCCGCTGCCCCTAGGCTGGCCAGCGCTTGGGCGGCGCGGGCGGCGAGCACGTGCCCGGCCTCGGTGAGGCGGCTGCCGCGGCCTGTGCGCTCGACCAGCCGTTGGCCTGCGGCGGCCTCGAGCAAGCGCAGGTGCTGGCTCGCACTGGGTTGCCCGATGCCGATCGCGGCGGCCGCGGCGGAGACGCTTCCATGCCGCTCGATTTCGATGAGGAGGCGCATCCGGGTGGTGTCCCAGAGTTCGCGCAGGGTGCTCGTCGCCGCCATATCGACTACCGATAGCAGCTATCGGCAACTTCGTCTAGCGTGATCGCCGGCGCCGTCGTAGCCTGCGGGCATGATCCTGCGTCCGTTCCTGTACCCGCAGACGGCCTGCGCGTCCTATCTTTTTGGCTGCCTGACCGAGCGGAAGCTCGCCGTGGTTGATCCGCACGAAGGGCTCGTTGACGCGTATCTGGACGAGGCGGAGCGCGCCGAAGCGCCGATCGTCGCGGTCTTCGAGACGCACGTGCAGGCGGATCACGTCTCGGGCCTGCCGGCTCTCGTCGA
>DHWI01000116.1:2540-3603 GCA_002413095.1 Thermoleophilia bacterium UBA5186
GTCGGCGACGTCGGCCGGCCGGACCTGCACGCGCAGGGCGAGCCGGAGGCTCTGGCGCGCGATCTGCATGCGTCGATGCGGCGGCTGCTCGAGCTTCCCGACGGGGTGCTCGTGTTGCCCAGTCACTACGGTGGCTCGGTCTGCGGTCGCTCGCTGTCGGGCAATCCCTTCTCGACGATCGGTTTCGAGCGTGGGCACAATCGAGCGCTCGCCACCGCCGACGTCGAGGCGTTCGTACGGGAGCTGCTCGTTGACGTGCCGCCGCCGCCTGCTGATCAGGCGGCGATCGTGACGGCGAACCGCGCCGGGATCGCAACCGCGCGCGCGTGAGCGGTGCCCGGCTTGGGCTGCGCGCGAACGCCGCGCAGTTCAGCCTGCTCGTTGGCCTGAACGCGCTCGTCGGGGCGATGGTGGGGCTGGAGCGCAGCGTGCTGCCCTTGGTCGGCAAGCGCGACTTCGATCTCGCCTCGGACGCGGCCGTGCTCGCTTTCGTGGTCGCCTTCGGCGCGGCCAAAGCGCTTACCAACCTCGGCGCGGGGGTGCTCGCCGATCGGCTCGGCCGCAAGCGGTTGCTCGTGCTCGGCTGGCTGCTGGCCCTGCCGGTCGCGCCGCTGATTGCGCTCGCGCCGAACTGGTGGTTGATCGTCGCCGCGAACGTCCTCTTGGGCGCAAACCAGGGGCTTGCCTGGTCGATGACGGTCGTGATGAAGATCGACCTCGCCGGCCCGGCGCGGCGCGGGCTCGCGCTCGGGCTGAACGAATCCGCCGGTTATCTCGGCCTTGCCGCGACCGCCTTCGCGAGTGGCGCGCTGGCTGCGAGCATCGCGCCGCGCACGGTGGTCTGGGCGGGTGCGCTCGCGATCTCGCTCGTCGGCACGCTCATCGCGCTCGTGTTCGTGCGCGACACCGCCCTGCACGTGGCGCACGAACAGGCCGGGCACGGCGAGCGCAAGGCGTTGCCGCTGTCTGCCGCCTTCGCCGAGACCAGCGTGCGGCAGCCAGTGCTGCGCGCCTGCTCCCAGGCAGGGCTCGTCAACAACCTGAACGACGCGCTCGCCTGGGG
>DHWI01000116.1:3633-5148 GCA_002413095.1 Thermoleophilia bacterium UBA5186
TACCGGCTGGCTCTCGGATCTCGTCGGACGGAAGCCGCTGATCGTGCTCGGCATGCTCGTGCAGGCGGGCGCGCTCACACTGCTGGTGACGGGCGGCGGCGCATTCACGCCGTCGCTCGCCGCCGCCGCGCTCCTAGGGATCGGCACTGCGCTCGTTTACCCGACCTTGATCGCCGCCGTCTCCGATGTGGTTCAACCCCGCGATCGCGCCGCGGTCGTCGGCGTCTACCGCTTCTGGCGCGACACAGGGTTCGTTCTCGGGGCACTGCTCGCCGGCTTCGCCGCGGACGCCCTCGGTAGCCGAGCGGCGATCGCGCTGGTGGCCGTGCTTACTGCCGCTAGCGGTCTCGCTGTCGCGGCGACTCGCTGGCAGGCGCCGACGTGACCGTGACTTCGCCTGCGCCGATGGCTGCCATCGCCAACTTCCTCTTGGCCGATGCAAGCCCGGCTCGTAGGCTCGAGCTCAGACGCTGCGATCGATTGAGGAGGAGGAGAGATGGCGAACGGCGACAAGGTCGTGATCAACCTGGCCACAGGACTCGAGGATACGGAGCGGGTGACGGTTGCGTTCCTCGTCGGCACGGCCGCGCTCGACCAGGGGAAGAAGGTCGCGATGTTCCTGACCAAGGAGGCGATCAGGCTCGGGCTGCCCGGCCACGCGGAGGCGGTCGCGTGCGAAGGCTGCCCGCCGCTCTCGCGCCTGTTCCAGCAGTACACCGACGGTGGCGGCGAGCTCCTCGTCTGCCCGATCTGCTTCACGGCGCGCAAGCTCGAGGAGTCGAGCCTCGTCCCGAACGCCCGCCTCGCCGGCGCGACGCCGCTCTGGGAATGGATCGGCGAGAGCGCTACCGTCTTCAGTTACTGACGCGAAGGAGACGCAAATGGCAGTTGATGTAGAGATCGACGTCGAGGTCCTGAAGAACGAGATCAAGAAGACCTACGCCTCCGTTTCAGACGAGCCCGAGAAGGACTTCGTCTTCCCGACCGGGCGCGGCTGGGCCGAAGACCTCGACTATCCGTCTGAGCTCGCGAACGTACCCGACGGCGCGGTCGAGTCGTTCGCCGGCGTCGCGAACCCGTTCACCCTCGGTCGCCTCGCCGCCGGCGAGCGCGTGCTCGATCTCGGCAGCGGCGCCGGCACCGACTCGCTCGTGGCCGCACAGATGGTCGGCGAACAGGGGCACGTGACCGGCATCGACATGACCTCCGCGATGCTGGCCAAGGCGGGCGCCGCTGCAGACGAGATGGGCGTGACGAACGTCAAGTTCGTCGAGGGCGAGGCGGAGCAGCTGCCGTTCCCGAACGACAGCTTCGACGTCGTCATCTCGAACGGCGTCATCGACCTGATCCCCGACAAGGACGCCGTCTTCTCCGAGCTCTTCCGCGTGCTCGTGCCCGGCGGGCGGATGCAGATTGCCGACGTGACGATCCAAAACCCGGTCAGCGAGGAAGGCAAGCGCAACATCGACCTCTGGACCGGCTGAATTGCCGGGGCGCTGCTGGAAGCAGCGTACG
>DHWI01000221.1:0-9890 GCA_002413095.1 Thermoleophilia bacterium UBA5186
GGGGACGGGCCAGACGAAGACCTCGTCCGCTCGCTCGCGCCGCCGAACGTCTCGTTTGCCGGACGCGTCCCACGCGACGAGCTGCCGCCGCTTTACCGGCGCGCCGACGTCTTCGTCATGCCCTCGCGCTCCGAGACCTGGGGGATGGCCATGCAGGAGGCCGCGGCCGTCGGCCTGCCGCTGATCGCGACCGACGCGCCCGGGGCCGCGCACGACCTGATCGAGGAAGGGGTGAACGGCTACCGCGTTCCCGTCGAGGACGTCGGCGCTCTGCACGACGCGCTCGTCAAAGCGGCGGCCGACCCGGCCTGGCGCGAGCGGGCCCACACCCGCACGCTCGAGCTCGCCCGCGGCTACACGCCCGAGGCCTGGGCCGAAGCCGTCGCTAACCTCGCCGTAAAGATCCTCCCGTAGGCTCTGTCGCGATGAAGAAGGCCATCGTCACGGGCTCGAGCGGGCTGATCGGCTCGGAGGCCGTGTCCTTTCTGGACGAGCGCGGCTGGGCGGTCCACGGGGTCGACAACAACATGCGCCGCGATTTCTTCGGCGAGCCCGGGGACACCGCCTGGAACCTCGAGCGGCTGCGGAGCTCGACGAGCCACTTCGTTCACCACGATCTCGACATCCGCGACCGAGCGGCCATCCTCTCGCTGTTCGAGACCGAGCGGCCGGAGCTCGTCGTCCACGCGGCGGCGCAGCCTTCCCACGACCTGGCCGCGAGCCGGCCTTTCGACGACTTCGACGTGAACGCGGTCGGCACGCTCAACCTGCTCGAGGCGGCGCGCCGGGCCGCTCCCGAGAGCCCGTTCGTCTTCCTCTCGACGAACAAGGTCTACGGCGACGCGCCGAACGAGCTCGAGCTCGTCGAGCTGGAGACGCGCTGGGACTACGCCGACCCGGCCCAGCGCGAAGGCGTCGACGAGACCATGCGGATCGACATGACGATGCACTCGCTGTTCGGCGCGTCGAAGGTCGCGGCCGACGTGCTCGTCCAGGAGTACGGGCGCTATTTCGGGATGCCGACCGTCTGCCTCCGCGGCGGTTGCCTGACCGGGCCGAACCACTCCGGCGCCGAGCTGCACGGCTTCCTCGCCTACCTCGCGCGTGCGGTGCGCGACGGCATCCCCTACCGCATCTACGGCTACAAGGGCAAGCAGGTGCGGGACAACATCCACTCGCACGACGTCTGCACCGCGATCATGGCGTTCGCCGAGCGTCCCACCGCGGGCGCGGTCTACAACCTCGGCGGCGGCCGCGCGAACAGCGTCTCGATGCTCGAGGCGATCGAGCGCTTCGAAGGGCTCCTCGGGCGCAAGCTCGAGTGGGAGTACGTCGAGGAGGCCCGGCGCGGGGATCACATCTGCTACATCAGCGATCTCGGTCGCCTGCGCTCGGACTACCCGGACTGGGAGATCACGATCTCCCTCGACGATCTGTTCGACGAGCTCGTGACCGCGGGTCAGCCGCGGCTGCGGTCGAAGACCGCGTAGTACTGATCGTCCGTCAGCGACGACTCGTCGACGCCTTCGAGCTCGAGCACACCCTCGACGTACGGCGTGCCGGAGACGTAATGGGCGACGAGCTTCACCCGCTCGTCCGCCTCGGGCTTCAGTTGCTTGTGGTACCCGCAGGTGTCGGCGAACACGATCGTGCCCGGCGCGCCTTCCAGGATCCGCCACTCGTTCTCCGGGACGATCCGCGCCATCTGCTCGTCGGTCGACCGCCTGTTCTCGTCGTGCTCCGGGAGCTCGCGGCGGTTGCCGAGCGGGTGCGTGTCGGGCGCGTACGTAAGCGGGCCGGCGGGGACGCGGACGTCGGTGAAGTAGAGAAAAAGCTTGACGTTCATCACGTCGTCGGCGTCGCGGTGCCAGAGCTGCGTCTGCACCGCCGCGCCCGGCGTCGGCCGCGTGTGCCAGAGGTCGAGCGCGCGTAGGGTCGATCGAAGCTTCAGGTAGCCGTTGGCGACGTTGAGCACCTCCGGGTGGAGAGCGATTCGAACAAACGGATCGTCGGCCCGGAAGCGCGTCGTGGCGAGCTTGGTCAGGAACGTCGCCTTGCTGCCCGCCTCGGCCTCCTCGGGCTTCCACGCCTCATGCAGACGCCGCGCCTCCGCCGCCGCCTCGTCGAAAAGCGCCTGGTCGCCGATCAGCTCGTCGAAGCTCGTGACGACGACGCCGTCGCGGTGCAGGGCGTCGATGAGCTGGCGCTGCTTCGGGTCGCTGACGTCGTCCGGCGAAAAGGCACGGTTGCGATTCTTCAGCCGCCAGTTGGCGCGGACCGCGGCCTCTTCCAGGCGCGGCGCATGCTTGGCGAGCTGCTGACGGACGGCGGCTCCGACGCTCATCGCGGGCGAGTCTAGCGGCCTACAACCGCTCGTAGAACGCTTCGTCTCCCTCGATCATCGAGAACACCTGCTCGGACAGCTCGAGGTTCCTGCGCGTGAGCCGTTCCTCGCGCTTCGCCACCCCGCGCTTCTTCGTCAGGTACCAGAACTTTGCGCGGATCTTCCAGATCAGCTTCCCAACCGGTGACGCAGGTGGCTCAAGCGGCAGGCTCGCGGGCAACGGCGGAACCATGCCTGCGAGGTGACGGTCGGTTCGCTCGAAGACCGGGCGGAAGCCCGCGCCGTGGTGGTAGATGCGGTGCTCGTACACGCCGAACAGAAGCGGATGAAGGCTCGCCGCATTCGTCCGTAGCAGTGGTGACCAATCGATTCCGCGCTCGTTCAGGATCCACAGGAGCTTCCCGCCGACGTCCTCGACCGTCCAGCCGAGGGCGTTCTTCCAGGTCCAATCCGGTCCGCGCGACCAGTCGCCCCCGATCTCCTGCCAGAAGCCAACCGTTGTCGCGCAGAAGGACGGATGCGGCTGCACGTCGCCGAGGCTCTCGTCGCGCCTGACCGCCGCCAGCGGAAAGCGGGACAGTCGATCGTCGAGCAGATCGCCGAGCGGGGCCACCGGAAACGCATCCCCGTCGAGGAAGATCAGCGTGTCCTCGGGAGCGGCACGGTCGGCGATCAGGTCTGCGAGCGCGTTCAGCTTCTGCGCATGCGGGACCCGCCTGTCTGGGCTCTGCGCCGACAGATCCGTTGAGACGTCGAAGCTGTCGGCGTGTCTCCGGTCGATCCCCTCGAGGTCGGCGTACACCTTGTACGGACGGTCCATGTTCCGCCGCAGGTACTTGAGCTGGATGTCGATCCAGCGGTCGCTCATCCAGTGCACCGTTGCGATGTGGATCATCTCGCCGCCCCCGTCCCGTCGGGACGCCGAGCTTAGCCGCGCCCCGGGTACGCTCGCGCAGTGCTTCCGAACCTGATCGTGATCGGCGCCGCGAAGAGCGGGACGACCAGCCTGCACGAGTACCTCGACCTCCATCCCGAGATCTCGATGTCGCGCGAAAAGGAGCTGAACTTCTTCCTCGAGGACGCGAATTGGAGTCGCGGCCGGCAATGGTACGAGCGCCAGTTCCAGTCCGCGCCGGTCCGAGGCGAGTCGTCACCGGCGTACAGCGCGTATCCGTTGCGCAGCGGAGTTCCAAAGCGGATGGCGGCCACGCTCTCGGACGTCAGGCTCGTCTATGTCGTGCGTGATCCGATCGACCGGATCGTTTCCCACTATGTCCACCGCGCGCTCGCCTGGAGCGACGTGGAGACGATCGCCGAAGCGCTCGCCGACCCGGTCGTCCGCGAATGGCTCGTCAAGCCGAGCTGCTACTGGCTGCAGCTGGAGCAGTACTTCGAGTACTTCCCGAGAGAGCGTGTCCTGGTCCTCGACAGCGACCAGCTGCGCGCGCACCGGGAGGAGACTCTCGCAGCGGTCTTTCGGTTCGTCGGGGTCGACGATTCGTTTCGCACCGCTCAGTTCGCCCTCGCGCACAACGCCGAGACCGGCCGCACGAAGCCGACGCGCACCGGCCTGCGCGTGTCGACGGCGCTCGACCGAACCCTGGGCCCGGCCCGCGCCCAGGTGCTTCGCGAGCGGGCTCCGCGCGCGCTCAAGGCGCGCTTGCGCCAAGCGACCCCCCAGCCCGTGCTCGACGACACACTGCGCGAGGAGCTCGCGGACGAGCTTCGACCGGAGGTCGAGCGCCTCCGCGCCGAGACCGGGCTCCCGTTCTCCGGCTGGTCGCTTTAGCGCCGGCATGCGGACGACGATCCTCTCGACGGCCCTCCCGAATCGGGACTCGGGCAGCGGCGCGTCGATCACGCTTGCTCTGATCGCCGAGGCACTCCGGGACCGTGGGCACGACGTCTCACTGTGCCCGGTCGTCTACCCCGAGTACCGAACGCCGGACGGAGCGGACCACGAGGCACAGCTCGCGCACGCCGCGCGGTTCGGCTTCCCGCTCGAAGCGGTCCTGTCGGAAGCCTGGCGGCCGAAGCCGACCCAGCGCACGCTGGGATCGCGGGCGCGTCAGATCTGGCGGCCCACATCCGAGGAGCTGTACCCGACACTCCGTGACGGCCGCGCGGTGCAGAAGGCGGTTGCGCGCCTCGGCGCGGACGCCGTGCTCGTCTACGGTTTCGAGGCGCTCGCGGCGAGCGTCGAGGTCGAGGCCCCCCGTTTCGCCGCCACGAGCGACCCGCCCCACCTGGCCCTCTGGGGACGTACCTGGCGACGCTGGCGATCAGAGCGCCGCCCCCTGCGGGCCGCTCGCGAGGCGATCGGCGTCCAGTCGAGACTCCGGGCGCACCCGCGCCTCGCGGTTCGACTCCTCCGCGACTGCGAGGCCGTCGGCGCCTTCGGGCACCACCACGCCGAGTGGCTGCGAGGACTCGGGCTTCCCTGCGACTACTACCGGACTCCGATCGCCGACCCGGGGCCGCCACAGCCGCCAGGCAGCGAGGGGCGTCCGACGATCCTGCTCATCGGGCATCTCCGCGGCACCGCAACGCTCGACGGGCTGCGCGTGTTCGCGCGGATGCTGCCGTACCTCGACGACGCGCTCGGTCGCGATGGATTCGAGGTACGCATCGTAGGCGGCTACGATCCGCCGCCGGAGCTGGCGCCGCTCCTGGAACATCCGGCGGTGGAACTGCACGGCTTCGTCCCAGATGTCGATGCCGAGTTTCGAGACGCGGACGTACTCGTCGTGCCCGTCTCGATCAAGCTCGGCGTTCGCGTTCGCGTGCTGACGGGCTTCTCGTACGGCTCGTGCATCGTCACCCACACAGCGAACGCCTACGGGATCCCTGAGCTGGAGCACGAGCGGAACGCGCTCCTCGGTGACTCGCCGAAGACGCTCGCGGAACAGGTAGTGCGGGCGATCCGCCAGCCGGACCTCCGCGTCCGGCTGGGAGCCGGCGCGCGCTCGACGTACGAGCGTTACTTCACGCCGGAGGCTGCCGGCGCCGCGCTCGCGGAGACGCTGGAACGGATCGCCCGCTGATGCGCGTGGCGTTCGCGATCGGTGGGATCCCGAGCCTTGGCCACTCGGGAAGCACGATCGCCTCCTGGATCATCATCTCGGAGCTGCTCGCGGCCGGGCACGACGTCACGGCGGTGCTGCTCCCCGCGGGTTATCTCCTCGATTCGACCGCGCCCGAACGCTTCGCAGCCCTGGAGCGTTTGGGCGCCACCGTTCGCGTGGTCGAGGTGCCCCCACCGGCGCCCCGCGGCCGGTGGCGGGCACGGGCGGCGTTCGCACGCTCGATAGTCCACCCGCGAAACGACGAGCTCCTGCCGTCGCTGCACGCGGCCGACGGCGTCCGGCGGGCGCTCGCGGGGTCCGACGCCGGGATGGCGTTCGGGATCGAGGCGATTGCGGCGACCGCCTGCAGCGACGTTCCCATCCTGGCCGCGCTCTCGCATCCGCCGGGCGTCGCTCGGCGCGTGCGTGCGCGCTACGCGCCGTCCGAGCGCAACCTGCTCGGCAGGGCGAGCGAGCGGTCGTTTCTCGCCTATGCGGACCGCCGCACCGCGGAACTGCTCCGGCAGTTCCCGAGCGTCGCGGTCTTCAGCCGCCACCACGCCGAGTGGGCCGCGCGCCAGGGTGCCAACGCGTGGTACGCGCACTACCCGATGCCGGACCTCGCCGGTCCGGACTGGCGAGAGCGCCGCGCCGCCGGCAAGCCGAACCCGAAGCCGCGGATCCTGATGATCGGCCACCTGCAGGGGATCGGCACGATCTCGGGCCTCCACCTGTTCGTGCCGTCGATCCTGCCGCTGCTGACCGAGGCGCTCGGCGAGGACGGCTTCGAGGTGCACGTGGTGGGCGGCCAGGACCCACCGGACGAGTTCCTGCGCGGACTCGAGCACCCGGCGGTCCGCCTCCGCGGGCAGATCACCGACCCGGCCGAAGAGTTCTTCGCCGCCGACGTCCTGCTCGCGCCGAACCCAACCGTCACCGGCGCGAGCGCGCGCATCCTCAGCGGCCTCACGTTCGGCAACTGCATCGTCGCGCACACCGACAGCCTCGTCGGGATCCCGGAGCTCGCGGACGGCCATAACTCGCTCCTGGCCACGACAGGGCCGGAGCATGCGAAGGCGGTTCTACGGGCCGTGGGCGATGCGGTGCTGCGAGACGCGGTCGGGGACGGCGCGCGCAGCCTCTTCGAGCAGGCATTCGACGCGCGGGTTGCCGCAGGGAGGATCGTGCGCGAGCTCGAACGCCTGCCCGGCTAGGTCGGCGCGACCGTAGCTTCGGCCGGCAGGGTCTCCTGGATCGGTTGCAGCTCCGTCCACGTCGAATCGACCCGGATGACGCCGCTGGAGCGTCCGTAGCGGAAGTCCTCCTCGGCGGTCGCCACCGATTCGACCTCGAAGACGAGCGCATTCGGAACGATGTCCTCGTGCTCGACGCCTTTCGCGACGAGCTCGACGACGTAGCTGCCCGGCAGCAGGTCGGTTTCCTCGAACTCGCAGACGACCCGGTAGAAGCCTGCCGCGACGAGATCCTCCTGCGGCTCGGAGAAGCTGCTGAACAAGCGGACGCCGTCTCCCGTCTTCACGCGGCAGTACAGCTCGAGGAAGCGCAGCGGCTCGCTGACGCGGAACATCGCCTCGAAGCGCAGCCGGCTGCCCTGCGGGATGCGCGAGACCGGCTGGCCGTCGGGTGTCACCAGGGCGACCGACTCGAAACGGACGCGCCGGGCGGTCGGCTTCAGATTCGCCCGGCGCGGGCGGTCGTCGCGGAGGTCTGCGACGGCTCCCTTCTCGCCGCCGGCGACCGCCGACAGATACTCGGAGACGACGTCCGGCGTGGGGCCGTCGGCCGCGACAGAGCCATGGTCGAGCCAGACCGCCCGATTCGTCAGGCTTCGAATCGCGGCCATGTTGTGGCTCACGAAGAGGACGGTGCGTCCCTCCGAACGCACATCGCCGAGCTTGCCGAGACACTTGCGCTGGAATGCAGCGTCGCCGACTGCGAGGACCTCGTCGACGATGAGGATGTCGGGCTCTAAGTGGGCCGCAACGGCAAAAGCGAGCCGCACGTACATCCCGCTCGAGTAGCGCTTGACGGGCGTCTCGATGAACCTTTCGATCCCGGCAAACTCGACGATCTCGTCGAACTTGCGCTGGATCTCGCGTCGCGGCATGCCGAGGATCGCGCCGTTGAGATAGACGTTGTCGCGGCCCGTCAGCTCCGGATGGAAGCCGGTTCCGACCTCGAGCAGCGACGCGACATGGCCCGTAATCCGAATCTCTCCAGTAGTCGGCGGTGTGATGCGGGACAGAAGCTTCAACAGGGTCGTCTTGCCGGCGCCGTTGTGGCCGATGATCCCGACCGCCTCACCCCGCGCGATGTCGAAGCTGGTGTCGCGTAGGGCCCAGATCC
Organism: Thermoleophilia bacterium UBA5186; assembly: GCA_002413095.1. Taxonomy (GTDB): domain Bacteria; phylum Actinomycetota; class Thermoleophilia; order Gaiellales; family Gaiellaceae; genus UBA5186. Next base: position 7,777 of record DHWI01000221.1, read on the forward strand.
TGTCTCGCCTCCCGGCGGCGGCACGTCGCTGCATGAGCGCGTCGCGGAGTGTGGGAAAGGTCTGACGCTCGCCAAGGACGTACTCCTTGCCGATACCCCGGATCTCGACCGCGTTCTTAGACAAGGTCGGCGAAGGTGCGCTCAGTCCGCGCGAAGTAGATGATTCCGAAAGCCAGCAGGACGAGCGCAGTCCCGACCGACACCAGCATTTCGCCGACCTGAAGGCGCCCGGTCCCGAGCAAGGCCCAGCGGAACCCGTCGATCACGCCCGTCATCGGGTTGAGGCCGTAGACCGTCCGCCGAAGTCCCTGTCCGACCGCGCTCGACGGATAGGCGACCGGACTCGCGTAGAGCCAGATCTGCATCACGAACGGCACCGCGTACCGGACGTCGCGGTAGCGGACGTTCAGCGACGAGAGGATGAGCCCGATCCCGAGCGAAGTTACGAGCGCAAGCGCGATGAATGCCGGCAGCAGCAGGATTCGCCAGTCCGGCGCAAAGCCGTAGTACGCCATCGTTCCTGCCACGAGAACGAGCGCGAGCAGGAGATCGACGAGCCCGGCCAGCACGGGCGACACGGCGACCGACAGCCTCGGGAAGTACACCTTCGTGATCAGTGCGCTGTTGGCGACGAGACTGCTCGAGGCGACGTTGATCGAGTTCGAGAAGTAGAACCAGAGCGCGAGTCCCGAGAGCGAAAAGAGCGGGTAAGGGACTGTCCCGGAATGGATCCTGCCCAGGTGGTTGAAGACGATCGTGAAGACGATCATCGTCATGAACGGCTGCAACAGCGCCCATGACGCCCCCAGGACCGTCTGCTTGTAGCGGACCTTGACGTCGCGCCAGGTCAGGAAGAAGACGAGCTCACGGAAGCGCCAGAGCTCGCGCAGGCCGAAGCTCGACCAGCGCTTCGGAGGCCTGATGACGAGTGTCTGCTCGCGCTCCTGTTCGTACGTCGACATCGCGAAAGACTCTAGCCCCGGGAGGTTTGGATCTTGTTCAGACGCGGCGCCAGAAGTCGGTGTCGCGCCGAAGCTCCGCGTAGATCCGATCCGAGAGCTCCTTGTTTCGCCGTAGCGTCTCCCGTTCCCGCCGCACGACCGGACGCTTGTCGATCCAGGCCCACTTTCTTGCACGTACATGCCAGGCGGCGCGCTCCGCGAGACTCGCGTCCGGCGCCGGATCGCGCGGCGGCTCCGGCACCCGGCCGATCGCCTCGCGGTCGCGCCGGCACAAGCCCCCGCGAAAGCCCGCGCCATGGTGGTACGCGAGGTCGCCGTAGACGCCGAACCAGAGCGGGCGCAGATTCACGCGGTTCGTGCGCAGGAGCGGCTGCCACTCGTCGCCGCGTTCGCGCAGGAGTCCGAGCAGGTTCCCACCGGCGTCGGTGACGCCCTTGCCGGCGGCATTCTTCCACGTGTACCCGGGGTTCCAGTCGCCGCGCAGGTCGGCCCAGTAGCCGACGGTCGTGGCACAGAAGGACGGGTGTGGCTGCTCGTCGTCGAGGTTCTCGTCCCGGCGGACGGCGACGAGCGGGACACGCGCGAGCGCCTCGGCCAGCGCGGCGTCGACGGAGGCGATCGGGAACGCATCGCCGTCCAGGAAGAGGAGCACATCGTCCGGTGCGGCCTCGGCCGCGATCGTCGTTGCGAGCGCGTTCAGCTTCTCGGTGTGGCTGAAGATCCCGTTCTCGAACGTCTTCGTCGCCGCGAGGTCCTGCACGTGGTGGAAGGCGCCCGGCGGCGCCTCGACGCCCTCGAGGTCGGCCCAGATACGGAAGGGCTGCTCGACGTGGCGCTCGAGATAGCGGCGCTGCGGCTCGATCCAGCGGTCGTCGCGCCAGTGAACCGTGGCTACATGGAGCATCAGGCTTTCCGGGCGACGCAGTGGAGCTTGTAGCCGAGGTCGAGCTCCTCGACCAGCGGCTCGAGCGCCTCGCGGACCGGGCCCAGCACCGGGTCTCGGGACAGGTCCGCATCGGAGTAGGGCTGCTCGTAGCTCAGGTACTCGAGCACCGGGTCGAGCGAGCTCACCTTCGTCCAGATCCGCGTCGGCTCGAAGCCGCTGCGCCGCAGCATGTCGGCCAGCGTCGCCGGGGAGAAGTAGATCAGGTG
>DHWI01000221.1:10200-10500 GCA_002413095.1 Thermoleophilia bacterium UBA5186
GGTCCATCGCCAGCTGCCGCTCGGAGGTAAGGACGTCCAGCCAGAGATCGTTCGTCTCGGCGGTGCGGTACTCGTCCTGGACGACCTCCTCGCGCACCTGCGGGTTGACGAAGACGAGCCGGCAGTCGGCGCAGCGCACGAAGGTGAAGCCCTGCTTCTCGAACAGCCGGGCGTGGTCGTCGCCGCCGCAGTTCGGGCAGTCGATCGTGCGCGCGAGGTGCTCGGCCAGCCGGCCGGTCGCCGGGTCGACGAGCGCCGCGAGCTCCTCGTCCCGCGCTTCGAAGTAGCGGTCGCGGCCCG
>DHWI01000008.1:0-3414 GCA_002413095.1 Thermoleophilia bacterium UBA5186
CCCCGGCCCGCTCGAGGAAGCGGTCGCGGCGGCGATGGCGCGACTCGAGGGTGCCTTCTCGGTCGTCGCGCTCTCGGAGGGCAAGCTGGTCGGCTTCCGCGACGCGCACGGGTTCCGCCCGATCTGCCTCGGCAAGCTCGGCGAGGATTTCGTGATCGCCTCCGAGACCTGCGCCCTCGACCTCGTCGGCGCCGAGCTGATCCGCGAGCTGCAGCCCGGCGAGCTCGCGGTGGTCGACGAGGAAGGCTGCAGCGTCACGCAGGCGATCGAGCCCGCCGCCTCTGGCGCGCTCTGCATCTTCGAGTTCTTCTACCTCGCGCGGCCCGACTCGCGGCTCGCGGGCGTCGAGGTGCACGGCGCGCGCGTGCGCATGGGCGAGCGGCTCGCGGAGGAGGCGCCCGTCGAGGCCGACCTCGTCCTGCCGATCCCCGACTCCGGCACGCCCGCGGCGATCGGCTTCTCGCGCGCGACCGGGATCCCCTTCAGCGAGGGCCTGATCAAGAACCGCTACGTAGGGCGCACGTTCATCCAGCCCGACCAGACCATGCGCGAGCAGGGGATCCGGATGAAGTTCAACCCGCTCGCCGAGGTGGCCGGGAAGCGCCTTGTCGTGATCGACGACTCGATCGTGCGTGGCAACACGACGCGGCAGATCGTCGCGATGCTCTTCGAGGCGGGCGCAGCCGAGGTGCATGTCCGCATCTCGTCGCCGCCGGTGATCGGCCAGTGCTACTACGGGATCGACCTGGCCGATCCGGACGAGCTGGTGGCGTCCGCCCGCACAGTCGAGGAGGTGCGGGAGCACATCGGCGCGACGACGCTCGCGTACCTGTCGCTGGACGGCCTGCAGGCGTCCACGCGCCGGCCTGCGTCGGCCCTCTGCCGCGCGTGCCTGACGCGCGAGTACCCGACGCCCGTGCCTGACGAAGCGGCGAAACTCCGCTTCGAGCCCGCGCCGACTGTCTAGGAAGCGCCGTGCAGCTCTTCCACTACCACCTCGTGACGAGCGTCGTGCGCGAGGTCGAGGCGCGCTATCTCGGGAAGCTCGCGTTCGAGCTGGTCGCGCGCTACGGCCGTGTGGGCGACGACACGATCTCCTACGACGCCGGGCTCGGCTGGCCCGAGCTCGACGCGATGGACTTCAAGCTGCGCCTGTCGGAGCTCGAGCGCGGCGCGGTCAACGTCGTCGTCCAGCCGGGCCAATGGCGCCTCCCGCGCGTCGACCACTTCGGGCTCGCGCTCGACGAGGACACGTTCAACGAGGCGATCGAGCGCGCGATCGCGGCCGAGCTGAGGATCCAGTCGCACGGCGGCAGGCGCACGTTCGTGTCCACCACCTCTGGTTTCCGGCTCGAGCTGCATCCGCCCCGCGACTGGATCGACGACTTGCTCACGCACGACAACGAACTGCGGCTCGCGGAGCTCGAGCTGAAGACGGACGACCCGGCCGGGAAAGCCGCCGCGGTCGCGCAGATCCTGGGGCTGGAGGCCCGCGACGGGACGCTCGACATCGGCGACGCGAAGGTGAAGTTCGTCCCCGGAGGACCGCAGGGCCGGCCCGAGCTCCACGGCGAGCTCTTCATCTGACAATGCCTCTACACTCGCTCTCCTGACCAGGGGAGAGCCGACGTACGAGGCCGCCGGCGTGTCGCTCGCGACCGCGGGAGCGATCGTCGAACGCCTCCGCGCGGCGGTCGAGTCGACGGGCGCGCGGGAGTTCGGCGCCTTCGCGGGACTGCATCCGCTCGGCGACGGGCGCTATCTCGCCGCCTCGACCGACTCGATCGGAACGAAGCCAATCGTTGCGAAGCCACGCGGTGCGCTCGGGCTCTGCGGCCAGGACATGGCTGCGCACTGCATCAATGACGTGATCACCGTCGGGGCCGAGCCGCTGATCCTGCTCGACTACATCGCCGCGAACGCGATCGAGCTCGAGGAGGTCGCCGAGCTCGTCGAGGGCGCGGCGGAGGTGTGCCGCGCCGCCGGCGTCGCTCTGATCGGCGGCGAGACCGCCGAGCTCCCGGGCGTGTACCGCGAGGATCAGCTGGACTTCGCCGCGACCTGCGTCGGCATCGTGGACCGAGACGCGCTGATCGACGGCTCACGCGTCGAGCGAGACGACACGGTCGTCGGCTTCCCCTCGGCCGGTGTCCACGCGAACGGCTTCACGCNNCGGGCGCGCGCCTTCGCGCACGTGACCGGCGGCGGGATCGAGGGCAATCTCTCACGCGTCCTCCCCGACGGGATGCGCGCGGAGCTCGACTGGGACGCCTGGGAGCGGCCGCCCGTGTTCGAGTGGCTCGCGCGCCACGTCGGGGAGGACGAGCTGCGCCGCGTCTTCAACCTCGGGATCGGCTACTGCGCCGTCGTCGCGGAGGCGGGTCCCGGCGACCTCGCGATCGGGCGGATCGAGTGATCGGCGTCTTGGTCAGTGGCGAAGGGACGAACTTGCAAGCGCTCCTCGATGCGGATCTCCCGATCGCCGCGGTCGCCTCGAACAACACGAAAGCGAAGGCGCTCGACCGTGCGGTCGCCGCAGGGATCGAGGCCGCCGCGTTCCCCGAGACCGAGTTCGAGAGCCGGGAGGCGCGAGACACCGCGATGGCGGACTTCCTCGAGGAGCGCGGAGTGAACCTGGTCGTCTGCGCGGGGTACATGCGCCTGCTGACGAAGCCGTTCCTCGAGCGGTTCCCGGGCCGGATCGTCAACACGCACTCCGCTCCGCTGCCCGACTTCCCCGGCAAGACCCCGATCGAGGACGTGCTGGCCGCAGGCGTGCCCGAGACTGCGGCGACCGTCCACTACGTCGACGAGGGCGTCGACACCGGAGCGGTCATCGCGGCCGAGCGCGTTCCCGTCCATCCCGGAGATACGCCCGACACGCTCCGCGAGCGCGTCCAGGCCGTCGAGCACCGCCTCCTTCCCGCCGCCGTGAGGACGCTGTGCGAGCGTTGAGAGCCCGTCTCACGATGAGCCGTTGTGCCGTCGGGCCGCGCCGGGCGGCGCGCTGCCGCGTCCTCGGGCGCGCCCGTATCTATTCGATACGAGCGCGCCCTGCGTCCTTGCATCGCACTCACCCGACGCATCCCGACGACGAAGGCCCACCGTGAAACGGGCTCTGATCTCGGTCTGGGACAAGACCGGGCTGGACGACCTCGCGCGCGGCCTGGCCGAGCTCGGCTGGGAGCTGGTCGCAAGCGGCAAGACCGCGGCCCACCTCGAGGAGCTCGGGCTCGAGGTCACGGCCGTGGAGGAGGTCACGGCGTCCCCTGAGATGCTCGGCGGCCGCGTGAAGACGCTGCATCCGCGCATCCACGCCGGGATCCTCGCCCGCCGCGACATTCCCGACGACGTGAGCACGCTCGACGAGCACGAGATCGAGCCGTTCGACCTCGTCTGCGTCAACCTCTATCC
>DHWI01000008.1:3434-4132 GCA_002413095.1 Thermoleophilia bacterium UBA5186
GAGATGATCGACGTCGGCGGCCCGTCCATGCTGCGTGGGGCGGCAAAGAACTTCGCGCACGTGGCCGCGCTTTGCCGTCCGGCCCAGTACGAGCCGGTTCTCGCCGAGCTGCGCGAGCATGGCGAGGTCAGGCTTGACACGCGTCGCCGGCTCGCGGCCGAGGCCTTCGCCGCCACGGCCCGCTATGAGACGGCGATCGCGCGCTGGTTCGCGGATCGCGAGACCTTCCCCGAGACCTTGATCGTGTCCTTCACGAAGGTGCGCGACCTCGCGTACGGTGAGAACCCCCACCAGCGCGCGGCCTACTACGCGGAGGACGGCGCCCGCCGCCACCTGCTCTCGCGCGTTGATCAGCTGCACGGGCGCGAGCTCTCGCTGATCAACCTGTACGACCTCTCGGCCGCGGAGCTCTGCCTGCGCGAGTTCACGCTCCCGGCGTGCGTGATCGTCAAGCACGCGAACCCGTGCGGCGTCGCCGTCGGGACGACGATCGAGGAGGCGTACGACCGAGCGCTCGCCGCCGACCCGCTCTCGGCCTTCGGGATGGTCTGCGTCCTCAATCGTCCCGTCGCCGCGGAACTCGGTGAGCGGCTCGCCGAACGCTTCATCGACGTGTTGCTCGCGCCCGACTACGAGCCGGAGGCGCTCCAGGCCTTGCAGCGCAAGCGCGACGTCCGCATCCTCGCCGACCGCGAGCG
>DHWI01000089.1:0-1382 GCA_002413095.1 Thermoleophilia bacterium UBA5186
AGCGTCGACTTGCCGGAACCGGAAGGGCCCATCACAGCGGTGAGGCGACCTTTCGGGACGTCGAGGCTCACGCCGCGGAGCGCGTCCACCGCGGTATCGCCCTGGCCGAAGCGCCGCTGGAGCTCGCTGGCGCTGACGACCGCCTCGGGTGTGTTTCCGTCGACAGCAGCCACGTCAGCCCACGCTAGCGGAACCGCTCTGCGGCTTGGCGCGGTTCACCGAATTGTTACTACCTACCGGTCGCCCGCGGCCAGGAAGGCGGCGGCGACTGCGGCGTAGACGCCGACCAGCATCCAGCCTTCCCAGCGCTTCGAGACGCCGTCGCGGATCACGATCGCCACGAACAGGGCCGCGCCGCCCATCGTCGCGAGCTCGATGGGGCGGAACGACAGCGGGAGCGGGTGCGCGAAGAGGAACGACAGCAGCACGATCGCCGGCGCGACGAACAGCGCCACCTGCGCGCTCGAGGAAATCGCGATCTCGGTCGCAAGCTTGAGCTTCCCGCGGCGCGCGATCACGACCGCGCCGCCGTGCTCGGCTGCGTTGCCGACGATCGCGACGATCACGGCGGCGATGAAGAACTCCGACAGGTTCGCCGTGTGCGCGAAGGACTCGAGCGAATGCACGAGCAGCTCGCTGATGAGGGCGGTCAGGACCGTCGCGGCCGCGAGAGCGCCCAGCGACACGGGCAGCGTCCAGCCGGTTCCGGACTTTGTGGCGGTGCCCGCGTGCGCCTGGCGGTGCCGGCGAAGGTTCCTGCGAGTCATCACGACGTAGACGAGCAGCAGGCCGATCGCAACCGGGATCGAGAGGACGGCGAGCGAGCGGCGGTCCGGGTTGCCGTGGAGGGCCGGAATCGCGGTCACGAGGAAGGCCAGCACGCCGAGCACCACGAGGCCGAGTTGGAGGCCAAGCGAGCGACGATCCAGCCGTCCCTCGCGCGGCCCGTGAGCGATCAGCGCGACGCCGAGCACGAGCAGGATGTTCGAGACGACCGACCCGGCGAGCGAGCCGCGCACGACGTCCGGCAGGCCGTTCCCGACGGCGAAGAGCGCGATGATCAGCTCGGGCGCGTTGCCGAAGCTCGCGTTGAGGAAGCCGCCCACACCGGCCCCGGTGTGCTCGGCCGCATGCTCGGTCGCCTCACCGATCAGCCATGCGAGCGGAACGAGCGCAGCGGCGGCGAGAAGGAAGAGCACCGTGTCGTCTGCGTGGAAGGCGAAGCGCGCCGCGAGTGCGACGGGCGCGAGCACGAGCGAGCCCCAGAGAATCGTGCGCGCCACGAGAGCTAGCCTAGCCCTCGACGCTCATGTGCATGCGCTCTGGTTCGCCGCCGACGACGATTCGCTAGCCGGCCGGGATCGACGTGATCCGAAGCCGGC
>DHWI01000089.1:1401-11366 GCA_002413095.1 Thermoleophilia bacterium UBA5186
GCTCGAATGGAGACTTCGGCGAAGGAGGGGGCGCACGGGGGAACCATGGGTTCACCCGTGCTGGCGCGACTACCCCTCCGACGCGGAAAAGTCAAGTCTTGCGGAGCCGTTATCCACAGCCCACAATCGACGCATGCAGCCACCGCGTGCCGACGTCCTGAGCGAGCTTCCGCTTCACCCTCAAGACGAGCTGGAGTGCCGGCGCTGCGAGGTGCACTGCGGCAAGGTCGTCTATCCGTCGGCCTGCCTGGAGCGTGCGTGCCCCTTCTCCTACGCGTACACCGACCACGGCCACACCTACGTCGGCTGCATGCAGAAGGTCTACGGCGTCGAGATCGACCTCGAGCTGATGGAGGCGGCAGAGCGCCGAGGCGGCTTCGGAGCGGTGCGGGCGACCCGCAAGCCGCTTCCGATGTGCCAGGTCGAAGTCGAGAGCTGCTACGAGAGCCGCGCTGACGACCTCGGCTGCGTTAACCCGGAGTTCGGCGAGCTGCCGGTCGGGACGCCGAACTTCCGGATCTTCGCCCAGATCTCCAGCTAGGACGGTTCGACGAAACGAAGCTGTGTCGTCGGGCCGCGCTACAACGAGCGACGTTCCGCCAAACCCTCCTAGCAATCCTTTGTTGACAGCGGTATAACCGCCGCAGGGCTTCTGCGGCTATTTCGCTGAACGACGAGAAGGAGGTCGCAGAGATGGAACGTGGGGTGGACGTCTCCTCGAACAACGGCTCGGTCGATTGGGCCCACGTCGCGCAGGCGGGGTACACGTATGCATTCGCGCGGGCGACGCTAGGGCACGGAGATATCGACTCGACCTTCGAGCGGAACCGCGAGGGAGCGAAGGCTCACGGGCTCCGCTTCGGCGCCTATCACCTGCCGTATCCCGGCAGTTCGAGCGCGGATCAGCAGGCCGAGGAGTTCCTGGCGGTTGTGAAGCCGCAGCCCGGCGACCTGCTGCCCTCACTCGACATCGAGAACAAGAGTCCGCCGGACCATGCGGAGGCGCAGTTCTCCGTCGCGAGACTCGTCGCGTGGCTGCGCGAATGGATGGCCGCGGTCGAGCGTCGGATCGGCGCGAAGCCGCTCGTGTATACGAACCCGGGCTGGTGGGACTCGCGGCTGAAGAACGCCGACCTCACGGATCACCCACTCTGGCTTGCGCACTACACGTCGAAGAGCTCCCCGACGATCCCGAAGCCCTGGACGTCCTACGCGATCTGGCAGCACAGCGAGACAGGCGACGTCGGCGGTCATGTGTTCGACCTGAACCGCTGCGCCGACCTGTCCGCCGTCACCATCCCGGCGCACGGAACCACCCACCCGGTGCTCGAGCTCGGCGCGCACGGGGCCGACGTGATCCGACTGAAGCGCCTGCTGACGACGTGGTGCGAAGGCCACCCGCCGCCGGCCGGTCTCCTCGACAACGACGTCTTCGGTCAGAAGACGGTAGCCGCGGTCAAGCGGTTCCAGCAGGTGTCTGGTCTGGATGAAACGGGCAAGGTCGGAGCGAAGACCTGGACGGCCCTGGAGCATTCCGGGCACAAGGTGCACGCGTGACTCCATGGCCGGGCGGGCGTTGGCGGGTGCTAACCGACCAAGAGGCGTCTAAGAGCCCGGGCGTGCACCTTGCGCAGCTTGGCGACCTGCTCGGCGTCGGGGCCTCTGCCCTCGCGGCCCGGAACCTCCAGTAGCGCCGGCAGCCCCTGCAGCGCCGGGTGCGCCAGGAAGACGCCGAGCCCGTCGCCGAGCAGTCCCTCGCCGACGTTGTCGTGCCGGTCGCGGTTCGAGCCGAGCGGCGCCTTCGAGTCGTTCGCGTGCAGCGCGCGCAGGCGGTCGAGGCCGATGCGCTCGTCCACCTCGGTGACGAGCGCATCGATCGCCGTCGGGTCGGTCACGTCGTAGCCGGACACATAGAGGTGGCACGAGTCGAGGCAGATGCCGAGCCTGGGATGACGGTCGAGCGCGTCGACCAGCACCGCGAGCTCGTCGACTGAGCGGCCGATCGTCCCGCCGGCGCCCGCCGAGTTCTCGATCAAGAGCCACGTCCGCTCGGAGCAGAGCTCGAGCACCTGCAGCAGCGCCGGAACCACGCGCTCGAGGCCGGCTTCGAGGCCGGCGCCGAGGTGCGAGCCGACGTGGAAGACGACTCCGTCGGCGTCGATGGCGCAGGCGATCTCCATCGTGTTCCGCAGCGTCGCGATCGACTTGGAGTAGATCTCGTCGTCGGGACTCGCGAGGTTGACGAGATACAGCGCGTGGCAGACGGTGGACTCGATCCCCGCCTCGATCGCGCGCTCCTTGAAGGCCGCGAAGTTGGCCGGATCGTGGTTCGTCGTCCGCCAGGTGCGCGGGCTCTGAGTGAAGACCTGGACGGCCTCGCAGCCGAACGACTCGGCACGGTCGATCGCGCGGTGAATCCCGCCCGAGCAGGAGACGTGAGCCCCGAACAGCACCGACCCGACAATACCGGCCGATCCTGGCAATACTCTCGCCCCGGTGCACCTCCAGGGCAGGCTGGGGCCTCTCGCTGAGCGGGAATACAAGCGCTTCTTCTTCGCCAGCACGATTTCGTCGTTCGGCGACCGCGTCGGCGTGCTCGCCCTCGTCTTCGCCGTCCTCGGGCTGACTGGATCGGGCACCGACCTCGGCCTCGTCCTCGCCGCACGGCAGGTCATGGAGGCGGCGGTTCTCCTGGCGGGCGGGGTGTGGTCGGACCGCCTCCCGAGGCAGTGGATCCTCGTCGGCGCCGCGACGGTCCAGGCGATCTCCCAAGCTTCGGTCGCCGCCCTTCTCCTCGGCGGCTGGGCCTCCATCCCCGCCCTGATCGGCCTGCAGGCGCTTTACGGCGTCGGCGGCGGGCTCGTGGTGCCGGCGACCGTCGGGCTTGTGCCGCAGACGGTTCCGACCGAGCGTCTCTACCAGGCGAACGCGCTCCTCAGCCTCAGCCGCAACACGATGGGGATCGTCGGGCCGGCGGTCGGTGGAATCGTGATCGTGGCGGCGAGCCCGTCGCTCGCCCTCGCGGTCGACGCGGCGACGTTCGTTGCAGCCGGCCTGCTGCTGACGACGCTGAGCATTCCGCGCCGCGCGAGGGCCGGAGAGCACGCGCTGTTCCTCCATGAGCTGCGCCTCGGCTGGCGGGAGTTCGCCTCGCGGACGTGGCTGTGGTCGACGGTGACGCTCTTCGGCGTCTCGAACTTCGTCTTTGCCGCCTGGGTCGTGCTGGGACCGGTGATCGCCTTGAAGCACCTCGGAGGTGCGGGCGCATGGGCGATCGTCGGAGCCTCGAGCGGAGTCGGTGCGGTGATCGGAGGATTGCTCGCATTGCGGTTGCGGCCCCAGCGCCCGCTTTTCGTCTCCGTCGTGCTGGCCGGAGCAACGGTTCTCGAACTCGCAGCCCTTGCCTTGCACGCCCACACCGCGGTGCTCTCGGCCGTCGCGCTCCTCGCGGGCGCGGCGATCGCGATCCACCTCACCCTCTGGGTGACCGTCTTACAGCAGCACATCCCGGAGGGTGCCCAGTCGCGTGTCAGCTCCTACGACGAGCTTGGCTCCTTCCTCCTGATCCCGCTCGGGCTGGCTCTCGCAGGCCCGGCTTCCAACCTGCTCGGGATGGGCGTCACGCTCTGGGGAGCCGCTGCGATCTCCGCGGTCTGCATTGCCACGATGGCCGCGATCCCGAGCGTCCGCGCGCTCAGGAGCAAGGGCGCGCCCGAGCCCGTCGTCACGTAGCGTTTGCGCCATGTCGGTTCGCGTCCGCATGGCTCCGAGCCCCACCGGGCTGCTCCACATCGGCAACGTCCGCACGGCGCTCTTCAACTGGCTCTTTGCGCGCAACCAGGGCGGCGAGTTCCTGCTCCGAATCGAGAACACGGACACTGCGCGCGAGGTCTTCGAGGCGACCGAGCAGATCCAGGAATCGTTGCGCTGGCTTGGGCTGGACTGGGACGGCCCGGTTACGTTCCAGCTCGACAGCATGGAGCGCTGCCGCGAGCTCGCGCACGAGCTCGTCGAGGCCGGCAAGGCCTACGAGGACGAGGGAGCGATCCGCTTCCGCATGCCCGACGAGGGCACGACCGCCTGGGACGACGTCGTGCTCGGCCGCGTCGAGGTCCCGAACGAGACGATCGAGGACCTCGTGCTCCTGCGCTCCGACGGCCGGCCGACCTACAACTTCGCCTCGCCGGTCGAGGACGTCCAGGACCGGATCACGCACGTCCTTCGCGGCCCCGACCACGTCTCGAACACGCCCAAACAGATCCAGATCCTGCGCGCGCTGGACGCCGACCTGCCGGTTTACGGCCATGTCCCGAACGTGAACGGCGAGGACGGCAAGAAGCTGTCGAAGCGGCACGGCGCGGTCACCGTGGACGAGTTCCGCAAGGTCGGCTACTACGCGCCGGCGCTCGTCAACCACCTCGCGCTCCTCGGCTGGAGCTACGACGACAGGACCGAGATCATGTCGGTCGACGAGCTCGTCGACCGCTTCGCGCTCGAGCGCATCTCCTCGAGCCCCGCGACCTTCGACTACGCCAAGCTCGACCACATCAACGGGATGCACCTCCGCGCGCTGCCGCTGGACGCGTACGCGGACGCGCTCGTCCTCTGGGTCGGCGAGCAGGGCTACGACTGGGACGCGGTGCGGGTGCGCGAGACCGCTCCGCTCGTGCAGGAGAAGATCGCGAAGTTCTCCGAGTACCCAGACTTCGTCCGCTTCCTGTTCGAGGAGGTGGACGCGCCCGCGGTCGGCAACGGCGTCCTGGCCCAGGCCACCGAAGCGTTGGCGGCGGCGGAGCCGTTCACGCGCGAGCGGATCGAGTCAGCCCTGCGTGAGTGGGCGGAGCGAGAGGGTCTGAAGCCGCGGGAGGCGTTCCAGCCCGTTCGGATCGCGGTCACCGGGTCGAAGATCTCGCCCGGCCTGTTCGAGAGCCTCGAGCTCCTGGGCAAGGAGCGGTCGCTCGAACGTTTACGACGCGCTAGTGGTAGCGCTTCCTAGGCAGAGGCTTGGGCTGCGCGAGCGGGTCGAGCGCCTTCTGGAACTCGCGCCAGGCCCGCAACCGAAATTGCTCGGTCGGTGCCGGTAGCTCCTGCTGACCCCGTTTCATCTGAGACCCCTTGCCCTCATTTCCTCGTTCACTTCTCATTTACAAGGGGTAAACGCCCCACTTGAGGCTAGGGGTACGGAGGTGTCCCTCAGGGCTACCGGTTTCCGGCGAGGGCGCCGAGCGCGAACGCGGTCAGTCCGACCGCAACCAGGATCCACATCCCGGCGATCGCGCCGGCCGCGAGGGCGAACGCACCGGCGGCGACGAGCGCCCGTGCGAGCAGGACGCGGCGGACCGGCGACTCGTGGGCCCGCGACGGCACGGCGGAATCCGGCACGGGGCTGGCGAGCCGCAGCTGGGCGAGTCGGACCCGGAAGAGCGCTCCGCGCCACTCGTAGACGTACGGCTTCGCTGCTTCGGCGTCGTCGACCTCAAGGACGTAGGCAATCTCTGCCGTCGCATCCCTCGCGTCGGTCAGCGCCGCCGCGAGCTCCTCGTGCGCCGTCTCGGCGTCGAGCGGCGGCTCGAGCCCGGTGACGAGCTCGGCTGACCGATGGAGCGAGTACTGGAGGCCGCCGAGCCGATCGGGGGCGTCGTCGCGGCCGAGTGTCTCGTCCGGGTCGGCCGCAAGCACTTCGAGCCGGTGCAGCGTCGTGCGGAGGTCGGTCCAGACTCCCGCAATCGCCGCCTCGTAGCTCTCCCGCGCGCCGGTCCCGACGATCTGCTTCAAGGGCTTGATTCTAGCCACCGGTAGACTCGCGGCCGGGGTGGCGGGCATTCCCATCACTGTCCTCGTCGTCGACGACGACCCTTCGATCAGGCTCCTCTGCCGAGTGAATCTCGAGCTCGACGGCTGCACCGTGCTGGAGGCCGGCGGGCTGAGCGAGGCGCGCGAGCTTCTGAGCCACGCGAAGGTCGACGTCGTCCTCCTCGACGTGCACGTCGGCCGCGACGACGGGCGGGAACTGCTCCGCGAGCTTCGCGAGAGCAGCCCCGCTACGCCGGTCGCGCTCCTCACCGGGAGCTCCGAGCAGGAAGCCGTCGAACCCGAGCGTGCCGACGCGGTGATCTCGAAGCCTTTCCGGCTCGACGAGCTCATCTCGACGGTCAAGGATCTCGCCGGACGGCGCCGCGAGATAGATTCCAGCGGATGAGCGTCGCGGCGGCGAGGACACCCGCGCAGTACGAGGAGCGCCTGCAGCGCTACGTTTTCGAGCGCTCGGAAGAGGCCCGTGTGGTGCGCGTGGGCGAGAAGGAGACCTCCGAGCAGGCCGCGATCGTCGAGCGCTACGCCGACCTCTTCACGCGCGAGCAGATCGACGTTTTGTGCGAGGCAGAGGACGACGCGGAAGTCGACGAGCGCGAGCGGCTCTACCGGCTGCGCAAGGCCTGCGAGAGCGGAATCGTCACCGCCGAGCTCGCCGAACGCGAGGACGAGCTCGAGAATGCCATCCTGGCCGCGGGGGTCACCTTCCGCGGCGAGGAGATGCCGCTCCGCAATGCCCAGGCGAAGCTGGCGGTGCTCGACTCCTACGCCGACCGCGAGGAGCTCGGCGAGATCCACGCTCAGGCCTCCGCGCGCTTCAACGACGACCGCCTGGAGCTTCTGCGCGCAGGCGAGGAGCTGGAGGCTGAGCTCTCCGGCGAGCCCGACCCGGTTGCTCGCTCTGCCGAGGAGAAGAGCATCTCGCTGCAGGGGCTCGAGCGCGCTCTCGCGGCCGCGAGCGAGCGCTCGACGGGCGCGTACGAGCGGCTCAAGGAGCACTGGTTCGAGCGGCTCCTCGGCCCTGATCGCGAGCCTGTCCCCGCCTCGTTCCACACCGCCTACCTGCGCCGGCTCTCTCCGCTCGACTCGACCTACACGAAGGAGCAGGCGATCCCCGTCTGCATGGCCACGCTTCAGCTGCTCGGCTTCGACCTCGAGAACGAGCCGAACATCCGCTTGGACGTCGAGGACCGTCCCCAGAAGTCGCCGCGCGCGTGCGTGATCGCCTCGGACCCGCCCAGTGTCGTCCACCTGATCACGCGCGCTCAGGGCGGCGTCCACGACTACCAGGCGTTCCTGCACGAGGCCGGGCATGCGCTTCACTACGCCGGCGTCGACCCCGGCCTCTCGTACACCTTCCGCAAGCTCTCGCGCGACCATGCGTTGACGGAGATCTACTCGTACATCCTCGAGGCGATCTCCCGCGAGCCCGCCTGGCACGCCGATCACTTCGGTCTCGACGAGGAGACTGCGCGCGAAAACGCCGAGGCGACCGTCTTTCTCGAGGCGCTGCTCTACCGGCGCTATACGGCGAAGCTGCAGTTCGAGCTCGACTTCTGGGCTCGCTTCGCCGACGACGGCGGCACGCCCGGCGGCTACTCCGAAAAGCTCACCGCCGCGACGGGAATCGCCTACCGCGCCGACGCATACCTCGCGGACATGGACTCGGGCTTCTATTCGGCCGACTACCTGCGAGCCTGGATCCGCTCCGCGCAGCTCCGCAATTACCTCGCGGACGAGTTCGGCGAGGACTGGTGGCGCTCGTCGGCCACGGGCGACCGCCTGCGCGAGCTGTTCCGCGAGGGAACGCGCCCGACCAGCGAGGAGATCGCGGCCCGGCTCGGGTTCGACGCGCTCGACACCGCGCCGCTTCTGTCCGAGCTCGGTGGCTGATCTTCCACTCGATCGGTTCCTGCGTTACGAGGAGCTGACCGCGCTCCTGCGCGCGTGGGCCGACGAGCACCCGCGCCTGCTCGAGCTCGCAAGCATCGGCTCGTCCCACGAGGGGCGCGACATCTGGATCGTGACGGTCACGAACGCGGACACCGGCCCGGCTGCCGAGAAGCCCGCCTTCCTCGTCGAGGCGAACATCCACGCGATGGAGGTCACCGGCTCGGCGGCGGCCCTGCACCTGATCGACCGGCTCCTGCGCGGGCACGGCACCGACGACAGGATCACTCGGGCTCTCGACTCACGGGCCTTCTACGTGATCCCGCGCCTGAACCCGGACGGGGCAGAGCTTGCACTGGCGGAAAGGCCGAGGTTCATCCGTTCGAGCGTCCGTCCCTACCCTCGCCTCGATCCCGAGGACGGCCTGCAGGACGAGGACATCGACGGAGACGGCCGGATCCTGACGATGCGGCTCCGCGACCCGAACGGGGCGTGGAAGGTGCACCCGGAGGAGCCGCGCCTGATGATCCGCCGCGAGCTCGACGAGGGGCCGGAGGACGGCGAGTTCTACCGGCTGCTGCCCGAGGGCACGATCAGGAACTGGGACGGCGTCACGATCAAGGTCGCGCCGCCTCTCGAGGGTCTCGACCTGAACCGGAACTTCCCGTCGGAGTGGGCGCCGGAGGGGACGCAGCCCGGGGCCGGACCGTTCCCGACGTCCGAGCCGGAGATCCGCGCGTTCGTCCAGGCGATCGCCGACCGCCCGAACGTCTGTGGCCACGTCGCGTACCACACGTTCAGCGGCGTCCACCTCCGGCCCTACGCAGGGAAGCCTGATGACGACCTCCCGACGCAGGACTTGCGCGTCTACGAGCTCCTCGGCGAGAAGGGGACTGAGCTGACCGGCTACCCGGCGGTCTCGGTCTTCCACGACTTCAAGTACGACCCGAAGAGCTCGATCACCGGCAGCGCGCACGACTGGTTCTACGACTACCTCGGCGTCTTCGCGTGGACGACCGAGTTCTGGAGCCCGCAGCGCGAGGCCGGGATCGAGGAGTTCGGCTACATCGACTGGATCAAAGAGCACTCGCCCGAGGACGACCTGAAGCTCCTGCGCTGGAACGACGACGTCCTCGAGGGGCGCGGCTACGCCGACTGGACGCCGTTCCAGCATCCTCAGCTCGGGCCGGTGGAGATCGGCGGCTGGGACGTGATGTACGCGTGGGCGAACGTCCCGACGCACCTGCTCGAGCGCGAGATCGCGCCGCATGCGGAGTGGGCGGTCTTCCAGGCGCTCTGCTCGCCCAAGCTCGAGCTGCAGTCGTTCGAGGTGGAGGCTCTCGGCCAGAACACGTATCTCGTCCGGGCCGTCCTCTGGAACACGGGCTGGCTGCCGACCAACGTGTCCGAGAAGGCCATGGAGCGTAAGGCGGTGCGGCCGCTCGAGGTCGAGCTCGAGCTACCGGACGGCGCGCGGCTCGTCGGCGGCGAGGCCAAGGTCGAGGCGGGACAGCTCGCCGGCCGCGTGGCCCACCGGGGCACGTTCTGGTTCGGCGCAGACGGCTCGACCGATGACCGGACGAAGGTGGAGTGGGTGGTCGAGGCGCCGAACGGCGGCGAGGTCAAGCTCGAGGCGCGCCACGAGCGGGCGGGCACGGTGCGCGCGAGGGCCGAACTCTAGAGCGCGACGGGCGGAGCGACGTACACGTGGACCTCGAGCGGACCGAGGCTGTCCGTGAAAGACCCGGCCGATGCGGCGACGCTGCCTGTGCCGTCGAGCGTCAAGAGCGTCCGGTCGCCGAGCGCCGGCACGACGATCGTGTCGCTCGCGGGGCTCCGTGACGCGTTGACGACGATCACGTAGACCGCGCCGTTCAGCTCTCGCGCGCCGACTCGTAGCGACGAGCCGCCCGCGCGGGCGTCAAGCGCCGGCTGGGTGAGTGCGGGGACGAGCGTCTCGATCTCCCGCTTCTCGCGCGCGATCTCGGCGGCAACCTCGGGGCTCCAGTCGTTCGGGAAGTAGCCGATGGCGTGCGCGCCCGCTGCGATCGCGAGCCACGTCTCGGCCCGCACCGTCTCAGGCGTGGGGTCGAGCCGCGGGTCGTTGCAGTCCATCCTGCGCGCCTCGATCCACTGGAAGGTGGGCTTGCCGCTCGCGAGCTGCACCAGCTCTTTCTGCGCCGCGAACACGTCGCCGAAGCTGTCGAAGCGGCACCAGCTCTGCAGCGGATAGAGGTCGAAGCCGACCACCTCGGCATTGGCGA
>DHWI01000089.1:11462-13840 GCA_002413095.1 Thermoleophilia bacterium UBA5186
GCGGAGGTGACGGAGAGCGCACGGCCCTGGAGCTGAGCGAGCTGGTCGCGCGCGGTTCCGCACCCGTTGCCCATGAACAGGTCGATTCCGGCGGCGAGATTGGTGGGATAGCCCTCGGTGCAGGCGTTCCAGACGATCGTCGGGAAGAACGGCTGGCCGTCGACTTGGATGACGTCCCCGCCAGCCGCCGTGCGCTCTGCGCCTGTGAGCCCCGGCGTGTTGAGCAGGAACGGTGCCGATGCGCCGCGGCCGTCGTCGGCGCGCGCGTCGACCGACACGCGGTACGCCGTGTCGAAGGTCAGACCTGTGAGGGTGGCGACGTGGTCGACGGACGGCGCCGCGGGCGCAGTCCAGAGCGTCGGCACGTCCACGCCGTAGGAGACGCGTGAGCTGACGGGCTCGCTCGTGCGCCAGGAGATCGTCGCGGAGAAGGCGGAGAGCGAGACGGCCTGGACGTCGGAGATCGCAAGCGGTGGCGCGGGAGTCGCGTCCGTCGAGCCGGGCGGCGGTGTCGACGTCGGCTCGCCGAGCGGCGTCCACAGGCCCGGAAGCCCCGAGTCGGAAGCAGCAGCCGGATCGGACAGGCTGAAGGGGACTAGCGCCGCGGCAAAGCTGCTCGCGGGCGAGCGAACCGATTCGAACGAGGCCAGGGACGAGGAAGTCTGGAGCGGGTAGATCCCCGGGGCGGCAGCCAGTGGGCCGTACCTTGCGGCGGCATCTCGCACTCCGGGGGCCGAAGGCTCCGTTGCGGCTGCGGAGAGCGCGGACGGCGCGCCTGCGGTCTGACGGGTCCAGGCCGACACGCCGACGGCGAGGCCGCCGATGATGCCGAGAATGGCCGCGAGAGCAAGCGTGATCGAGGAAGCGGGCCGCACACTGTGAAGATCGGCGTTTCCGGCTTTCTCGTCTCCCTCGATCGAGGGATCGGACGGGTCCGGTGAGCGGCTGGTTCAGGCGATGTCGAAGGATTGCGGGCCGGCCGTGCCGCCGTCGGGCGCGGGGTTCGTCACCGAGATCCAGAGCTGGCCCGGTTGCGAGACGTCGTCCGCGGTTAGCGTGATCTGGAGCTGCGCGTCATTCAGGACTCGGTGCCGGTGCCCGGCGCCGGGTCGACGCCTGAGATCGTCGGCGTCGGGTTCGCGGCGGCCTCGCCACCCTCGCCCTTGCCCGCTTCGGCTGCGAGGATCGCCTCGCCGCTGATGTCGAATGCGTGCGGGCCGACGGTTCCGCCGCCCGGCTCGGGGTTCGTCACGGAGATCCACAAGTGGCCGGGCTTGGCGAGGTCGCTCTTCAGCAGCGTGATCTCCAGCTCCGTGTCGCTGACGTAGCACCGGATGCGTGCGAAGAGCTTTGCGGGCTGGTCTCCGGCCTCGCTGCTCCCGACGGCGACAGTGGAGCTCTCGATGAATCCGGTCCCTTGAAGCGTGAAGGTGAGCGTCTCGGGAGTTGTCGTTATGTCCGGCTGGATTCCCGAGATCGTCGGCTTCGGATTCGCGACGCCGTCGCCGCGCGCCGCATCACCGTGGCTCGAATCCACCTGAAAGAGGGCGTCGAAGACCTGGTGGAGCTTGTCGCCCGCCTGCTTGGAGAAAAGCCCGACGAGACCGGCCATCGCGGCAACCCCGTACGGGTTGATGTCGCTTCCGGAGGAGCTCGTCGCGAGGAAGCCCCCGCGTAGCGTGAAGTAGAAGATCACCGCGAGCGCAGGGCCGACGAAGAAACGCACGAGATAGAACCAGAGCCAGCTCCGCTCGAACCGCCGGTTGCCGACGTAGTCGCTGAAGGACACCGCGATGAAGACGGTTGCTCCGAGGCCGCCCATGACCGCCGCAAGGACGATGAGCGCCGTCTCGGCTAGCAAGTTGAACTTGAAGAGCCCCCAGAACAGGTCGATCGGTGCGGCCTTCTTGGCCTGGCCGCTAGCGGTTGTTCTGGTGTTGACCGTTCCATGCGGCACCTTTGGCCAGATCTTGATCAGGATGTAGATGAGGATCAGCCCGACGCACAGCACGAAGATCCCGAAGAGCGAGGCGCCGAACAGGCCCACCTGACCCCCGCCGCGGTTCCTGCCGGTCTCCTTCGCGGGGGACGTCGCCGTGCCCACTGGAGTCGTAGCTCCGGTGTCCTGAGCTCCCTTGCCCGGCACGCTCCCGGGATCGGCGGGCGCAGAGTCGCCGGTCGAGCTCTGCCCGGCCGTCGGATCGACGTGTTCTTCGGGTGGGACGCCGCCGGCCGCAGACACGCCGGATTCGTCGGTCATTCGAAGTGAGTCTTAACGCCCGGCAACAGGCGCGTCAAGGTTCGGCAAGCACCCAAGCCTGGGGGAACGCGGAAGAGGCGCATACGGGATTCGAACCCGTGCCGCCGCCGTGAGAGGG
>DHWI01000089.1:13977-18305 GCA_002413095.1 Thermoleophilia bacterium UBA5186
TAGACGAATGCGCCGAGCGAGGTTCAGTTTAGCGGCGGCCGGAGACACACGCGTCATGCCCAGCCGTATGCCCTCGATCCTCCTCGTCGCGGCTGCTGCGGCGCTCGTTCTCGTCTGCGGCGCAGGCTCGGCGGGCGCAGCGATCGTCCCTCAGCGCTCGATTGCGGGCATCACGCTGCAGATGACGAAGGCGCAGGTGCGCGCGAAGCTCGGCGCGCCGCCGCGCGTTCGCCGCGGGCGGAACGACTTCGGCGCCTGGACGCAGTTCGTCTACCCGCGTGTCGAGGTGACGTTCCAGGGCGGGAACTCGGCGACGGGGCTGCAGACGACGTCGCCGCTCGAGCGGACTGCGCGTGGGGCGCATGTCGGCTCGACGAAGACGGAGTTGCTGGCACGAGTACCCGGCCTGAAATGCGAGACGGGGCACTGCTTCCTGGGCTCGTTCACGGCGGGTAAGCGCGTGACGGATTTCTTCCTGCGTCGCGGCCGTGTCACGCGGATCGTCGTCGGCTTCGTGATCGACTAGCTTCGCTGCGAAAGGAGCGCCAGGGTCGCCACGGCCCCTGCAGCCGCGGCCAGGCCGAACGCGTCCCAGGTCACGCTGCCGCCGAGCGGTACGGAGGTGACCGCCAGTAGCGCCGCGCCCACCGCGGCGGAGCCGAGCGTCGTCACCAGCACAGAAGCGACCCGGCGCAGGTGCAGGCCGGCTTCGTCCCCGACCGGAGTGCGCCGCTCGAGCGACCAGTACGCGAGCTCGGCGACGAGCACGAGCAGCCCGCCCACGAGCGGCGCCCGCCCGTCGATCGTGCGCTGGCCGTGCAGCGACACCGCGTAGGAGGCACCGAGCGAGACGACGGCCCACGGGATCGGCGCCGGCCAACCGGAGACGAGCGCCAGCGCGAGCGCTACGACGCCCGGTAGCGCCGCGAGCGCGGCGATGCCGAGGACGATCTGCGAGCCGATCCCGAGCAGCGTCCAGGCCGCGAGCAATCCCGCGCAGACGAGTGAGAGCGTCGCGGTGATTACGCGCGAACGCGACCGGCGTGACGCCTGAATGCTCCCACCTCCTCCAGCGCGACCGCGAGCGGATCGCCGTCCCGCCACTCGACCACGGGCACGCCGAGCCGCTGGTAGCGCGACCGGAGGGTCTCGCGCCGCAGCTGCCACAGGCGATGTCCGACCGCCTCCACCTCGCCGTCCGCGGCGGCCGTGAAGGGAAGGGGCGAGACCTCGATCACGGCAAGGTCGAACCCGCGCGCGCGCAGGTCGAGCAGCGTCACCACCGCGCGCTCGTCGAGCAGCGGTGTCAACGCGAGGATCAGAGCCCGCGGCGGCAGCGTCCCGACGGGGATCACGTCGGCGTCCTTCCACGCGTAGCTGAAGACGATCTCCGTCCCGATCACCGAATCGAGGATCCGGTAGCGCTGAACGAGCCCGGTCGCCGGGAGGAGCCAGCTCAGGACACCGCCGAAGCTGACGAGCCCGACTCGGTCCTTGCGCTGGAGATACAGCGCCGCGAGGGACGCCGCCGCACGGACCGCGAGCTCGAGGGTGCCGCGCTGGCTCGCGCGGGCTTCCGTGAACGAGTCGAGGAAGATGATCACGTCGGTGTTCTGCTCGGGGTGGCGCTCGTTGACGAAGAGCTCGCCGCGGCGAGCGCTGACACGCCAGTTGATCCGCCGCACGCGGTCCCCTGTCGCGAAGTGCCGGACGTCGGCGAACTCGATCCCCTCGCCCTTGCCGCGCGAGACCTGGTTCCCCGCGTAGACCTGCGTCTCGAGGGGCAGCAGGACGCGCTGGATCTCCTCGGGCCGCGGATAGACCCGCAGCGACAGACGGTCGGTCAGCTGCAACTCGTGCACGAAGAGGCCGAAGCGGTCGCGGATCCGCAGGTGGACCTCACCGAGCGCATAGCCGCCCCACCGCCCGCAGCGAAGCCGGAGCTCGCGCGTCGCCTTGGTCGTCCCGAGCCGAAGCGCAAAGGGATTGGCGCCGTCGACGGGCACGAGCGCGGACGGGAGGCGGATGAAGACCTCCACGCGCTCCAGCGGCTCTGCCGCGCCGAGCGTCAGGGTGAGCACGACCTCGTCGTCCTCCAGCACCCGCTCGCGGTCGAGCGTGAACTGCGCGCGCAGCCGCGGCGCGCGCGAGAAGGCGAGGCCGACGGCGAGGACGAGTGGAAACGGGGCGGAGACGGCCACGAGCTCGGGCCGGCGGAGGGCGATCGCGGCGATCAGGCCGAGCGCGGCCAGGCCGGCGTACGCGCCGAGCTTCGGCGAGACCGTTCGCGTCACGCGCTGGCGCGCACGACGTCCTCCGCGGGCGGCGTCGGCACCGTCGCCAGAGCCTCGCGGACGATCTGGTCGCCGCTGATCCGCTGCACCCAGAGCTCCGGCCGCAGCGTGAGCCGGTGGGCGAGCGCAGGCACCGCGACCGCCTTCACGTCCTCCGGGGTCACGTAGTCCCGCCCGTCGAGCACCGCCTTCCCGCGCGCGAGCTTCAGCAGCGCGAGCGTCCCGCGCGGGCTCGCGCCGACCTGCAGGCGCTGGCTGGCGCGCGTCGCCGCGACGATGTCCACCATGTAGAGCCCGATCGGCTCCGACACGTGCACCTCCTCGAGCGATCGCTGCATCTCCACCACAGTGGGCCCGTCGACAATGGCGTCGAGCTCGATCTCGTCCTCCTGCCGCTCGAGCCGCCGCGCGAGAACCTGCCACTCGTCCTCGCGGGACGGGTAGCCCACGCCGATTCGGGCGACGAACCGGTCGAGCTGCGCCTCGGGCAGCGGATACGTCCCCTCGTACTCGATCGGATTCTGTGTCGCCAGAACGATGAAGGGTCGCTCGAGCGGGTTCGTCCGCCCCTCGATCGTGACCTGGCGCTCCTGCATCGCCTCCAGCAGCGCTGCCTGCGTCTTCGGCGGGGCTCGGTTGATCTCGTCGGCGAGGAGGAGGTTGGCGAAGATCGGGCCCGGACGGAACTCGAAGTCGGACGTGCGCTGGTTGTAGATCGACGAGCCCGTCACGTCCCCGGGCATCAGGTCCGGCGTGAACTGGATCCGCGAGAACCGCATGCTCGTGACCTGCGCGAACGAGCGCGCGATCAGTGTCTTCGCGAGGCCGGGATAGTCCTCGATCAGGACGTGGCCGTCGGCGAGGATCCCGAGCAGGATCAGCTCGAGCGGCTCACGCTTGCCGACGACTGCGCGCTCCACCTCCGCGAGGATCCGGTCGCAGCGGGCGCGCGTCTCGTCGAGCGACGTCATGCCTGAATCCTCTCAAGCGCGGCGACGACCTGTTCGAGCTGCGCCAGCCGGATCCCGGCCGCGTCCGGGTTCCAGTGCTCCGTGCGGTCGGGACGGAGGAGCTCCCAGCCGTCTTCGCCGAGAGCGGCCAGGACGTCTGCGTTGCCGCTGTCGAGCTCGACGCCGCGGCAGTCGCGCAGGCGCTGCTCGGCGATCTCGCGCAGCGTCGGGCGGAGCCGCCGGTGGAGGAAGAACTGGCCGGTCATGCCGAGGTAGACCTCGCGCTCGAGGCGCGCGAGCTCGGGCGGGCGCTCGGGCGGGGGCGGCACCGAGCGCAGCGCGCGATCGAACGACGACGGCTCGCTGTCGAGCGCAGGCGCGCGCGTTGCGGCCACGAGCCGGAGCAGGATCACGGCGCCGCAGATGAGCAGCCAGACCTGGACGATCACGCCGTGACGGACCGGCATCGTCTGCAGCGCGACGACGAGAGCGACGACCGCGACCGCCGCCGAGATCGCGGCTCTCGCTGCCACCCGCCTCACGCCGGCACCTGCTCCGCGGCGACCGCAACGGGGTCGCGTAGCTCGTCGCGCACCGACTCGAGCGCCTCGATCGCGCGGGACTTGTCCTCGGCTCCCAGGGCGTGGACAGAGAACTTCGCGCGCTCGAACAGCTCGGTCAGCGCCTCGATGGGATGGCGGCTCACGCGTAGCTCGAGCAGCACGCGTGCGAGGTACTCGAACGGCGCCTCCGCGGGAGCGCGAGCCCGGCCGAAGCCCGCCAGCAGCTTTTCCATGCGGGCGTAGGCCGCGATGATCGCCTTGCGCGGGTCGCGCTCGGCGCGGATGTCGTCGAGGGCGTCGTCCATCACCTGGGCGAGCGCCTCCTCGATCGTTCGCGCCTCCAGCTCCAGCGCGCGGCGGCGCGTCGCGGTGGCGACGAACGCGGCGAGCATGAGCAGCGCGATCACGCCCGTCGCGATCAGCGGCGCCCAGCGGAACTCGAGCTGGTGCGTCGGCGCGACGTGCGCCCCGACTCTTCCGGCGCCCTTTGAGTGGTTCGCCAGCGGGATGAACCCGAAGCG
>DHWI01000200.1 GCA_002413095.1 Thermoleophilia bacterium UBA5186
CTGACGAAGCCGCGGATCATGTCCTTGCTGCTCCTCACCGGCGCGTGCGGGATGGTCGTCGGCGCGCACGGTCTCCCGCCGCTCGGCACGTTCGCGGCGGCAATGGTCGGGCTCGCCCTGGCGTGCGGTGGCGCGAGCGCGCTCAACCACGTCCTGGACGCCGACATCGACCGGCTGATGGGGAAGCGGACCGAGAAGCGTCCCGTCGCCGCGGGGCGGGTCGCGCCGTCGCGCGCGCTCGAGTTCGGGCTCGCGCTCTCTGCGTTCTCGTTCGTCCTGCTCGCGTCGGTCGTCAATCCGCTGACCGCCGCGCTCGCGCTCGTCGGGAACCTGTTCTACGTGCTCGTCTACACGCGCTGGCTGAAGCGCTCGACGCCGCAGAACATCGTCATCGGCGGAGCAGCGGGCGCGGTGCCTCCGCTCGTCGGCTGGGCGGCCGCCACGGGGAACCTCACGCTTCCGGCGCTTTTCCTGTTCCTGATCGTGTTCGCCTGGACGCCGCCGCACTTCTGGGCGCTCGCGCTGCTGATCAAGGAGAACTACGCGGCCGCGAAGGTGCCGATGCTGCCCGTCGTTCGGGGCGACCGCGAGACAGCGCGCCAGATCGTCCTGTACTCGATCGTGCTCGTCGCGATCACGCTGCTGCCGTTCGCGCTGCGCGAGACCGGCCTCCTCTACCTCGTCTCGGCGCTCGCGCTCGGCGGCGCGTTCCTCTGGCTCGCGGTAGCTCTTCAACGCGATACCAATCGCCGCCGCGCGGGCCTCCTGTTCCACTACTCGCTCCTGTACCTGGCGCTGCTCTTCGTCGCGATGGCCGTGGACGCGGTGGCCTAGCCCGCGCCCATCGACGGGATCTGGATCACCGAGGTCGAGCGGCCCGCCGAAGGGACCCGGCTCGCCGTCAAGGACCTGTTCGACACGGCCGGGCTGACGACGACCTACGGGTCGGCTATCTTCGCCGACCACGTACCCGCCGACACCGCGGAAGCCGTGCGCCGACTCGAGGGAGCCGGGTACGCGAACGTCGGCAAGGCGAACCTCCACGAGTTCGCCTACGGCACGACGTCGCTGAACGTGCACTTCGGCGCCGTCCCGAACCCGATCGCGGCCGACCGGATTGCCGGCGGCTCCTCGGGAGGGAGCGCCGCCGCGCTCGCCGCAGGACTGGCCGAAGCAGCCCTCGGCACGGACTCCGGCGGCTCGATTCGGATTCCCTCCGCCTGCTGCGGCACCGTCGGGCTGAAGCCGACCTACGGGCTCGTCCCGCTCGAAGGCTGCTTCCCGCTCGCGCCGAGCTTCGACCACGCCGGGCCGATGGCGCCTGACGTCGCGGGCTGCACGACGATGATGCACGCGCTCGCCCCCGGCTTCGAGGAGCACGGTCTCGAATCGTTGGAGGAGCTGCGCGTCGGCGTCGCTTGGCTGGACCACGCCGACCCCGGCGTCCGCGAGCGCGTCCGCGCGGCGACCGAGCTCTTCCCGCGGCGCACGGATTTCGACCTGCCGTTCGCGGACGGGACGTTTCCCGTCTTCATGCGCGAGGTCGCGGACGTCCATCGAGCGCTCTTCCCCGACAACGCCGAGGCCTACGGCGCCGAGGTGCGGCGGAAGATCGAGCGCTGCCTCGAGGTCTCGGACCACGACGCCGACGCGGCGACCGCCGCGCGCGAGCGCTACCGCGAGCGCGTCGCCGAGCTGAGCGACTCATTCGACCTCGTCGTGACGCCGACCCTCCCGATCGTCGCCCCGCCGGCCGCGCAGGCCGACAACGACGCGTTCCGCGATCAGCTGACGCAGTTCACGTATCCGATCAATGTGCTCGGCCGCCCGGCGCTCGCGCTCCCTTGCGGACCTGCTGAGGACGGCCTGCCCGCCTCGGTGCAGCTGGTCGGTCGCCCGGGCGACGATGCGCTTGTTCTAGCGGCGGGCGCGCTGCTCGAGAGCGCCCTTCCATCCCTCGATCGAGGGAGGGCCGCCTAACCCGGGGTGCCGACACAAATATTGGGATGCTTGCTACTCGCTTTGCCTTGTTCGCGCTCGTCGCGCTGATCGTCGCGCCCGGTGCGTCACCGACCGTAAAGCCGCCGAAGCTCATCGCCCCCGTGGGCCTGCGCGCGTTCCTGCTGCGCTCCGACGAGCTCCCCGCACACGAGTTCCCGCGCACGCCCTCCTTCGCCTGGGCACCGGTGAAGGGCGCGCAGCACTACGAGTTCACGCTTTCCACGACCCCGCTCTCGGCGGGGAGCGGCCTCGTCTGGGACGACTCGACGCTGACCTCTCCCGCGGCCGCCGTCCGGATCGCCCTGCCCTGGATCACCGGCAACCCCTATTCGCTCTATGCGCGCGTTCGCGCAATCGCCGTCGACGGCAGGGTCGGCCCGTGGACGCAGCCGTACGGCTTCAACGTTCGCTGGCCAAATGTTCCCGTCCAGCTCAGCGCGCCGCCCGGCCTGGTCCGCTGGAGCCCCGTCGAGGGCGCAACGTCCTATCAGGTCTGGTACGTCAACTCCGACGTCGCGGGCCGCACCAAGATCTTCTCGACGACCACGAACGTCGCCGACGAGCGCGAGTACTACACGTTCCACCAGATCGACCAGTTCATCGCGACGGTCTCCTGGCGCGTGCGCGCCGTGCGCGCCAACTACGGCGTGGCCTTGAACGGCCTTCCGGCGGTCAGCTACGGGCCGTGGAGCGACGTGTACTTGTCGCACAACCCACATCTCGCCGACGACGGCTTCGCCGACCGGGGCCAGCTGACGCCTACCGGCACCATCTCCGACGTGGCGTCGACCCCACTCTCGCCGACGACACACAGCCTCATGCCCGCCTTCACGTTCACCGGGAACCAGAATCTCGACCAGTCGGCGAGCGAGCTCTTCCGGGTCTATGTCTTCACGGACCGTGACTGCGTGAACCTGGTGTTCAAGAGCGCGATCATCGGCGGTCCTGCTTACGCGCCCCGTTCGAGCGGACCGCTGGCCCTACCGCGCGACGATTCTCAGACGCAGTCGGCCAGAAAGACGTTCCTCCCGGATGGGACCGAGGGAACCACGTTCACGACGGACGGTCTCGCGATCACTTCGACCGAGTCCGACAAGCCGAGCGTCTTCACCCCGAAGACCAGTGCCGTCACGTCGAGCTCCGGGAGCGGATCCGGTACGCCGGCTCCGACCGCCGACCCGAACGCGTTCCCCGACAAGCTCACCGGCAGCGGCGCCCCGATCGACCTCTGGGACACGAACTGGCCGACGGGCGAGTACTACTGGACGGTCGTGGGGGTGCGCCAGGAGACGCGCAGCGCGGTGCTCCTCGGCGGTGCCAGCGCGGGCAGCACCACGATCACGCTGTCGAGCAGCGCCGGCTTCGCGGT
>DHWI01000034.1:0-129 GCA_002413095.1 Thermoleophilia bacterium UBA5186
AACCGCCGCTGTACGCGCTGGGATAGCGACGCATCGACGTCTGGTGCAGCCGGTGCTCCTCCGCCGGGACGATCGCGGCGGCGTACTCGTACAGCTTGCGCTCGCTTAGCAGCCGCTCGAGCTCGGCGA
>DHWI01000034.1:185-573 GCA_002413095.1 Thermoleophilia bacterium UBA5186
GGCCTGGTGAGAGTGCGGGTCTCTACGCCGGTTGCAAGACGTCGACGACGCGGGTCTCGGCGGTCTCGCGATAGTCGTCGCCGAGCTTTTCGCGCAGCTGCGTCTCCAGCTCGCCGGACGCGGCCAGCTCCTCGACGATGTCGGCGCCGCCCACGAGCTCGCCCTTGATGAAGATCTGCGGGATCGTCGGCCAGCCCGAGACCGCCGACAGCTCCTGGCGGATCTGCGGGTCGGGGAGGACGTCCACCGCGGTCACGGGAGCGCCGGCCTCGCGCAGCGCGCGGAGGGCCCGGTCGGAGTTGCCGCACATGACGAACTGGGGCGTGCCCTTCATGAACACGGCCACCGGCTCGTTCTCGATCACCTGCTGGATCTTCTCGCGCATCAG
>DHWI01000034.1:602-2523 GCA_002413095.1 Thermoleophilia bacterium UBA5186
GTCCGGTCGACGACCGAGAGCTCGGTCGCCTCCGGGAACGCGCGCTCGAGCAGCGTCTGCAGCGGTTCGGCGGACATCGTGTCCATGCTAGCCAGCATCCGTGAGGTCAGAAGCCGCGGTGGTGCCACGACACGTGGCAGCCGCCGACACCTTTCGCGACCTGCTCGGCTCCGGGCAGGTCGTGGGCGAGCAGCTCGGGCACGGTGACCGCGCGCAGCCCGTGGCGCTTCAACCACGGCAGGAACGTCCGCAGCGCGTCGAGCGTCGCCGGAACCTGCTCGTCCTCGTGCAGCAGAACGATCGCTCCAGGACGAACACGCTCGGCGAGGTTCCGTGCGATTTCGGCCGGCGCCGGCGTGGAGGCTCCCGACGCGTCGCCGCTGTCGACGTTCCAGAGCACTTCGAGCATCCCGAGGCGGCCGGCCAAGTCGAGCGAGCGTGGGTCGTTCGAGCCGAACGGCGGGCGGAAGACGAGCACGTCGCGCCCGCCGACCGACTCGATCGTCCGCTGCGTGGATGCGAGCTCGCGCGTGACGGCGGCCGTCTCGAGCTGCGTCAGGTCGGGATGCGACCAGCTGTGGTTGCCGACTGCGCCCGCGGAGAGCTCCGCCCGCACGAGGCCAGGGTGCGAGGCGGCCTTGCGCCCGATCTCGAAGAACGTGGCGCGGGCGCCGTGCCGGCGCAGGACGTCGACGAGCTGGGCGCTGTACGGGCCGGGCCCGTCGTCGAAGGTGAGCGCGACCAGCGGCTTCGCGCCGGCGCCGCAGTAAACCGGCGCCTTCAGCTCGAGCAGCAGGCTCACGGCCTCGTGCTCGCTGGGGTCGTGGGGGCGCGTGGCGAAGATCCCGATACCCACGCCGAGCCCGAAGGCGGCAACGGTCGCACCGATGCGCTTGACGTGCTTCCGCTTCACCGCGCCTCCCGCGGCGAGGCTAGCAGCGCAGCAGGAGGGTGTACGTCCCGCTTCGTGCGCGCGGGCAGAAGTGCGAGGCGACGTAGCGATTTGGGGCGGCGGAGCCGAAGCGGACGGACGTGTTCGGCTCGCGCCAGTCGTCGTGCCTCGACGTGAGGATCAGCAAATCCGCGCGGGCCAGTTCCGTCACAGCGCGCTTCCCGGTGTGGTTCAGCGTCCCCGGCGCAAGCTCGATGTAGAAGGACGCGGGCTCGAACTCGGGGAGCAGGAAGTAGAGGTAGGTGTCGGCGTAGTTCGTGCGGCGGAGGTCGCGCGGGCCCACGAAGAGCTTGCTCCCCGCCGGAGCAGCGGCGCCTGCCGCGTCGACGATGCGTTGGACGTCCGCACGCGTGTCGCGGTCGGCGAGCGGGAAGCTGCGCCCGCCGTGCTCGACGTTCGCGCCCCGCATGGTCAGGGTGTTCATGAGCGGCCCGAGGTTCCCGGACGCGTGCGCCCGGGCGACGCCGAACCCTGCCGCGGCGATCGCGACCAGCACTACGGCTGCCGCGACCCGCGATCGCGTCTCCAGGTGGCGCGCGAGCGCGACGAGCACTGCCGGCAGCAACACGAGCGACAGGACGCATCCGGCGAGGATGTGCACCTCGTCGGGCCGCCCGAGCGTGTGCGGGAGCGTCGCGAGGGAAGCGAGGCCGACCGCCAGCGAGACGCGAGAGCGCAGCAGCGCCCCGGCGACGACGAGGACGACACTCGCGACGACGGACGCGGCGAGCAGGTTGCCCGGATACGTAGTGAGATCGGGGAGCGGAAGCTTGCGTCCCGCGGTTCCGCGCGCGATGTCGCCGGCCACCTGGAGGAGCCGCGACGGGCCGGCCGCGACGAGCAGGGGCAGATAGAGGCCGGCGGTCACGGCAGCAGCGAGGGCGAAGCGCTTGCGCGAGACGCCGCCACGCCAGAGGAACGGCAACGCGGCGAGCAGGACCGCAGGTGCGTAGTCGAACCGGATCAGCA
>DHWI01000034.1:2669-2789 GCA_002413095.1 Thermoleophilia bacterium UBA5186
CCAGCGAGAGCAGCGCGGCGCAGAGCACGAGGCGGAACGTCATCCCGACCATCCGCTCGGCGAAGACGCTCACGCCGAGGAGGCGAAATGCGAGCGCGACGAGGTACGGGTTCGCCGGCC
>DHWI01000039.1:0-4674 GCA_002413095.1 Thermoleophilia bacterium UBA5186
CGTGAGCACGGCGACGGGCGCGTCCGCGAAGCGCTCGTAGACCAGGCGCGCGAACTCCTGCTCGCCGCTCGTGTCGACGTAGTGGGCGCCGACGGCGACGGCCGCCTCGATCGGCTTCGTGCCCAACCGGAGGAACGGCCCGGCACACGAGATGACCGCAAAGGCGCCGTCGAAGGCGGCTCGCAAAGCCGACTCGTCGGAC
Source organism: Thermoleophilia bacterium UBA5186 (assembly GCA_002413095.1). Lineage (GTDB taxonomy): Bacteria > Actinomycetota > Thermoleophilia > Gaiellales > Gaiellaceae > UBA5186. The sequence goes on from DHWI01000039.1 coordinate 203, forward strand.
GCATCGGCCACGCGAACCTCGTCGCCTGCCGCCGCGAGCGCGTCGAGCGCGTCCCGCCGCCGCCCGACGAGGAGCAGCGGCAACTCCTGTGCCCGCGCCTCCGCGACGACGAGGCCGCCGGTGTATCCGGTCGCGCCCAGGATCGCCATGCGCTTCACAGAAGGCACGATACGGTCCGCGGCGTGAGCGTGAAGCCATCGCAGACGTTCCATTATTCGGTCGCACAGGATCGCGCGGCCCACGTCTCCGCAGACGGCAAGGATGAGGTCGAACTCGGCGCCGATTGGAAGCCCGAGCATCTCGTACTCGCCGGGCTCGTCCGCTGCACGCTCGAGAGCCTCCGCTTCCATGCGAGCCGCGCCGCGATCGACTTCGTCGCGAGCGCGTCCGCATCGGGCACCGTCACGCGGCGCGACGACGACGAGCGCTATGCCTTCGTCGAGATCTCCGTCGAGTTCGAGGTCGAGCTCGAGCCTCAGCCGGACGACCTGGCGGAGCTCCTCGCGAAGGCGGAGCGCGACTGTTTTGTCGGCGCGTCGCTCACGGCGAAGCCGGCGTACCGCTGGCGCGTCAACGGCGCCGCCGTGCGCTAGCCCCGCGCAATTGCGATCAGGCCGACGAGTCCGATCGCATACAGGATGAGCACCGCCAACGAGTCCAGTCCCATCCGCAGGACCTGGCGCCTCGGGCGGAAGATCAGCCCGACGATGTAGACAACCGTGAGCAGCACGCCGAGCGCGGTGAGATAGATGTCCGTGCGCTGCGCCTGCGGCAGGACAGCGCTTCCGGACAGCAAGCTCGCCATCAGGAACAGAACGGGTAGGAACGCGTTGCCGCCGAAGATGTCGCTGACGGCGAGCTGAAAGTCGCCGAGTTTTGCCGAAGCGAGCCCGGTCGAGAGCTCTGGCAGCGCGGTCGCGGCGGCGAGCACCGTCGCCCCGAAGAGGACACCGGTCATGTGGACATGTGCGGCGATGCGCTCTCCGCTCCGCTCGAGAACGACGCCGCCTGCGAGCGTCACGAGGGCCGCAGCCGCGAAAACGAGGCCGGCACGGACTGAGCTGACCGCGCGCTCGTCGGCGCGCTTCGCCTTCATCTGTTTCGCGTGGCCTCGCGGGTGCTCCTGGCCACCGGGTGCCACGCCGTCCTCGTGCCAGGGGAGTCCGGATCGCGCGCGGCTGAGCAGCCACAAACCGAGTAGCCAGAGCAGGACGATCAGCACCGACGCGGGCTCGACGCGCGCCCGGGTCAGCGAGCCCGGGAGCTGCGTCCCCATCACGGCAACGACGAGCACCGCAATCACGAGCCCGCCTTCGAGCACGAGCATCAGCGATGCGGCCTGGTAGCTGAGGGAGCTCCGACGCCCGAGCCCGAAGGCGTCGATGAGGACGAGGACGACGGTCTGGATCGCGATGCCGCCGAGGATGTTTCCAATCGCTATCCCGAGGTGATGGGCGAGCGCGGCGCTGGCGGTGATCGCGATCTCCGGCAGGTTCGTGCTGATTGCGAGCAGGATCAACCCACCGAGTGCCTCCCCGAGGCCTAGGCGCATCGAGAGGACGTCGGCCGTGTCCGAGAGCTTGATCCCCGCGAACCAGACTGCCGCTGCGGCGCCCGCGAACACCGCGACGACGACCGGAAGGGACACCGAGGCGAGCACGCGTCGGATACTTTCAAGGTGTGAGCACGGTTGCCCTTGACGTCGCCGCGGTCCGCGCCCGGTTCTCCGCGCTCCGGACTCCGACCGCACTCTTCGACGGGCCCGGCGGCACTCAGGTTCCCGACGAGGTGATCGACGCGATCTCGACGTACCTCCGGGAGTCGAACGCGAACGTCAGCGGGCCGTACGAGTCGAGCCGCCGCACCGAGGCCCTCGTCGAGGAGGCTCGCGCGACAGCCGGCCGCTTCCTCGGCTGCTCGCCGGACGAGGTCGCCTTCGGCGCGAACATGTCGACGCTCAACTTCGCGCTCACGCGCACCGCAGGCCGCAAGTGGCGCGCCGGCGACGAGATCCTCGTCACGAAGCTCGATCACGACGCGAACGTCTCGCCGTGGCTCGAGCTCGCCCACGACCGCGACCTCGTCGTCCGGTTCGTCGACATCAACGACGACACGACGCTCGACCTCGACGACCTCGAACGGCAGCTCAGCGACCGTACGCGCGTCGTGGCCTTCCCGCTCGCGTCGAACGCGGTCGGGACGAAGACCGACGCCAAGCGGATCGTCGAACTGGCGCGCGCTGCCGGGGCGTTGTCCTGGGCGGACGCCGTCCACTACGGCCCGCATGGGCCAATCGACGCGGCCGAGCTCGGCGTGGACGTGCTCATCTGCTCGCCGTACAAGTTCTTCGGCCCGCACCTCGGCCTCGCTTACGGCCGGCGCGAGCTGCTCGAGAGCTGGCGCCCGTACAAGGTGCGCCCTGCCGCGAACGAGCCGCTCGGGCACCGCTTCGAGACGGGAACGCTGCCGCACGAGCTGCTGGCGGGCTTCGTCGCGGCGGTGGGCTACATCGAGTCGATCGGCTGGGACGCGATCCAGGCGCACGAGCGAGAGCTGGGCGAACGCTTCCTCGCCGGGCTGCCCGAAAGCTGCACGCTGTATGGCCTGCCGACGATGGACGGCCGCGTGGCGACATTCGCGTTCAACGTGGATGGCCACGGCGCCCGCGAGACGGCGACGAAACTCGGTGACCGCGGCTTTGCGGTCTGGCAGGGCAACTACTACGCCATGGAGGTCATGCAGCGGCTCGGCCTTCCGGAAGGCGCCGTCCGCGCGGGGATCGTCCACTACAACACCGCCGACGAGGTCGACCGCCTGCTCGCCGAGCTCGAAACGCTGTGAAGCTCCTCGTCCTCGGCGGGACGAAGTTCCTCGGCCGTGCGATCGTCGACTCCGCGCTCGCCCGCGGCCACGAGATCTCGATCTTCACGCGCGGGCAGACGAATCCCGACCTCTTCCCAGAGGCCCAGCACCTAGTCGGCGATCGCGACGGCGACCTCGCTGCGCTCGAGGGCGGGCACTGGGACGCAGTGATCGACACCTCCGGCTTCTATCCCCGCGTCGTGCGCGCTTCGGCAGAGCTGCTCGCCGACCGCACAGCGCACTACACGTTCGTCTCGAGCGTGTCCGTCTACGCCGACCTCTCGACCCCGCCCGACGAGTCGAGTCCCGTCGCGACGATGGAGGACGAGACGATCGAGGAGATGGGCGACGAGTTCCAGTACTACGGGCCGCTGAAGGCGCTCTGCGAGGCGGAGGTCGAGCGCGCGTTCGCGGGTCGCGCGCTGATCGTCCGCGCAGGGTTGATCGTCGGCCCGCACGACCCGACCGACCGCTTCACGTACTGGCCTCGCCGGCTCGCGCGCGGCGGCGAGATGCTCGGGCCGGCGCCCGCGGACGAGCCCGTGCAATTCATCGACGTCCGCGATCTCGGCGAGTGGATCGTGCGCATGGTCGAGGAGCGTCGCACCGGGGTGTTCAACGCGATCAACGAGGGCCTCCCGTGGTCCGAGCTGCTCGCCGGCGCAGACGTGACGTGGGTGGACTCCTCGTTCCTCCTGGAGCAGGGCGTCGGCGAATGGATGGAGCTCCCGCTGTGGATCGCCGACCCGGAGTTCGCCGGTCACGCGCGCACGGACGTCTCCCGCGCAGTCGAGGCCGGCCTGACTTTCCGCCCGCTCGCGGAGACGATTCGAGACACCGCCGATTGGGACGCAGCGCGCGGCGAGGGCGAGCCAGCGGCGGGGCTAGCGCCCGAGCGCGAGGCGGAGCTGCTCGAGGCCTGGCGCTCGCGCGCCGCGGTCTAGCTAGGCGACGGAGCGCACGCCCCAGCGCGAGGCCGCGCTGGCACGAGCGAAGCTGCGATCGGCGCCCTCGTCGACCGAGAGCACGACGGGGCCGTGCACGATCAGTCCGGGCTCGGCGCGCTCCTTGAGCAGGTCCGAGACGAAGCCCTCGACTAGCCACTCGCGCCCGGGAGCGACTGTGGCGCGCATCCGGATCCGCACGAGGGTCTCTGCAAGCTCCTCGACGACCTCGATCGACGGGCGCTTGACGAACGCGGTCGGGCCCTCCGGGAGGATCGACTGCAGCCCGAACACGAGCCGCTCGCCCTCCTCGCGATCAGAGACGAACAGCTCGATCGCGAGCTCCTTGACGCCGCTCGGCAGGACGCGCACCGCCGGGATCTGCGAGTTCGAGACGTGGATCGCCTCGCCGTCGAGCGTGCGCAGCTTCGTCCGCCGCAGCGAGACGTCCTCGACGACGCCCTGGATCTCGAGCGTCGGGATCGCGATCGTGTCGCCGACCGCGTACCAGCGCTCGACGAACATCGTCACACCGGCGATCAGGTCGGTCAGCAACCTCTGGACGGCGAAGGCCGCGAGGATCAGGAGGAACGACGCGCCGGCCGCGGCGCTGATCCGGTCGAACCCTCCGCTCAGCCGTCCGACGGAGAGCACGACCGCGACCGC
>DHWI01000039.1:4731-5229 GCA_002413095.1 Thermoleophilia bacterium UBA5186
GCCGCCGCCTCGTTCCGGCGGTCGTGCCAGCTCAGCAGTCGGCGCGCGACCACAGCCGCGGCGCGCGAAACGAGCCAGGCCACCGCGAACAGCCCGACGACCACACCAAGATTGATCAGCTGACTGAGCATTGAATTCAACGTAGAGAGAGTTCGCGCGAAGCCGCAAGGGGTGCGCGACAATCCTTACCCGCTTCGAACGAATGCCTGACCGCGACTATTCCTCCACGCCGCTCTCGAAGAAGCTCGGCGCCAAGCCTGGCGCGATTGTCATTGTCTTCTTCACGACGTCGCGCGACGAGCTCACCCGCCGCTTCGAGGCGCTGCGCGACACGCTCGACCCTGCCGACGGGCTCTGGGTCGCCTGGCCGAAGAAGGCGTCCAAGCTCGAGACGGATCTGGACTTCGACACGGTGCAGCAGATCGGTCTCGACGCGGGCCTCGTCGACAACAAGAGCGTCGCGATCGACGCCGACTGGCAGGCGGTGCGCTTCGTCTA
>DHWI01000039.1:5272-5805 GCA_002413095.1 Thermoleophilia bacterium UBA5186
GCGCGCGCCCAGCGCGGATCGTCCCGATGGATGGCGTCCGGATTGACGCCGCGCTTCTCCGCGAGGTCGACCGTCAGGAGCTGGAAGCGCACGATGTCCACCACGGGATGCACCGTCGGGATGATGGTCGTCTCGCAGCCGAGCACCTGGAGCGCGGCGACTGCGTCTCTCGCGCGCTCGGCCGCCCGTCCCTCGCCCTCGAGCACGAATGCGCGGACGCGCTCGTCGACCGCGGCGAGATGTCCGTGCAGGAGCTGTTCCGTCTCGTGCGCGGCTGCTGGCAGATGCGAGCCTTCCCGGATCTTCAGCACCGCCTCCTGCGCCGTCGGCCAGTCGCGCCCCGCTCCGACGACCATGATCCGCTCGTGCTCGGTCACCGGCAGGCGTGTGGCCAGTGCCTTGGTCACGGCATCCGGCAGCCACGAGATGTCCTCACCGCGCAGGGCGGCGAGCGCCGCGACCGCGCACGTGTAGCTCGCCGTGTGACACCAGCTCTCCTCGAGCTCCAGCGTGCAGACGACGACCTCGTCGCA
>DHWI01000039.1:5898-10646 GCA_002413095.1 Thermoleophilia bacterium UBA5186
TCAGCGTCACGCTCCGGGCGCAGCACGAGCTCGAGCGCCTGAACCGCCTCACCGCCGGTCTGCGCGGCGTGGAACGACGTCCCGCAGCCGGTGTGCAAGACGCGCGCCCCGGCGGGCAGCCGCCGGTCGGTCGGCACCGCCCGCAGCCAGTCCGGCTGGGCCGCGATCGCCGCTCGTGTCTTCTCCCCGTTCGCCACCAGCGCGTCTATACCATGGCCGCCCATGGAGGGATTCCCTTTCGTCTATCGCGAGACGGTCCGCTTCAACGACCTCGACGCGTTCGGGCACGTGAACAACGCCGTCTACGCGACCTACCTCGAGGACGCGCGGAACGCATTTCTCCGTGACCTCGGACTGGTTCGGACGATCGCAGACATCCGAATGATCCTCGCCCGCGTCGAGATCGACTTCCGTGGCCAGGTGGGGGTCGGCGAGGAGCTCGAGGTCGGCGTGCGCGCCTCGCGGTTCGGGACGAAGAGCTTCGACTTCGAGTACGAGATCCGGTCGGGTGAGCGCGTCGTCGCGAATGCGAAGAGCGTGCAGGTCGGCTTCGACTACGACGCGAACGAGACCATCCCGATCCCCGAGACCTGGCGCGAGAGCCTGGCCGCGTGAGCTACGAGCGCCACACGCTGGACAACGGCGTCCGCATCGTCCTGGCGCCGATGCCGCAGGCTCAGTCGGTGACGGTCGCGCTGATGTACGCCGCGGGCTCGCGCTACGAGACCCGCGAAACGAACGGCATCGCCCACTTCGCCGAGCACATGTTCTTCAAGGGGACGGAGAACCGCCCGTCGTCGCGCGACATCGCCGGCGAGATCGACGCGATCGGCGGCGAGTTCAACGCCTTCACCGGCAAGGAGTACACGGGGTACTACGTCCGCTGCGCGGCCGAGCATCGCGACACGGCCCTCGACGTGCTCGTCGACATGCTGCGCCATTCCAAGTTCGAGACGGAGGAGATCGAGCGCGAGAAGGGCGTGATCATCGAGGAGATGAACATGTACTTCGACACGCCGCGTGACTACATCGGCGGCGTCTACGAGGACCTCCTCTACGGCGACCAGCCGCTCGGCTGGGACATCATCGGCCGCAAGGACACCGTCCGCGGCGCCACTCGAGACGCGTTCATGGAGTACATCGGCCGGTGGTACAAGCCCGAGCGGCTCGTGGTCGGAATCGGCGGCAAGATCGAAGGGGACGTAACCGAGGCGATCGAGCGGCACCTCGGCGATCTCGAGCCGGCCGACACGGGCGAGCCCGATCCCGTCTCCGTCAACGGAAACGGCTCTCGCGTGCGCGTCCACACCAAGCAGTCCGACCAAGCGCACATCGCACTCGGCGTCCCGAGCTATCCGATCACCCATCCCGATCGCTATGCGCTGCAGCTACTCGCGACGGTGCTCGGGGGCGGGATGTCGTCACGGCTCTTCACCGAGGTGCGCGAGCGGCGCGGGCTCGCCTACTACGTCTTCGGCACGAACCACAGCTACACCGACGCGGGCTCGCTCTACGCGCAGGCCGGCGTCGACATCAACCGGATCGACGACGCCGTCTCGACCGTCGCCGCCGAGCTGCGGCGGATCGCAGATGAGGCAGTGCCCGCTGACGAGCTCGAGAAGGCGCGCAACTTCGCGAAGGGCCGGTTCGTCCTCCAGCTGGAGAACCCGCACGGGCTGATCATGTACGGGCTCCGGAAGGAAGTGCTCGAGGGCCAGACCGTCGATCCCGCAGAGGTGCTCGCCGAGCTGGACAAGGTGACGGGCGACGACGTGCAGCGCGTGGCGCGCGACCTGATCGACGACAGGCGGCTGCGCCTCGCGCTGATCGGGCCGTTCGACGACGCTGAACGGTTCGAGAAGCTCCTCGGCTAGACCTTTAGCGGCCGCCGCTTAGACTCGGGCGGCCTTGCTGTTCAACAGCTACGTCTTCCTCGGCGTGTTCCTCCCGGCGGCTCTCGCAGCGTTCTACGTGCTGCCCCGCCAGGCACCGCGGCTCGCGGTCCTCGTCCTCGCCAGCTACGTCTTCTATGCCTACGCGCAGTGGTGGTTCCCCGCGCTGATGGTCGGATCGACCGCGATCTCGTTCGCGACCGGCCTCTTGCTCGCGCGAACGCCCGAGGGACGAACGCGCAAGTGGCTCCTCGCAACGGGAATCGCGGGCGCGCTCTCGCTCCTCGTCTTCTTCAAGTACGCGCAGTTCGTCACGCACAACTCGCTGTCGTTCGTCACGACCATCACCGGGCGCGGCCTGCCGTCGCTGGAGGCCTTCACCGGGAAAATCGTGCTCCCGATCGGGATCAGCTTCTTCACGTTCGAGGCGATCTCCTACGTGATCGACGTCTATCGCGGCGACCTCGAAGCCGAGCGGAATCCGCTGCGGTACGCCTTCTTCATCTCGTTCTTCCCGCATCTGATCGCGGGGCCGATCGTTCGCTACGGAAAGCTCCGGCCGCAGCTCGAGCGGCTCTACCGGTTCGACCCGGACCTGATGCTCTCCGGGCTCCTCTTGTTCTCGCTCGGGCTGGTCAAGAAGGTCGTGATCGCCGACCAGATCGCGGCGAGAACGGACGTCCTGCTCGGCAGTCCGGGACAGCTCGGGCTGGTCCAGTCGTGGGCTGCGATGACCGGGTACGCGTTCCAGATCTACTTCGATTTCGCCGGCTACACGGACATGGCGCTCGGCCTGGCCCGGATGTTCGGGATCGAACTGCCGTGGAACTTCGACCGGCCGTACCGTGCCGCGAGTCCGCGCGAGTTCTGGCGCCGCTGGCACGTGACCCTTTCGACCTGGCTCCGTGACTACCTATACATCCCGCTCGGCGGGAACCGGAAAGGCGAGCTGCGCCGGGACGGAAACATCATGGCCACGATGGGCCTGGGCGGGCTCTGGCACGGCGCGTCGTTCAGCTTCATGTTCTGGGGCTTGTGGCAGGGTCTGCTGCTCGTCGGGCAGCACCAGGCCGAACGGCTCCCGGTCCGGCTGCCGCGCCCGCTGGCGATTGCCCTGACCTTCGCGCTCGTGACGATCGGCTGGGTCTTCTTCCGGATGCGTTCGCCGGGGCCGATCGCCGACGTGCTCCGTGACATGGCAGGCCTGAACGGCCTCGGCGCCGTGCCGGCGGGCCTGCTGCCGTGGCTCGCCGTCGCCGGGATCCTGATGTGGTGCGTACCCGAGGAGTGGCGGTGGAATCTGCACCGCTTCGGAATCGTTCGCCTCGTCCCGATCGCTGTCGTCACTGTCGCCGCATTGGTCCTGCTGAACCACACTCGGCGCTTCATCTACTTCCGCTTCTGATGGCACGGATCGCCGCTTTTCTCGCCATGGTCGCCGCGGGCCTCGCCGCGGTGGCCGCACTGAACTGGTGGCTCGATCCCCTCGGCGACCAATACCACGGGCGCTTCCTGACCGAAGCCCTCGGCCAGCCGCGGCCGTGCATGATCGCGTGGGGCGTCCTCCGCCCGCATTCGTGGGGGCCATACAAGCTCGATCTCGCGTCGCGCGCCGACGCCGACGTTGTCGTGGCCGGGACGAGCCGCGTGGCCAAGGTCAGGGCATGGCCGAATGAGCGCGGGTTCGTCAACGTCGGCGCACCCGGAGAAGGGCCGGACAGCCTCGAAGGGCTCTTCGCGCGGCTGCACGAGCGTCACCGCGGCAAGCTGACCGTCTACGTCGGGGCGGATCTCTTCTGGTTCGGCGAAGGGTGGCGCACCGCGACCTGGTTCGACACCTCTTACCTGCGCGACCTGAAGTACCTGCTCTCTCCCGGGACGACGGGGGCGACGTTCAGGCTGCTGCGGCGCGCACCGGGCGCGATCCGGCATCCCCAGAAGGTGCTCTACACCGAGATCGACCGCAACGCGCGGATCTGCGTGGTCGATCGCGGGAACAGCGTCCTCGGCGGCGCGTCCGCGGCGTGGGCGCCCGACGGCTCCTTGTTCTTCCAGGAGGAGATCAAGGGGAAGCCCAGGGTTGCGGCACCGCTCATCGACGTACTGCGGCCCGACCTCGTCGGCGCGCGGCTGTCGCCCCGCGCCATGTCAGCGCTCGGCCGAGCGCTCACGAACGCTCGAGCGTACGGCTGGACGGTTGTCGGCTTCGCGGCGCCCTTCGCGCCTAACTCTGTCCGCCGGCTCGGATCGGAGGCACAGACGAAGCGCGTCTACCACGATTACCGGGCGCGCATGCCTGGGTTCTTCCGGCGCTACGGCTTCCGCTTTCTCGACTTCACCGACGTTGCCTCGGTCCCGTGCGCGCCGGAGGACTTCAGCCCACAGGACGAGGGCCACCCTGACGCGCCCTGCAGCATGCGCATCCGGCGCAAGCTCGACGCCGCGGCCGGCGTCGTCCCGCGCATCGGCCCTTGATCGGCTCTATTCCTCCGTCGGCTCGCTGACCGCACGCTCCTTGATCTCTTCGACGACGGCGGGATCTGCGAGCGTGGTGGTGTCGCCGAGCGGCCGTTTCTCGGCGACGTCGCGGAGCAGCCGGCGCATGATCTTTCCGCTCCGCGTCTTGGGCAGCTCGGGGGTGAAGACGATGTTCGCCGGCTTGGCGATCGGCCCGATCACCTTGGCGACGTGGTTCCGCAACTCCTCGAGCATCTCCACGGAGCCCTCCTCGTCGCCCTTCAGCGTCACATACGCGACGATCGCCTGACCCGTCGTCGCGTCTGCCCGCGCGGCGACCGCGGCCTCGGCGACCTTCGGATGGTCGACTAGCGCGCTCTCGACCTCGATCGTCGAGAT
>DHWI01000147.1:0-389 GCA_002413095.1 Thermoleophilia bacterium UBA5186
CACGGCCGGGGGCGGTGCGGCTGACCGACCTGCTCGCCGAGAGCTGAAGTCAGCGGCGACGGCTTGGGAAGGAGTCCCGTCGTTCCGAAGCCGTCGCCGCCCTTCAGTCGGAGCTGGAGGGAGGCCAGCGCCGTCAACGTAGTAGCTCAACGTGAGATCGGGCTAAGAATTCCGTCAGAGTTCTGTCAGAGCAGGACCGCGCCGCCGTCGGCGACCGCGATCACGTCCTCGACGCGCATCCCGAAGCGGCCGTCCGCGAGGATCGATGGCTCGTCAGTGAACGTCATCCCTGCCTCGAGCGGTGTTTCGTCCTCGACGGAGAGGAAGGGCCATTCGTGGACATCGAGGCCGATCCCATGGCCCATGCGGTGGCGGAAGCCCTCGCCGAG
>DHWI01000147.1:526-1101 GCA_002413095.1 Thermoleophilia bacterium UBA5186
GAGCAGTAGCCGTCGACGACCGCGCCGAAATCGAAGAGCACGGCTTCTCCGTCGGGCAGCGGCTCGGTCGCCGTCGCGTCACCGGTGTCGAGTGGTCGCTCGCCCCAGGTGAAGATGTGCGTCGGGAACGAGGGCGACCGCGAGCCGCGGATGCGCAGCTGGTGCTCGACCTCCTCGAGCAGCTCGCTCATCGTCACGCCGGGCTCGACGCGCGGCGCCGCGCCTTCCATGGCCTCGTGCACGAGTGCACAAGCCCGGGACATGAGTTGCAGCTCCGCCGCCGACTTGACGCGCCGAAGCTCGTTCACGAGCGACGAGCCCTCGACGAGCTCGACTCCGGGAAGAGCGCGCTGCAGCTCGATCGCCGTCTCGGCCCAGGCGCGCGCTCCGATCGCGACTCGCGCGGGCGAGCCGAGGCTGCGCGCCGCCTCGCCGAAGAGCAGTCGGCCGTCGTCGTCCTCCCGCACGACGACGGCGCCGTCCGGGGCGACTCCGCCGAGGTGGAAGTCGACGACCATGCGCGGCAGGACGAAACGCGGCTCGCGTCCGGGGGCGACGAACGCGCCGGCCACCCA
>DHWI01000147.1:1179-4403 GCA_002413095.1 Thermoleophilia bacterium UBA5186
CGCGTACCATCGCAGCCGTGGAGCTCGCCCACACCTGCTACCGGATCACGGACATCGACCGCTCAGTCGCGTTCTACACGGCCCTCGGGTTCGAGGAGCTTCGGCGGATGCCGATCCGCGAGGAGGCGATCAACGTGTTCATGGGCCTGCCCGGCGACGGCCCGCGACTCGAGCTGACCTACAACTTCGGTGTCGACTCCTACGAGCTCGGCACCGGGTACGGCCACATCGCCGTCACCGTGGACGACCTGGACGGCACGCTCGCGCGGCTCGCCGAGCAGAGCATCGATCCGGAGCGCGCGCCGTACACGGTGCGCGAGGGCGGCTCGCGCCTCTGCTTCGTCCGCGATCCGGACGGCTACCGCATCGAGCTGATCGAGCGCTAGCCCGAGAGGTCCGACAGCCTCTGCACAGGAACGTCTTACGCACCTCTTAGCTCGTCGCGCTACCTTCGCTCCATGGACGACTCACGGATCACGCGGCGCGGCTCGCTCCTCAAGCTCGGAGGAATCGCGGCGGCGGCCCTCGGCGCGGGGGCATGGAAGGCCGTGGCCGAAGCCGACGGAGCGGGCCCGGCAGCGGTTGCCTCCGGGGCAGTGTCGTGCGTGCTCGCCCCGGAGCGGACCGAGGGGCCGTACTACGTGCCGAGCGCGAAGGTTCGCCGCGACGTCACCGAAGGCAAGCCCGGGACCCTGCTCATGCTCCAGCTCAGGGTCGTCGACGCGTCGACCTGCAAGTCGATCAAGGGAGCATCGGTCGATATCTGGCACTGCGACGCGAACGGCGTGTATTCCGGCGTGCAGGGCTCACAGGGCACGACGTTCCTGCGCGGGATCCAGAAGACCGACGCGAACGGCCTGGCGACGTTCAAGACGATCTATCCCGGCTACTACCCGGGGCGCACGGTGCACGTCCACGTGAAGGTCCATCTCGGCGGGAACGTCGTCCACACGGGCCAGCTCTACTTCGCGGACGCGGCGACGGACACGGCCTACAAAGCCGCGCCGTACTCGAGCCGGCCCTCCCGGGCCATGCGGAACGCGGGCGACTCGATCTACCGCAACGGCGACAAGCGCTCGCAGTTGCCGGTGCGAAAGCGAAGCGCCGGCGGCTATCTCGGCGCGATCGCCATGGGCGTTCACCGCAGCTAGCCGCTGAGCAGGTCCAGCGCCTCCGCGACGCTGAGCCCGACCGGGACGTCCTCGGGCGCGGTGCTCGCGAGCTCGCGATTCGACAGCGCCTCGTACGCCGCCGCGACTCCGTCGAAGAGCTCTCGCGGTAGTCCCGCGGCGGCCTGGGTCTCGGCGATCTCGCGCATCTCGGGGACGTAGCGCGCGGACTTCGTCGTCGCCCGCGCGACGGCTGTGCCTGCGCCGTCGACCAGCTCGGGGAACGACTCGCGAAGGTCGTGGAGAACGTGCTCGACGACGCCCTCCGAGCGGGCGGTCAGCAGAGCGTGAGCCAGCAGCGCCGTCGTGCCCTTGTAGACGGACGCGGTGCACATCTTCACCGCCGACGCGGTGCCGATCGACTCGCCGACGACGACCAGCTCGACGCGTGTCCAGGGGAGATTCGCGACCTCCGCGGCGCGTGGGCCGGAGAGATAGATGTGCGTCGTGTCCGGCCGCCAGGGCGGCGGGCCCGAGATCGCGCCGTCGACGTCCGCGCCGATCCGCCGGACGGTCTCTGGGCTGACGGCGTTCAGGTCGACGAAGAGCAAGCTCGCGTCGGCCGAACGGACCGCGTCTGCAATCGCCTCGGCCTCGCCAGGCGGAGCGACGGAGAGGACGACGTCGGAGGCGCGAAGGACGTCCTCGAGCGAGGGCAGGAGCTCGAGGCGCGGCGCCCGTGCCGCCAGCTTGCGCGTGCGCCCGCTTCGTCCCTCGAGGGTTGCGACGACCCGGGTGTCCAGCGCGTCCGCGAGCGCGCTCCCCATCGCTCCCGGGCTCACGATGCCGACCGTCGGCGCCATCGCCCGAGTCTAGACTCGCGAGATGTCTACGTTCGCGCAGGTCGCCGACCTCCCGCTCTCGATCGAGGGCTACGAGCTGGAGCGGCTCGAGCAGGCGGTCTCGAGCGACTTCACCCGCGTGACGACGGTGATCCACTTGCTCGGCGGCGGGGAGGAGGGCGTCGGCGAGGACGTGACGTACAACGCCGGCGACCAGGACGTACAGCTCCAGCGCGGCGCCGTGCTCCCGCTGGCCGGAGAATGGACGCTCCGAAGCTTCTCGGCCGCGCTCGAAGACGTCGACTTCTGGCCGAGCCCGCCCCAGATGGAGGCTCAGCGCGACTACCGACGCTGGGCGTACGAGAGCGCGGCGCTCGATCTGGCACTCCGGCAGGCCGGCACATCGCTCGTCGAGGCGCTGGAGCGCGACGCAGGTCCGGTCACCTATGTGGTGTCGATGCGGCTCGGAAACCCGCCGTCGCTCGACCGGCTGCGTGGGTGGCTCGAGCTCTACCCGGGATTGCGAGCGAAGCTCGACCCGACGTCCGATTGGGACCAGCCGCTCGTGGACGAGCTCAATGCGATGGGAGTCATCGACTCGGTCGACCTGAAGGGCCGGTACGAAGGAACGGTCGTGGACAATCCGCCCGACCCTCGGCTTTACGCGCTCGTCGCCGAAGGCTTCCCGCAAGCCTGGATCGAGGATCCGGCGCTGACCTCCGAGACGGAGCCGGTGCTGGAGCCGCACCGCGACCGGGTCACGTGGGACGCAATCATCCACTCGGTGGCCGACGTCGAGGCGCTGCCCTGGCCGCCGCGGATGCTGAACGTGAAGCCGTCGAGGTTCGGCACGCTCGAACGGCTCTTCGCCGCGTACGACCACTGCGCGGAGCGCGGGATCGGGACGTACGGAGGCGGGCAGTTCGAGCTCGGGCCGGGCCGCGGGCAGATCCAGTACCTCGCCGCGGTGTTCTCGCCCGACGCGCCGAACGACGTCGCGCCCAGCGGATTCAACTCGGGGGAGCCTCGCGCCGGCCTGCCCGCCAGTCCGCTTGCCGCATCGCTCGAGCCGCTCGGCTTTCGCTGGCGCGGCTGACACAGATTTCGGCACACAACCGGCACAGACACGTCACATCTCCTCCGCTACGTTGCCTCCAATGGCGACGAAGACTGCGACACCGTGGGGAGCCGCGACGCTCGTCGAGGAGCTGAGCGTTCCTCAGCGGGCGGGCGAGAAGCGCTTCGCGACGATCGTGCAGCTGCTCGAGAACGA
>DHWI01000147.1:4564-4989 GCA_002413095.1 Thermoleophilia bacterium UBA5186
GGATGCGGCATCAGGCCCATGACGTTGCCCCACTCGTTCGTGACGCCGGCGATGTCCGCAACGGAGCCGTTCGGGTTCTCGCCGTCGTAGCGCAGGACGATCTGGCGGTTCGTCTCGAGCCGCTCCAGCAACTCGGCGTCCGCGAAGTAGCAGCCGTCCCCGTGCTTGACCGGGATCGACAGGCGCTGGCCTTCCTCGCAGCGCGAGGTGAACGTGAGATCGGTGCGCTCCACCTTCAGCGGTGCGTCCCGGCAGACGAACGTGAGGGTGCGGTTCGGCCGCAGCGCGCCAGGCAAGAGCCCGGCCTCGCAGAGGATCTGGAAGCCGTTGCAGATCCCGAGCACCGGCCCGCCTTCGCGCGCGAATGCCTCGACCGCCTCCATGATCGGCGCGAAGCGCGCGATCGCGCCCGAGCGGAGGTAGTC
>DHWI01000147.1:5021-11568 GCA_002413095.1 Thermoleophilia bacterium UBA5186
CGTGCCGCGCGGCAGCTCACGTTCCGCGTGCCAGACGAGCGAGGCGTCGGCTCCGAGCGCACCGAGCGCCCAGGCCGCATCCCGGTCGTCGTTCGAGCCGGGAAAGACTATGACCGCGACTCGCGGCGCCTCTGTCACTCGTGGCCCTCCAGCGAGATCTCGTACGACTCGATCAGCGGATTCGCCAGCAAGTGCCGGCACATGCGCTCGATCTGCTCACGGGCCTCCGCTGGATCGGAGCCCTCGACCTCGAGGTCGACGACGCGTCCGACCCGCGCCTCGTCCACGGCGAACCCGAGCTGCCTGAGCGAGCTCCCGACCGCGTCGCCCTGCGGGTCGAGGATTCCCTCCTTCGGCCGGACGAGAACGGTCGCCCTCATGCGAGCACCACCTCCGGGTCGCGGAGATACGCGTCGAACTCGATGCCGGTGATCGTCTCGAACGCCTCGACGTAGCGGGCGCGCGTCCCCTCGACGACCTCGTCAGGAAGCTCGGGGCCGGGTGGCGTCTTGTCCCACCCCAGGGTCTCGCAATAGTCGCGCACGAACTGCTTGTCGAAGGATGGCTGGGCGCCGCCCGGTTTGTACTGGTCCGCGGGCCAGAAGCGCGAGGAGTCGGGTGTGAACGCCTCGTCCGCGAGCAGGAGCTGCCCGTCCTCGTCGAGCCCGAACTCGAACTTCGTGTCGGCGATGATGATCCTGCGCGCGGCCGCGTACGAGGAGGCGAACGCGTAGAGCGCGAGGGCGGTCTCTTCGACCTCGGCGAACCGCTTGTCGCCGACGAGCTCGGCTGCAGCGGCCGCGTCGATGTTCTCGTCGTGTCCCTCGGTCGCCTTGGTGGACGGCGTGAAGATCGGGAGCTCGAGCTTGTCGGACTCCTGCAGCCCCTCGGGGAGCCGGTGCCCCGACGTCGAGCCCGTCGCGCGGTAGTCCTTCCAGCCCGACCCGGACAGGTAGCCGCGGGCGACGCATTCGATTGGCAGCATCTCGAGCCGCTTGCACTCGGTCGAGCGGCCGTCAGACCGGAGCCCGAGCAGGTGGTTCGGACACAGCTCGCGCGTGCGTGCGAACCAGAACGAGGAAAGACCCGTGAGCACGCGGCCCTTGTCGGGGATCTCCGTGGGGAGGACGACATCGAATGTCGAGATGCGGTCGGAGGCGACGAGCAGCAAGCGATCGTCGTCGAGCGCGAAAAGCTCCCGCACCTTCCCGCTCCCGACGTGGACAGCTTCAGGCATGAACCGGTTCCTCCTTTCGCACGAGCGCGTGTAGCCGCTCGAAGACGAGGTCGACGTGCTTGACGGTGGCCTCGAGGTCGAAGACGCCGGCGAGCGCGTCCGGGTCGAGCTTGGACGTGATCGCGCCGTTCTCCTCGACCAGCGTGCGGAAGTCCTTCTCTTCCTCCCAGGCGGTCATCGCCGAGTCCTGGACGAGCCGGTACGCCTCGTCGCGGCCGAGTCCCGCGTCGACGAGCGCAAGCAGAAGGCGGTGGCTGAAGTGGAGCCCGTGACTCGTGTCGAGGTTGCGGCGCATCCGGTTGCCGTGCACGACGAGGCCCTCGACGATCCAGGCGAAGCGGTCGAGCATGTAGTCGAGCGCGAGGAACGCGTCCGGGATCGCGACGCGCTCGGCCGCCGAGTTGGAGATGTCGCGCTCGTGCCAGAGCGGGACGTTCTCGAGCGCGACGAGCGCTGTGCCGCGGACGACTCGCGCGAGACCGCAGATGCGCTCGGCCACCTTCGGGTTGCGCTTGTGCGGCATCGCCGACGAGCCCTTCATCCCTCGGCCGAACGGCTCCTCCACCTCGCCGACCTCGGTGCGCGCGAGGTGGCGGATCTCGACGCAGAAGCGCTCGAGCGACGTTGCCGCGAGGGCGAGCGTGCCGATCAGCTCTGCGTGGCGGTCGCGGGCGATGACCTGCGTGGACAGAGGGTCGGGCTCGAGCCCGAGGCGCTCGCACGCTATCCGCTCGACCTCCGGGTCGACGGCGGCGTAGGTGCCGACCGTTCCGGACAGCTGGCCGACACGGTTCTGCTCGAGCGCTGCCGCGATGCGGGTGCGGTTTCGGTCGAGCTCGAAGGCCCAGCCCGCGAGCTTCCAGCCGAACGTGGTCGGCTCCGCGTGGATGCCGTGCGAGCGGCCGATCGTGATCGTGTGCCGGTGCTCCTCGGCCCGGGCGGCGACGAGCTCGAGCGCCCGGTCGATTCCTTCGAGGATCAGCTTCCCCGCGGCGAGCATCTGCAGGGACAGCGCGGTGTCGACGACATCGGACGACGTGAGGCCGTAGTGGACGTAGCGGCCGACCGGGCCGAGCTGCTCGGCGACCGCGTCGACGAAGGCTGCCGTGTCGTGGTCGGTCACCCGCTCGATCTCGGCGACGCGCTCGGCGGTCGGGGGCGTCGCGTTGGCGCGAATCTCGGCAACGGCATCGGCCGGAATCGCTCCCACCTCGGCCCACGCGTCGAGCGCCGCGAGCTCGACCTCGAGCCAGGTCTCGAGCTTGCCCTCATCCGACCAGATCCTGGCCATCGCCGGTCGGGAGTAGCGGGCGATCACCGAAGGCAGTCTAGAGCCAGGCTCGGTGGTCTCATGCGCCGAGGATGCGCGCTGCGAGCACCGCAGCGTTCTTCGCGCTGTCGACCCCGACGCAGGCGACGGGGACGCCCGGCGGCATCTGCGCGATTGCGAGCATCGCGTCGAGTCCGTCGAGCACGCTCATCGAGGAGCGGAGCGGGACGCCGATCACGGGCAGATCCGTGTGTGCCGCGACTGCTCCGGGAAGCGCGGCGGCGAGCCCGGCGCCGGCGATCAGCACGCGGAGGCCGCGCTCACGTGCGGTGCGGGCGTACTCGGCGACCGAGTCGGGGCTCCGGTGCGCCGAGCGTACGTCGAACTCGTGCGCGATGCCCCGCGCGTCGAGCTCGTCCATAGCCGGCTGCATGCGCTCGCGGTCCGATTCGGAGCCGACGAGGATCCCGACGAGCGGCGCGTCAGCCATCGACCCCGACCAGCGCGGCGATGTCCGTGCGGTACCGCACCCCGGCAAAGGAGATCTTCTCTACCGCGGCGTACGCGCGCTCGCGGGCGTCGGCGAGGTCGGCGCCTAGCGCCGTGACGTTCAGGATCCGGCCGCCGTTCGTCACGAGCCGACCGTCGCGCAGCGCAGTTCCGGCGTGGAAGACGAGCGCTCCCGAGGCTTCGGCGTCCTCGATCCCCTCGATCGGCGTCCCCGAGTCGCCCTGGAGCGGGTAGTCGGGCGCGGTCAAGGCGACCGTGACCGCGGACTCCTCGCCCGCCTCAAGCTCGACATCGTCCAGCTCGCCCCTTCCGGCGGCGGCGAGGGCGGGCAGCAGATCGCCGGCGAGCCTGGGCAAGATCACCTGCGTCTCCGGGTCGCCGAAGCGGGCGTTGAACTCGAGCACGCGCGGCCCGTCGTCCGTGAGCATCAGGCCCGCGTACAGGACGCCGACGAAGGGTGTGCCGCGTCGCGAGAGCTCCTCGAGCACAGGCCGGTGGATCGTGTCGACGAGCTCGGCAGCCTCGTGCTCGCCCAGTCCGGGAACCGGCGAGAACGAGCCCATGCCGCCCGTGTTCGGGCCGATGTCGCCGTCCCCAACACGGCTGTAGTCGCGCGCCGCCGGCAAGGGGAGCGCGTTTGTTCCGCTAGCGAGCGCGAACAGCGATATCTCCTCGCCTTCCAGCAGCTCTTCGGCAACGGTCTCGGCACCGAGCGCGGCCGCCGCCCGGAGGCCCGCCTGCAGCTCCTCCTCGGTCCTGCAAATGAAGACGCCTTTGCCGGCCGTCAACCCGTCCGCCTTGATCACACACGGTGTACGCGGTTCGTCGAGCACCTCGGCGGTGAGGACCCCGGCGGCCCGCATCACCTCCTTGGCGAAGAGCTTCGAGCCTTCGATCCGCGCCGCGGCGGCGCCCGGGCCGAAGACGACGAAGCCCGCGTGGCGAAGCTCGTCCGCGACGCCCGCGACCAGAGGACCCTCGGGCCCAATCACGACCAGGCCGGCGTCGAGCTCGCCGGCGAGCCCGAGCAGGCCCTCGCCGTCCTCCGCGCGGACGGGATGACACCGGCCGAGGGCAGCGATGCCGGGATTCCCCGGGGCTGCGTGCAGGTCGGTGAGGTCAGGGCTCTGCGCGAGTTTCCACGCCAGCGCGTGCTCGCGCCCGCCCGAGCCGACGAGGAGGACTTTCACGCGGCGAGTCTACTGAGGCGAGGGTTTGGCGTTCGCGGCGGTCGCGCATTAGCTGCTCCTGCACGAACCTGGCCTCGATCGACACGAGTGGGAAAGCGAATGGGAGTCCCTCCAAGAGGAGCTCTCGGACGATCCCACCGCCACGCTTGTCTCGCTCGATCGGCTCGTGGCCGAGATGCTCGATTCGCGTGGGTACGCCTTGACGGACGAGATCGCCTCGGAGGGGGACGATCCGGAGGTCGTCACCGAGTTTCGGGCCGCCCACGAGGTGACGCAAGCGACCAAGAGCGGCCGGGACGTCGACCCCGGCGACGTGGCCATGGCAGTCAACGCCTACCGGGCGCTGTACGAGCACGTGATCAACGATCGGACCGCGCCCTAGGGCCCACACGCACCCTTTCGGCACGAAGTCGACACGGACTTGCGCGCCGGCCGTCGCTACGGTTCCGGCGGGGTCCCCACCCACCACCCCGCCACCCACCCGGGGCAGAGAGACGCCGCGGTTGGGCGCGTCGGCGCGCGGGCGCTTCTACGCTATGAGGCGATGAGCAGCGAGGACCCTGGGTTGATCGCCCCGCCGCACGCGCCGGTGCGCGTCGACGCCGACACACCGAACGAGCTCGAGCTTCGCGAGCGGCGAACTCGCGCCTTCGAGGCTGCCGTCGCGCTCGGCTCGAGACTCGGGCTCGATGTCTCGGGCGCACGCATCCTCCAGGACTGGAACGACACGATCGTGCACCTCGCTCCCGAACCCGTCGTCGCCCGCGTGCGGACGTCGCGGGTCGAAGCTGTCGAACCTGGCGAGGCGACGCATGCCCGCGAGCTCGCGATCGTCAGACACGCGCTCACGCGCGGGGCACCCGTCGTTCCCCCTGCCGAGGACGCGGGCCCGTTCACACAGGACGGCCTCGCGGTCACGCTGTGGCGGTACGCCGACGAGTTGTCGGACGAGGTCACTGACGCCGAGGCCGGGGGAGCGCTCCTCGAGCTCCATCGCGCGCTGGGCGACTTCAGTGGGGATCTCCCCCCGCTGTCGGACCGATTCGACCGTGCAGCTGCGGTGATCTCGATCCCGTCCGCCGTCCCACGCTTGGCCCCGTCCGATCGGGCGTTCCTCGCGGAGCGGTTCTTGGCGCTGCGCGTGGAGGCCGAGTCGGCGGGACGTTCGCGCCGCGTCCTCCACGGCGGTCCCCACACGGCGAATCTGCTCGCGACACGTGAAGGGCCGCGCTGGATCGACTTCGACACGGCGTGTCGCGGGCCGCTCGAGTGGGATCTCGCTCACCTCGGCGACGCGGCCGTGGCGTTCTTTCCGGAGGCGGACGCCCACCTGTTGGGCACGATGCGGAAGCTCGTCAGCGCCGACGTCGCAATCTGGTGCTGGCACACGTACGGCCGAGCTCCCGAGGTGGACGAGGCAGCCCACCACCACCTTGAAGCCCTGAAGGGCTAAGGCCGGGCGACGGTCTCGAGGCCGCGCGGCGAGAGCACCCGCTCTCGCTCGGCGCCGGTGCCGATCAGCGAAACCTCGACATCCAGCGCCTCTTCGACGAACTCGACGTAACGCCGCGCCGCGGCGGGGAGCGACTCGAGCGAGTCGCAGGTGTCGAGCGGCTCCTGCCAGCCCGCGAGCGTCTCGTACACCGGCCGGCAGTGGTGGAAGTCGCTCTGGTGCGCCGGGAAGTCGGCGGTCTCCGAGCCGTCCGGGAGCAGGTAGCGGACGCACACCGGCAGCTCGGCGAACGCGGAGAGCACGTCCAGCTTCGTGAGCGCGAGGGAGGTGAGGCCGTTGAGGCGGGCGGCGTAGCGCAACGCGACGAGGTCGAGCCAGCCGCAACGCCGCTCGCGGCCGGTGACCGTACCGAACTCGCCGCCGAGATCGCGTACCTGCTGCTGCTCGGGCGCAGGGATTTCACTCGGCAGCGGGCCTTCGCCGACTCTCGTCACGTATGCCTTGGCCACGCCGATGATCGAGTCGAGGCGATTCGGCCCGATCCCGGTGCCGGTTGCCGCCTCGCCGGCCACCGGGTTGGACGAGGTGACGAACGGATAGGTGCCGTGGTCGAGGTCGAGGAGCGTCCCCTGGGCGCCCTCGAAGAGGACGAACTTGCCGTCGCGCAGCGCCTGGTCGACCAGCAGGGACGTGTCGGCGACGTACGGCCGCAGCCGTCGCGCGTAGGTCTCGTAGCGGTCGGCGATCTCCTCGAGCGAGAACGGCTCGACGTCGTACACGCGCTCGAGCCAGACGTTCTTCTCGGCGAGCGCGACCTCGATCTTCTGCCGCAGGATCTTCGGGTCGAGGACGTCCTGGACGCGGATCCCGATCCGCGAAGCCTTGTC
>DHWI01000147.1:11612-24333 GCA_002413095.1 Thermoleophilia bacterium UBA5186
CGCCGCTCGCTGGCCTGGTCTATCGCCACGTGCCAGGGCATGACGAGGTGCGCATTCCCGGACAGGCGCACGACCTGGGTGGAGACGCCGCGCGACTCGAGCTCGTCCACCTCCTGCAGGAAGACCTGCGGATCGACGACGCAACCGGCTCCGAGCACGGAGACCTTGCCGGAGATCACGCCGCTCGGAATCTGGCGGATCTTGAACGTCTCGCCGTCGACAATGATCGTGTGCCCGGCGTTCGGCCCGCCCTGGTAGCGGCAGACCAAGTCCGAATGCTGCGCCAGCAGGTCGACGATCTTCCCCTTCCCCTCGTCCCCCCACTGCGCGCCGACTATCACCGTGCCTGGCACGTGAACGAACACTAGCGGCGCTGTCGGCCGGGCGNNCCGGTGATGCGGCTCCCGGTTCAGGGCGACCGAAGGAGGAACGACGGTGGAATTCGCAATCATCGACAACTGTCCTGTGCCGCAGGAACTCGCGGACGAGGTCCAGGCGATCAAGGCCGGGTCGGGCGCGAGCCTGAACTCGTGCGACCGATCGCACGAAGCGGAGCCGATCCTCGAGAAGTGCGGGAAGCAGTCGCAGGCGCAGCTCTACGACGGCTTCATCCATCATCGCCCGGGCTTCAACCCCGCGAATCCGCCCGGCCGGTCGACCCACGAGCGGCGAAACGACGGGGTCGCGTATCCGGGCAATCCCGGCGACCAGCTCGAGTACTGGCAGGTCGGGATGGACTGGAACAACCCGCCTGCGGTGGTCATGGCGGCGGCGAAGCGCGGCTGGATCGTCACGACGACTTACCCGGGGAGCGCGCACGAGACCCAGCATCTGAACTTCCGCAAAGAGCCGGAGCAGGACGATCCGGTCCTGCGACCCGGCAATGAGGGTCCCAACGTGAAGCGGATGGCGGGAATCCTGGCCGTGGTCAAGAGCCCGGTGAACCACCAGCCGTACCTGCCGGAGGCGTTCCCGCACTTCGGCCCGCAGGTCGAGGCGGCTGTGAAGCGCTTCCAGGAGGAGCACCACCAGAAGGCGGACGGGATCTGCGGAACGCAGACCTGGACGCAGCTACACGTCGCCCAGCGGCAGCACAAGGCCGATCCGGAGCACCACTAACGCTACGAGCTACAGGAGGGGTGGCGCGGGCTGTGCTCGAGTGCACGCTCGATGCGCAGCTCGTGCCCGCGCGGGCAGACCGCGCTGCCGTGGGTCGCGTCGAGGCGGATCGAGCCCGTCACGGTCGCGGCGAGGAACTCCTCGGGATCGTCCTGGATGCAGATCGAGCAGAGCACCGTGAACGTCGTGGCCCGGGCGGGCAGCAGGACGACTGGTTGCTCGAGGAGGGTCATGCGGCCAGGTCGGCGAACTTCGCGTAGCGCTTGAGGAACGAGAGCTTGATCGCGTCGGTCGGGCCGTTGCGGTGCTTGGCGAGGATCACCTCGGCCAGCCCCTGCTGGTCGGAGTCGTCGTTGTAGTACTCGTCGCGGTAGATGAAGGCGACGAGGTCTGCGTCCTGCTCGATCGAGCCCGACTCGCGCAAGTCGGAGAGAATCGGGCGCTTGTCGTGCCGCTGCTCGACCGCGCGGGAGAGCTGGGACATGGCAAGGATGGGCACGTCGAGGTCGCGCGCGAGCACCTTCAGGTTGCGCGAGATCTGGGAGACCTCCTGGACGCGGTTCTCCATATTCGTCCCCGAGGTCATCAGCTGGAGGTAGTCGACGACGATCAACCCGAGATTTGGCTCGCGTGACTTGAGCCGCCGGGCCTTCGAGCGGATTTCCATCATCGTGATCGAGGCCGAGTCGTCAACGTAGATCGGTGCCTTGGCGAGCTTGTCGCACGCTGCGGTTAGGCGCGGCCAGTCGTCGACCGCGAGCTTGCCGGTGCGCAGGCGCTGCGACTCGACCTTCGCCTCGCTGCACATGAGCCGCTGCGTCACCTCGGTCTTCGACATCTCGAGAGTGAAGAGGGCGACGGGAACCTCATGCCGCACCGCAAGGTTCGCCGCCATGCAGAGGCCGAGCGCGGACTTCCCCATGCTCGGCCGCGCCGCGACGATGATCAGGTTCCCGGGCTGGAAGCCGGCTGTCAGCCGGTCGAGATCCTTGAATCCGGACGGCACGCCGGTTACGTCGGCCCCGGCTTCGTACAGCGCCGTGATGCGCTCGAAGCTCTCCTTGAGCAGGGTCTCGATGTGGCTGAACTCGCTCGTGACGCGGCTCTGCGAGAGCTCGAAGATGACCTGCTCGGCGCGGTCGACGAGCATCGCCGTCTCGCCGGGCCGCTCCCACCCGAGCCGGGCGACCTCGCCGCCCGCCGAGATGAGCCCGCGGAGAGTCGCCATCTCCCGCACGATNNACGCGACCGCCGACCTGCTCGAGGTCGCCTCGCTCCTCGAGCTCGTCGACGAGCGTGATCGCGTCGACCGGCTCGCCCTTGCCGTACAGGTCCGCGGCCGCGCGGAAGATCCGCCCGTGGCTCTCGCGGTAGAAATCGCCGGCATCGAGGATCTCGCTGACCGCGCCGATCGCGCCAGGGGAGAGAAGCATCGCCCCGATGACCGACTCCTCGGCTTCGAGGTTCTGCGGCGGGACCGGCGCGGTCTGCGGGAGGTCCGCGAGCTGGCTCATTCGAGGCCATCCAAGCAGGGGCGCCCGTCCGAGCATAGGCCTGTGGAGACATGCTCTCCGCAGACGATAATAGCCATGTTACCAGGCATTTCGGAACACATGTTCGCACAAGGGCCGGACGGCGCGGTGGAAAGTTCGTCCGCACCGTGCGGGAAGTTCGTGGGGAAATCCCCAGGGGTGTGCGCAACCCTGTGGACGAATGCGTTCGGTGCGAGGAGGGTTTGGTGGAACGTCGCACCCCGACGGCACAGCCGGCGTTTCGCCAAGCCCTCCTGCTAAGAGCTAGGTCGCGCTGAGGTCTTCGCCGGCCGATTCGGCCTCGGCGACGTCGGCCTCGTAGGCCGCGCGGTCGAACTCGTCGTCGGGCACCTCGCCGGCGACGTCGTCTGCGGTCGGCTCCACCTCGGGCTCGTCGGAGACGACAGGATCCTGGGCCAGCGTCGCGGCGTCGAGTGCGTCGAGGTCGAGCTCCTCGGGAGCCTCCTCGGGCGCGTTCGCCGCGGCTTCGGCGGCCTCCATCGCGGCGAGCTCCTCCTCGGGCGGCAGCTCCCCGCCTTCGGGGACGACGATCGTCTTGACCTCGACGGTCACGTCCTGGAAGAGCTCGATCGGGATCTCGTAGCGGCCGATTCGCTTGATCGTGTCGGTGCCGATCTTGCGGCGGTCGACGCGCACCTTGTACTTCTCCCAGATCTGGTCGGCGATGTTGGTCGGCGTGACCGAGCCGAACAGCGAGCCGGTCGGGCCTGACTTGACGTCGAAGCGGAGCTCGGCCTGCTCGAGCTTCGAGGCGATCTCACGCGCCTGCTCGACGCTCGCGGCTTCGTGCCGGGACAATTGCGCGTGGCGCTTCTCGAGCTCCTTGACGAGCGCAGGCGTCGCCTCCTGCGCCAGCTTGCGCGGGAAGAGGTAGTTGCGGGCATAGCCGCGCGCGACGTTGACGACCTCGCCGCGCAGGCCGACCTTGTCCACGTCCTCTCTGAGGATGACTTCCATCGTGCGTTAGCCCGAGACGTAGGGCAGCAGCGCCATCTCGCGCGCCCGCTTCACCGCCACGGCGACCTGGCGCTGGTGGCGTCGGCACGCGCCGGTGATGCGGCGGGAGCGGATCTTGCCCTTCTCCGAGATGTAGCGCCGGAGCTGGTTGACGTTCTTGTAGTCGATCTCGTCGACCTTCTCCTTGCAGAAGTAGCAGGACTTGCGCCGGATCGGTCCGCTCGACTGCCCGGGGCGCTTGCGCTGCTGCCTGCCTTCCATGCGCTGCGCCATCAGAACGGGATGTCGTCGTCGGCGCCGGCCGAGCCGAAGTCGGCGGTCTCAGCGGCCGCGGCCGCCGGGACGAACTGCGGCTCGCCTCCGCCGCTCATCTGGCCGCCGCCGTCGCGGGAGCCGAGGAACTGCACCGTGTCGGCGATGATCTCGACCGCCTGGCGCTTGGTCCCGTCCTGGGCGTCCCACTCGCGCCAGTCGAGCCGGCCGTCGACCGCGACGGGACGGCCCTTGGCGAGGAACTGCGCGCAGCTCTCGGCCTGGTTGCCCCACACGGTGATGTCGAAGTAGTTCGGCTTGTCGCCCCACTCGCCGGTGGTGTTGTCCTTCTGCCGCGTGTTCACGGCCAGGCGCAACTTGCAGAGCGCTGTTCCGCTCGGCGTGTGCCGCAGCTCCGGGTCCTTCGTCAGGTTTCCGACCAGGACGACGCGATTGATGTTGGCCATCGCTAACTCTCCTCTTCTTCCGAGTCTTCGTGCGAACGGATGTTCGCCTCAGCGTACGCAGGCTGCCGGTCGTCGGCCGCGGGCATCGGAGGCGGCGCCGAGGTACGCCCACCCTCGACTTGCCGGACGGCGAGGTGACGCATGACGCCGTCGGTGATCTTGAGGATGCGGGCGAGCTCGTCGAGCGTCTCCGGCTCGGCCTGGAACAGAAACAGGTGGTACGCCCCGTCGGGCTTGTGGTCGATCTCGTAGGCGAGTCGCCGACGGCCCCAGACGTCGTGGCTCTGCCAGGTTCCGCCGCCCTTCTCGATCAGCTCGCGGGCGCGGGAGATGATCTCGTTCTGACGCTCCTCGGGGAGCTCAGGGTCGAGCATCAGCAAGATTTCGTACGCGTTCGTCATCCCGAGAGCTCCTTCCTTCGGTCTTAGGCGGCCTCGCCGGCAAGCGTCGCTCGGGAACGGACGACGCGAAGCGAGGCAGGAAGCGGCGCCAGTGTAGCATCGGCCCGGGTGCCCCTCCAGCAAATGTCCTCCGGTTTCTGGCCCGCGATCACGCGGCNNGCGTCCTCAGTCGCCCCCGTACTGGCCAGTACGAGGACTCCCTGCGTCCTTGCATCGCTTGGTGCTCACGACCCAGAAACTCGGCAACATTCACTGAAGGGGCACTAGGTGGCCCGGAACCGGCTTGCGTGGCTCGGCGGCGCCGCGCTCGGCGCGGTCGCTCTCGCCCGCGCGCTGACGCGCCGCCCGCCTCCGCCCGTCCAGGCGCCTGCTCGGCCTACTCGGCCACCCGAGGCCGAGCCGTTTGGCCCGGACCCGCGCGCCGACGAGTTGCGGGCGAAGCTCGCCGAGGCACGCGAGCTTGCGGACGAGCGCGAGGAGTTCGAGGGCGCGGAGACTCCGGTCGACGAGGCCGAGCCGGTCGCCGACCCGGAGGCGCGCAGGCGCTCCGTGCACGAGAGCGGCCGCTCGGCGGCCGAGCGAATGCGCTCGTCCCGGCCCGACTGATCAGGGACGGACGAAGCGCGCGACGCCCGCGACGAGTCCGCGTGCCAAGCGCCATTCGTACGCGTCCGATTCGAGCTTCCGCCGTTCCGCCGGGTTCGTCGTGAAACCGGTCTCGACAAGGATCGAGGGGACGTCAGCCCAGTTGAAGCCCGTCAGGTCGCTGCGCGGGACGAGGCCGAGGTCGCGCGCGCCGGTCGCGACGACGATGCTGCGCTGGACAGCCCGCGCCGCGCTGAGGCTGCGCGCATAGATGTCGTCCGTCCAGCCGCGCCGGTTGACCGGATACAGCGTTTTGATCCCGTGCGCTGAAGGGCTCACCGACCCGTCCGCGTGGATGCGCAGCATCAGCGCGGCGTGGCGCTCGTTGCAGAACTTCGCACGGGCTACGTTTCCGCCGGTTCCATACGTGAACGTGGGGCCGGTCCGGGTCATCGCGACGCGGTAGCCGCGTTTCAGAAGCAGCGTGCGCGTCTTCTGGGCTACGCGCAGGACGATTGCCGCTTCGCCGGGCGCCCCGCCGCCGTCCTTGATCTTCATCACCTTCGAGCCAGGGCCGATCCGCTCGACCTGTGCGCCGACCGCGGGCGGCGTCCCGTGGCCGGGATCGAGGCAGATCAGCGCAGCGGCTGCGGCGAGGTGCGCGAGCGGCACCCGGCCTTCTTACCAGACGCTCTTCCGCTGGCTGCGGGCGAAACGGGCGCGCTCCTTGCGCGCCTCGGACTGAGCGCGCTTGTCCTGGCGGCGTGCGAGCATCTCGAGCTCGCGCTGCAGCTTCTCGTAGCTCTCGAAGCGCTCGGCTGGGAGGGTCCCGTCCGCGATCGCCGCCTGCACCGCGCAACCCGGCTCGGTGTCGTGCGCGCAGTCGTTGAACCGGCACTTCGCGATCAGCTCCTCGACATCGGCGAAGCTCGCGCCGATGCCCTCGTCCGCGCTCCAGAGCTGGAGCTCGCGCATCCCGGGCGTGTCGAGGACGAGACCGCCCTCGGGGAGCGGGACGAGCTCGCGGTGCGTCGTCGTGTGCCGGCCGCGCCCGTCCGACTCGCGGATCTCCTTCGTCGGGAGCCGCTCCTCACCGAGCAGCCGGTTCACGAGCGTCGACTTGCCGACGCCCGAGGAGCCGAGCAACGCGATCGTTCGGTTCCCGGTCGTGTACTTCCGCAGCTCCTCGACGCCCTCGCCGGTCACGTTCGACACGACCTCGACCGGGACGCCGGAGGCGACCGGCGAGACCTCCGCGAGCGCGGCATCGACGTCGTCGCAGAGATCCTTCTTCGTCAGCACGATCACCGGTTCTGCGCCGCTCTCCCAGGCCATGGTCAGGTAACGCTCGAGCCGGCGCGGCTTCAGGTCCTGATGGGTGAGTGCCATCACGAGGAAGACGACGTCGACGTTCGCGGCGACGACCTGCTCCTCCGTCGCGGACCACGCCGTCTTGCGCGAGAACTTCGTCCGCCGCGGCAGGACGGCCTGGATGATCCCGCGCTCCTCGCCGGGCAGGGGTCGATACGCGACCCAGTCGCCGACTGCGGGCAGGTCGGCCGTGTCCCCTTCGTGCAGCAGCCGTCCCGCCACTTCGGCACTTAGTAACAGACTGTTACTTGGATCTCCGGTGTAGAGCCCGTATGCGCCGCGGTGCTGGACGGCGACGCGGCCCGCGGCGAGCCCGGCGTCGGCATGGGGCTGGAACTCCGTTTCGAGCTCCGGGTTCCAGCCGAGTCGTTCGAGTTGTGCGTTCAAGAGCATTCTCCTGGGGTTCACGGTACGGGAACGGGTCGGCGGACGCCGCCGCTCCGAGGAGGTGCTCTGACGCTTTGTGCGCTAGAGCCGGGCGGGCCCGCGGGTGAAGGAAGCGGTAGGCACAGTCGTCATCGCGTTCCCTCCTCTCGTCGCGGGCTGGTCCACTCACGGTAGAGCAGCGCCCGGAGGCGCGTCAACCCTAGAGTCGGTGTGTGGACGTTCTGTTCGCCGCGGAAGGGCTTGTGCCTGCGGTCGGCGGGGCGGAGCGACTCCCTACGCGCAGCGCGTGCGCTACGCGGGAACCGTGTCGGACTGCTCGAGCTCGCTGAGGCGATGCTTGTACCGCCTGGCGGCCGCCTCCGCCGCCTCGGCGCGGCGCCGTTCCTCATCCTGTCGCCGCCGCTCGCCGAGAACCTGGATGGCCGCTGTGGCGAGGCGCTGCTCGGACGTGGCAACCTCTCGCTGAAGCGCCTCGAGCTGAGGAACCAGGTCGGCGCGCTGCTCGCGCTCCTGCTCGACCTCTGCGAGTAGGCGCTTGCGATCTGCCTGCTCGTCGCCGAGCTTCTTGACGAGCTGGGAGAGCTTCGCACGGTCGTCGTTGACCGACCCGAGCTCATCGGCCGTGGCCGCTGCCGCCCGACGTGCCGCCTCCGTCGCTTGTCTCGCTTCCGCGAGTTCCCGCGCCTGTTCATCCCGCTCCTGCTGGAGCTCCGCGATGCGAGCAGCCAGCGTCGCGAGCTGTCCCTCGGCTTCCGAGTGCTCGTCGCGAACCGTGTCGCGGTCACGGCGAATCTCGTCCAGAACGACCGCAAGCGTCTCGACCGTGCGTCGCTGTTCCTCGCGGGCGCGATCGGACTCGGGCGGCTCCACCCCCGAGTTCTGGCTCGCATGTTCCGTTGCCTCGGCGAGCGCAGATCGCGCTTCGGCAATCTCAGCCGCGAGCGCGTCGCGATCTCGTTCTGATTCGTCTCGGCGGGCGCGCTCGCCGTCGAGCTCGGCCTGCAGCGAGCGGAACTCGCCTTGCAGCGCCCCGCCTCGCGTCTGCTCCTCGTCGCGTTCTCGCTGCGCAGCCTCGAGTCGCTGCCGCAAGTCTTCGAGCCGCTCGTCGCGCTCAAGCTGGGATGCGTCCCGGCCGGCGCGTTCGCTGTCGAGCTCGGCCTGGAGCGAGCGGAGCTCGTCTTGCCGCTCCTCCAGCGTCTGCCGGACAGCGTCGATCTCGTCGCGCAGCTGCCGGCCTCGCGCCTGCTCCTCGTCGCGTTCTCGCTGCGCGGCCTCCGCTCCCTCCAGCAGGTCTTCGAGCCGCTCGTCACGATCTCGCTGGGATGCGTCCCGGCCGGCGCGTTCGCTGTCGAGCTCGGCCTGAAGCGCGTGGAGCTCGTCTTGCCTCCCCTGCAGGGTCTGTTGGGCGGCTTCGATCTCGCTGCGCAGCTGCCGGCCTCGCGTCTGCTCCTCGTCGCGTTCTCGCTGCGCCGCCTCGAGGCGCTCCAGCAGGTCTTCGAGCCGCTCGTCGCGCTCTAGCTGGGATGCGTCCTGTCCGGCGCGTTCGCTGTCGAGCTCGGCCTGGAGCGAGCGGAGCTCGTCTTGCCGCTCCTCCAGCGTCTGCCGGACGGCGTCGACCTCGTCGCGCAGCTGCCGGCCTCGTGCCTGCTCCGTGTCGCGTTCGTGGTGGAGACGCGCCAACTCGTCCTGCAGCGACCCGGCGCGGGCTTGCGCGGAGTCGCGCTCGGCACGCATCGCCTCCAATTCTCCCGTCGCACCCTCACGCGCGGCGCGCGCGACTCCGATCTCGGTCGCCAGGGACGCCGCCTTCCGCTCGCGCTCGTCAAGCTCCTTTCGGAGTGCGGCGAGGCGGCGGTTGAGCGCCTTCGTCTGCGTAGCCGCCTCGGCCTCGCGCTCGGCAAGCTCTTGCTCGAGCTCCTCGATGCAGGCGTCCCGTTCGGCGACCGTGGCCTCGGCGGCGGCGAGCCTTGCCCAGTGCTCCTCCAGTTGAGGCTCGAGCGCGATCAGCTCGTCCGGAGCGCGGAACACGTCTTCAAGTTCGGTCGGATCCAGGTCAGGCTCGACGCTTTCGCCGTCGGAGGGCACTGGGAGGCCGTTGGGCCTGCTCGCCGCGTGCCTGCGCTCGATCAACGCGCGGAGCCCGGTGCCGAAGCCGCTCTCGCTCGTGAGCTCGATGCCGTACTGGCGGGCGAGCGTGTCGCTCATGGCCGGGTGCGAGACGAGGCCGCGCTCGACGAGGATCTCACCGAGCCGCTTGCCGGTCTCCACCTGGGCGCTCAGCGCATCCTCGAGCTCCTCAGCCGAAAGCAGACCACGCTCGACGAGCAAGGTCCCCAGAGGTCTCCAGTGGACTTCCGCAGTGTCCAACGTATCGAGTCATAGCGGGGAGGTATCGCAGCTTCATCCCCCGCTTGGGTACTTGACGGAGCGGCGCCGAGCCCGAACCGACCGTGCCGAGCGCGCCCGTCCTATGGGTTGGGGTGCTCCTCGAGCGCGAGAATGCCGGCCCTGGGAATCCTGATTGTGTCGCAGCCCAGCCTCGTCTCCTTCTGGAAAGCGAAAATCGCGAACTCGTCAGCGAGGGAGGTCGTTGGGATTTTCCCTCTGAGGGGTTCGCCGGTCGTCCCGGGATTTCTCGTGTCGCTGCCCCGCGCTAGCAGCAGCGGGCGCGCGGGTTCCGGTCGCGGTCGTCCATGCGCCAGCGCTCGAAGTCCCGCCGCGTCATCATCGGCTCGTCGGGATGCCGCTTCTCCCGGTGGGCGCTGTAGCGATCGTAGGCCGTCTCGCCCGAGACCTCCCGGAGGTACCAGCGGATGCGACCGATGGCCTGTCCGACGGTCACGGTCCTCCGCTCACGCCGGCACCGACCGGCTCACGACGTGCTCTCGCCCGGTCCTCGGCCGTCGGAATGAGCCCGGAGGGCGCCCAGAGCTGGGAGGGCTCAGCCGGTGTCTCCGTGGTCGGAAGCGGCTCACGGCTCCGGATGGCCTTGATCCAGACGCGCGAGGCATCCGCGATCACGATGATGACCATGAGCGCGAAGAAGGCCGCCAGGATGCCGTCGACGGTCGTGTTCGTCACGATCGTGTGCATGTCGCCCATCGACTTCGCGGGCGCCACCACCTTGCCGGCGTCGATCGCGTCCTGCGTCGCGTTACGCTGGGCGAAGAAGCCGATCTTCGGGTTATCCGAGAAGACCTTGTAGGCGCTCGCGGTCAGCGTCACGGTGGCGTCCCAGGCCAGCGGCACCGCCGTGACCCAGGCCCACTTGAGCCGGCCCGACTTGATCAGGATGGTCGTGCCGACGGTGAGGGCGACGGCCGCCAGGAGCTGGTTCGCGATCCCGAAAAGCGGAAAGAGCTGGTTGATCCCGCCGAGCGGGTTCTTGACGCCGGCCCAGAGGAAGTACGCCCAGGCGCCCACGACGGCGGCGCTCGAGGCGTAGACGGCGGGCCGCCACGACGTGCGGCCGAACGGCTTCCAGACGTTGCCGAGCGTGTCCTGGAGCATGAANNAGGATGAACAGGGCCTCGAACATGATCGCGAAGTGGTACCAGAACGCCTTCAGGCCTCCGAATGCGCCCGAGAAGATCACCGACATGCCGACCGCGAGGGTCGGCGCCCCGCCGGTGCGGGCGATGAGCGTCTTCTCGTGCACCGCCGCGGCGGCTGCTCCGAGGGCTCCGGGCGAGATCGAGAACCCGAAGCCGGCGACCGCCTGCGAGGCCGACTGAGCGGTGTCCCCGAGCACTCCGGCCGGGGCGTTCATCGCGTAGTAGAGGCCGGGGTCGATGATCGAGGCGGCGATGATCGCCATCACGGCCACGAACGACTCGACGAGCATCGCGCCGTAGCCGATGAAGCGCACCTGCGACTCCTTCTCGATCATCTTCGGCGTCGTGCCCGAGGCGATCAGCGAGTGGAAGCCAGAGAGCGCGCCGCACGCGATGATGATGAAGACGAAGGGGAAGAGCGCGCCCGCGAACACCGGTCCCTCGCCGCTCGAGGCGAACTTCGTGACCGCCTGGTTCTGCATGAGCGGGAGTGCGATCAGGATGCCGATCGCGAGGAGCGCGATCGTGCCGATCTTCATGAAGGTCGAGAGGTAGTCCCGCGGCGCGAGCATCATCCACACGGGCAGCACGGACGCGACGAAGCCGTAGACGGCGATGCAGATAACGAGGGTCTCGGGCGAGAGCGTGAAGGCGCTCGCGACGCCGGGAAGGCGCTCCTGGACGATCCCGCCGCCGATGATCGCGAGCAGGAGCAGCGCGACGCCGATGGCGGTCGTCTCGATCACGCGCCCGGGGCGCAGGACGCGCAGGTAGACGCCCATGAAGAGCGCGATCGGGATCGTCATCGCGATCGAGAACGTGCCCCAGGGGGAGGCGGCGAGCGCGTTCACGACGACGAGCGCGAGGACCGCGAGGAGGATGATCATGATCGAGAAGACGGCGAGGAGCGCGGCGACGCCGCCGACGGGCCCGATCTCGTCACGCGCCATCTGGCCGAGGCTCTTGCCGTCCCGGCGCATGGAGAAGAAGAGCGTCACCATGTCCTGGACGGCCCCCGCGAAGATGACGCCGACGATGATCCAGATCGTCCCCGGCAAGAAGCCCATCTGCGCCGCGAGCACGGGGCCGACGAGCGGACCGGCGCCGGCGATCGCCGCGAAGTGGTGGCCGAAGAGGACGCGGCGATCGGTGGGGTCGTAGTCGATCGCGTTGTCGAGGCGCTCGGCCGGCGTCGCGCGCGTGTCGTCCGGGCGCAGGATGCGGCGGACGATGAAGCGGGCGTAGAAGCGGTAGGCGATCGCGTATGAGCAGAGGGCGGCGAAGATGAGCCAGATCGCGTTGATCCGCTCGCCGCGAGCGAGCGCGACGAAGCCCCAGGAGACCGCGCCGAGGATCGCAACGGCACTCCAGATGAGCACCTGTCGAAGGTTCAGGCGCTTCATATCGGGCGCGAGTATATGCCGCCGCGGCTGCAAGTGACACCAGGCACGTATTCCGTTACGGGCGTGCAAGAATCGGCGGGTCGTATCGGGGCAGAACGCGAGGAAAGTGAGGCAGAGGGGGCCAAGGTTCTCTGTGTCCTGTACGAGGATCCTGTTGAGGGCTATCCGGGGTCGTATGCACGAGACGCGATTCCGGTGATCGAGCGCTACTACGACGGTCAGACGACGCCGACGCCCGAGCGGATCGACTTCGAGCCGGGCGAGCTTCTGGGCAGCGTTTCCGGCGAGCTCGGTCTGCGGCCGTTCCTCGAGGAACGCGGCCACGAGTTTGTCGTCACCTCGGACAAGGACGGGCCGGACTCGCTCTTCGAGCAAGAGCTCGCGGACGCGGAGATCGTCATCTCCCAGCCTTTCTGGCCTGCGTACCTGACGGCTGACCGGATCGCGAAGGCGCCGGGGCTGAAGCTGGCTGTCACCGCTGGGATCGGCTCCGACCACGTCGATCTGGAAGCGGCGATCGAGCATGGAGTCACCGTCGCCGAGGTCACCTATTCCAACAGCATCAGCGTGTCAGAGCATGTGGTGATGATGATCCTGTCGCTGGTGCGCAACTACATCCCTTCGTATCAGTGGGGTCGTCAAGGGCGGCTGGAACATCGCCGACTGCGTCGC
>DHWI01000056.1:0-3800 GCA_002413095.1 Thermoleophilia bacterium UBA5186
GGGAAGGGCGAGACGCTCGACGTCGTGCCGCGGCTCCTCATCACGGGGCGCCGGGTAGCGGGCTCGTCGTTCGGCGGGGTGAAGGGCCGCGACCAGGTGCCCGAGTTCGTGCGTCTCTATCTCGCCGGCGAGATCGACGTCGACGCGTTCGTCTCGCACAAGCTCACGCTCGACGAGGTGAACCGGGGTTTCAAGCTGATGGAGGCGCAGGACGGCATCCGCAGCGTGATCGACTTCGCGTAGCGCAAGCCATGTCCGGGGTCAGACCCCGGACGCGGCTCGAAGAGCCGCGTCCTCAGCGCTCGAACTCGGCGCGGGGCACGACTTCGTCGAGCGCCACCAGGTCCTCCGCGGTCGGCTCCCACTCGCCCGCCGCCGCGTTCGCGCGCACCTGCTCGGGTGACGTCGCGCCCGCGATCACGGAACCGACCGCCGGCTGCGCGGCGAGCCCGCCGATCGCGACCTCCAGTAGCGTCCGGCCGCGCTCCTGCGCGAACCGCTCGAGCGCCTCCACTGCTTCATACCGCTCGGCGGGAATCTCGCGACCGGCCAACCTGCCCTCGGTCGCCGCTTCCCCGCGCTTGTACTTACCGGTCAGAAGTCCGCTCGCGAGCGGGAAGTACGGGAGGATCCCGACCCCATAGCGCACGCACGCGGGCACGAGCTCGGCCTCGACGTCGCGCTTCAGCAGCGAGTACTCGTTCTGCGCGCTGACGAACCGCGCCAGGCCGCGATCCCGCGCCGCCCAGTCCGCCTCGCCCACCTCCCAGGCGGCCATGTTCGACGAGCCCACGTACCTGACGAGCCCTTCGGCCGCGAGCTCGTCGAGTGCCTCGAGGGTCTCCTCGATCGGCGTGATCTCGTCGGGGACGTGGTACTGGTAGAGGTCGATCCAGTCGGTGCGCAGCCGCCGCAGCGACGCCTCGACCGCGCGGCGGATGTACGAGCGCGAGCCGCGCGCCTCCCACTCCGGCCCGCCCATCGGCGAGCCCCACTTCGTCGCGAGCACGACCTGGTCGCGCCGACCCTCGAGCGCCGCGCCGAGCGCCTCCTCGCTGCCGCCCCGCTCGCCGTACACGTCCGCGGTGTCGATCAGGGTCACGCCCGCCTCGATCGCGGCATCCACGACGGCGCGGGTGCCCCCAGCGTCGACCGTCCGGCCGAAGTTGTTGGCGCCGAGCCCGACCACGGACACGACGAGGCCGGAGGAGCCGAGGGGCCGGTACCGCACGCGCCGAGCCTATCCATCGCGCTCGTTGATCGTTCGCAGCAGGAACTCGAATCGCGAAGGCTCACGGATCGCCGCCGCCGTTCGTTGAACAAGGCATGGAGAAGCGACTCGGAACCTCGCTCCTCGTCTGGGTCGCCCTCTGGACGGTCTACATCGTCTGGGGCTCGACCTATATCGGAATCCGCGTCATGGACGAGACCATCCCGCCAATGATCGGCGCGGCGACGCGCTTCCTCGCCGTCGGCGTCCTGCTCGCCACGTACCTGCTCGCGCGCCGCGGACGCTCCGCACTGCGGGTCTCGAAGCGAGAGCTCCTCTCGCTCGGCGTTGTGGGGACGCTGCTGCTCGCGGGCGGGAACGGCGTCCTGATCTACGCCGAGACCTGGGTGCCGGCCGGGATCTCCGCGCTCGTCGTCGCCTCGGTGCCCCTCTGGATCGTCGCTCTCCGCCTGGTGGGCCGCGACCGCCCGAAGGCGGCGACCATCGCAAGCACGCTCGTCGGCTTCGCAGGCGTCGCGCTCCTCGTCCTCGCGCATGGCGGTTCGGAAGGCGCGACCGCCGGCGGGCTTCTGCTGGTGGTGGTCGCGTCGGTCTCGTGGGCTCTCGGTTCGTACCTGTCCTCGCGGCTGCCCATGCCGAGAGACCCGCTCGTTTCGACCGCGTGGGAGACGCTGCTGGCCGGGCTCGTCCTCTTCGTGGCCGCCGTTCCCGAGCTCGGCTCGTTCCATCCCGGCTCGGTGTCGATTCGCTCCGCGACAGGCCTCGCGTACCTGGTCACGTTCGGGTCGATCCTCGGTCTGACCGCCTACGTCTGGCTGCTCCAGAGCGCGCCGATCTCGAAGGTCTCGACCTACGCGTACGTGAATCCCGTCGTCGCGATCCTCCTCGGCGCGCTGCTGCTCGGCGAGTCGGTCACGCCGGCGATCCTTCTCGGCGGCGCAATCATCGTCGTCGCGGTCGCCGCGGTGATCATGATCGAGGGCCGGTCGCCTCGCGTACGAACCGTAGAACCCGTCGCCCCAGTCCCAACGTCGCGCCCACGGTCAGCACGAGCTTGAGCGCCTTCGAGCCGCGCAGCTCGACTCGCCGCTGGCCCGCACGGACGCGATGCTGCCTGTCGGCGTCCACCCGGCCCGCGTACGCGTACCCGTGCTCCGCCGCCCAGCGCCAACCCGCGGCGATCCCCACCCGCAGGCCGCGGTTCTGGCCGAACGAGAGCACCTCCGCACCGGCCGCGCGCGCAACCTCGGCCGTTCCATCGGTCAAGCCGTCGTCGACGACGAGCACGTCCCCTTCCGGAAGCTCCTGCCGAAGCTCCTCGAGCACCGCCCGCAGGTTCTCCTCCTCGTTCCACGCCGGGATGAAGACGACGGTGTCGGCCACGGCTAGACGGCTCGCGAACGCGACGCCAGGCTCGCGAGCATCCGTGGAATGCGCCGACGCGCCGTGCCGAGCGCCTCCCCGAACGCAGACTCAGCCTGATCGCCGTGCACGCCCTCGCCGTGTCCGCACAAGACGTGGCGAGGACTGACGCCGCCGAGCCGCTTCCGCGGAGGAATCAAGCGCAGGAGCGGATGGACGCCGAGCGTCTCGGCGCGAGCGCAAAAAGGCGGAATCGTCCCGAGAGCGTCGGCGACGCAGAGCACGCGCTCCTCGTCCCACCAGAGCGCGGTCTCCTTCCAGAAGCGGCCCTTGCGGACGAGCAGGAACTCGAACGGGACGCCGTCGAGCCGTCCGAGCGGGAGCACGTGGTGAGGGACGCCGAAGCGCGCGGCGAAAGAAGCGCAGGCGCGCGAATGGCGGTCGAGCAGCTGAATGACGCCACCGGGCTCGCCGAGCGCGCGGATCCGGTCTTCCACGCCATCCGCCTCGACCGGATCGACGATCCAGACGCGGCCCCCGGCGAGCAGCGTATGCGACGTTCGCTGCATCCGATCGGCGTCGATCCAGCCGAAGCCCCAGTCGGTCTCGTCGCAGAAGCGCGTCACGGATAGAGCCTCTGGATGCTCCAAGCCGAGCCATCGCGTTCGTAGAGGAAACGGTCGTGGAGCCGGTTCTCGCGGTGCTGCCAGAACTCGTACCGCTCGGGCCGCACGCGGTAGCCGCCCCACCACTCCGGCCGGGCGACGTCGTCTCCAAGCGCGGCGACCGCGCGGTCGAGCTCGGAGCGGTGGGCGAGCGGACGGCTCTGACGCGACGCAGCCGCACCGGCCCGGCTGCCCGGCGGGCGCGATGCGAAGTACGTGTCGGATTCCTCCGCCGGCACGCGCTCAGCCGTGCCCTCGACCCGCACCTGGCGGCCGAGCGTCGCCCAGTAGAAGAGCAGGGCCGCCTGAGGATTCGCCTCGAGCTCGCCGCCCTTGCGGCTCTCGTAGCTCGTGAAGAAGACGAAACCGCGCTCGTCGATCCCCTTCAGCAGCACCATCCGCGCCGACGGCGCTCCCTCAGGCGTGGCCGTTGCGAGCGCCATCGCCTCCGGGGCGCGCAGCCCCGCCTCCCGCGCCGCGGCGAACCACGACTCGAACTGCCGCAGGGGATCGGGATCGAGGTCGGTCTCGGTCAGTTCCAC
>DHWI01000056.1:3818-4240 GCA_002413095.1 Thermoleophilia bacterium UBA5186
GGCGATCCGACCCGCAGGTCGATCTTCGAGCGGCTGCGAAACGGCCCGCGCGCCGTCGGCGAGCTCGCGCGGGAGCTCCCGGTCAGCAGGCCGGCCGTCTCGCAGCACCTCCGCGTCCTCAAGGAGGCGGGACTCGTGACAGAGCAACGGAACGGCACCCGGCGGATCTACGGCGTCGACGCGGCAAGCGTCGCCGAGCTCCGCGACTATTTCGACAGCTTCTGGTCGGACGCGCTCGAGAGCTTCAAGCGGGCGGTCGAGCAGGAGGAAGGGAGGAAGAAGTGAGCATGACCGAGACGACCGAGGCGGTTCGCAAGTCGGTCCTCGTCGACGCGGATCCCGAGACGGCCTTCCGGGTCTTCACCGACCAGATCCAGACGTGGTGGCCACTCGGCACGCACGGCATCTTCGGCGACGAGGCC
>DHWI01000056.1:4373-5560 GCA_002413095.1 Thermoleophilia bacterium UBA5186
GCGTGGGAGCCGCCGTCGCGGGTGCACTTCACCTGGCGTCCCGGCTTCGACGACGACAAGGCCGACACGGAGGTCGAGGTCCGCTTTGCCGCCGAGGGCGACGGCACGCGCGTCGAGCTCGTGCACACCGGCTGGGAGAAGCTCGAGAACGGCGCGAAGAGCCGCGCGGGTTACGACAGCGGCTGGGAAGGCGTGCTGGAGGCGTACCGCAAGGCGGTCTAACCGGCGCTCGCGAGGGCGGATCCCAAGGCGACGCTTGCGGCGCCGTACTCAGGGCACGCGACTCTGCCGCGTGCCGGTCTGCGCTCCCTTACCGCGACGTCATGCGAGAGCGGCGCTTCGGCCGGAACCGGTCCGCTCTCGCCAGTAGCTGTAGCCGCCCTCGTAGGCGCGGACCTCGCCGTCGCGCACCTCGACGATCCGGTCGGCGATCCGGTCGAGGAAGTAGCGGTCGTGCGAGACGAAGACCACCGTCCCGTCGAACTCCTCGATCGCGGCCTCGAGCCGCTCGACCGACTCGAGGTCGAGATGGTTCGTCGGCTCGTCGAGGACGAGGAAGTTCGCGCCGCCAAGCATGAGCAGCAGCAGCTGCAGGCGCGTGCGCTCTCCACCCGAGAGGAGCTTCGCCGGCCGGCGCACCTGCTCGTAGTCGAAGAGGAACTTCATCAGGCGCGAGACGGCCTCGCCCTCCGACATTGGATGGCTGAGGCGGACGATGTCGATCGGCGAGCGGTCGGGTGTCGGGAGCTCCGCGTCCTGGGCGAGGTAGCCGACGCGGATCCCGCTGCCGCGGCGCACGTCTCCCTCGGTCGGCTCGAGCTCGCCCACGATGGTCTTTAGGAGGACGCTCTTTCCGGCGCCGTTCCCCCCGACGACGCCGACGCGCTCGCCGCGGATCACCGTCAGGTCGACGTCGACGAGGACGGGATCGTCGCCGAACGCGACCGTCACTTCGGTCAGCTCGGCGATGCGCTCGCCGCCGCGCGTCTGCGGGCGCAGACTCAGGGCGATCTTGTGCCGCTCGAGGACGGGGCGCTCGATCTTCTCCATCCGGTCGATCTGGCGCTGCTTGTTGCGCGCCTGCTTGATGTGCCGCTCGTTCGGGACCTGCCGAGCCCATTGCTCGAAGCGACGGATGGCCTCTTCGAGGCGGGCGATCTCCTTCTGCTGGGTGACGTACTGCTGCT
>DHWI01000056.1:5666-9885 GCA_002413095.1 Thermoleophilia bacterium UBA5186
ACGAGCTTCCGCTGGCCGCCGGAGAGCTGGGTCGTCGGTGTGGGGAGATCCTGCTCGGAGAGGCCGAGCTCGAGCAGGTGCGCGCGGGCGCGGCCCTCGAAGCCCGGGCCGCCGGCCGCGGTGAACTCGTCGAGCAGGCCCTCCTGGCGGCGCAGGACGCGGGTCATCAGCTCGAGATCCTGTGCGACGGCCGGATCGGCGAGGCGGGCCGCGGCGGCGGCGAGCTCGTGTTCGAGCGCTTCTAGGTCGGGGCGCGCGGTGAGGACCGTCTGCAGCGCTGTGCGGTCGTCTCCGGGTACCTGCTGGGGAAGGTAGGCGACCACAGCGTCTTTGCGCCTCGCAACCTGGCCCGCGTCCGCGTCCTCCAGCCCGGCGAGGATGCGCATCAGCGTCGACTTGCCCGAGCCGTTGGCACCGATGATGCCGATCCGTGCGCGCTCGTCGATCTCGAACTCGAGCTCGTCGAGGATCCGGCGTCCTCCGAAGGACTTGACGATTCCGTGCGCGCCGATCGCGATCATGCCCCGAGGATCGCCGTCGCGCCCGCGCGGCGCAAGGGGGCGAGCCGTACTTTGCGGCCAGGCGCCGGTGCCAGACCACACCGGCCCGGGCGGACGCGTCGGGTACGGCCCGACCTCTGGCCGGCAAGCCGCCTAGCGGGGCACCAGCATCCCTTCGGGCCCCGGCCCGGGCGGCCGGGGCCCGGGGCCAGGCCCCGCCGTTCTAACGGAACAGGTCGCGCTCGGGCGTGATCACGAGCTCCTGCGCGGTACCCTCGCCGGCGAGGTCGAGCCCGCGGAGGACCGCGCCCGGGATTCCGTCCATCTTGCCCATCACGAGCTCGGCCGCGCCCGCGATCTCGTCCGCGACCGCAATCTGGGTGTGCCGGAGCTCGTAGCCCGCCCGATCGCGCTGTCCCGCCAGGTCGAGCAGCGGCCGGATTCCTGCTGCGCCGAGCGCAACGTCCGTCGTCCCTGCGCGCCACGGCCGGCCGAACGAGTCGGAGACGACCACGCCCACCGTTCGACCGGTCAAGTCACGCAGACGCTCGCGCACCCGCGCCGCCGACGCGTCGGGATCGACCGGCAGCAGGACGATCGTCCCCTCTTCGGGCGCGTTGGACGAGTCGACGCCGGCGGACGCGCAGATAAAGCCGTGGCGAGTCTCGGCGATGACGAGCGGCGGACGTGAACGGACGACGCGCACCGACTCCTGCAGGATCGCCTCGATCCGCCGCGGATCCTCGTCTCCGGCCAGCTCGCGCGCTCGCTCGGAGGGCTCGACGTCGTCCAACCGCACGACCCTCCCCTCCGCCTTGGACACGACTTTCTGCGCGAGCACAACGATGTCGCCGTCCTCGAGCTCGGCGGAGCTCGCAACCCGCTCGGCAAGATCGTCGCCCTCCCGTACCTCCGGCCAGCCGAGGAGCGGGAGGATCCGGAGCTCCGTCACGGCAGGCCGGTGACGCGAAGACCCGCGTGACCCTTGTAGCGCCGGTTCAGATTGACGATCACCGCGGTCATGCCCTCGAGCGCGCGCGCGCTCGCAAGCGGGCCCGCGTCGAGAGCGCGGCCGGTGACGACCTTCGCCGCCAGCTCCAGGGCGAGCCGCTTCGCGTCTTCGTCGTCGCCGCAGACGAGCGCGTCGCCGTCGGCGGGTCCCGCGGCGAGCGTCGAGGCGGCGAGCGAGTGGAGGCCGGCGACCACCGGGCCGTCGAGCCGGTTCGCGAGCTCTTCCGCGAGCGACCGCTCCGACTGCCGCGGACGCACGCCGCTCTTTGAGAAGACGAGCTCGCTTGCGACGCTGAGGGTGGGCGTTCCGCCGATCGCAGCGGCCAGGGCGGCACCAGTTTCCAGCGCGGAATCGGCCTTCACGGCGAGGACTACGAGATCGGCGCCCGCGACGGCGTCGTCGTTCGTCGCGCCGGCCGCTCCGATCGGCTCGGCGGCCACACGGGCCCGCTCCGCATCGCGCGAGCCGACGACGACGTCGTCCCCGCCCGCGACGAGAAGCCGCGCCAGCGCAAGCCCGAAGTCGCCTGTTCCTCCGACGACGCCGACCTTCACGCGGGCACCGCCAGCGCCGCCTCGACGAGCCTGCGCCGCGCGTCCTCGTCGCTCATCAGCGTGCGCGTGACGATCGGGCGCACATCGCCGAGACCGTCGAGCTCGTCCCCGTCCGCCTCGTCCACGACGATCGCGTCGATCAGGCCCTTGTAACAGTCTGTTACATGGGCAGGAGAGGTTCCGCCCGCCATGCGCGCAAGCATTCGGTCGGCGGGGCCCTTGACCGCGCGGCCGCCGATCAGCGGGCTGACCGCGACGCATGGAACCGCGCGCTGCGCGAGCGCTCCGCGAATCGCCGCCACCGCGAGAATCGGCCAGACGCTGACGTACGGATTGCTGGGCGCGATCAGGATCACATCCGCGACCGCGAGCGCGTCCAGCACACCGGGGGCCGCAGTCGCGTCCTCCGCGCCCTCGAACCGCAGCCTGTCGACCTCGTCGCGGTGCCCGCGCGCGACGAACCACTCCTGGAAGGGAAAGGTGCCTGCGGGTGTGTCCAGCCAGGTTCGCAGCGTGTCGTCCGTGGCGGGGACAAGCGTCGTCTCGAGGCCAAGGCTCTGCGCGAGGCGGCGCGTGACAGCCGACAGAGGAACGCCGGCTTGCAGAGCCTGGGTACGCACGAGGTGCAGTCCGAGATCGCGGTCGCCGAGCCGGAACCACGACTCGCCCCCGAGCCCCGACACCGTGTCGAGCGCATTCCACGTCTCATCCGCTCGGCCCCACCCGCGCTCCTCGTCGTTCAGCCCCGCGAGCGCGTAGAGGATGCTGTCGAGATCCGGGGAGACGTGCACTCCGAGCACCTCCACGTCGTCGCCGACATTGCCGATCACGGTCACGTCCGCCGGGGGAAGCAACTCGACGAGGCCGCGCACAAAGCGCGCGCCGCCGACGCCACCGGAGAGGACGGCGACCTTCACGCCGCCCGCGCCTTCAACAGCCGGCGCGTGTTCGGGCCGGCACGCTCGCCGACGCGCACCAGGTCGTCCCAGGTGTCGACGTCGTCGCGGAGACCCGGGAGCTCGAGCGCCCGCGCCCTCAGCGTCGCGCCGTAGCGTCCAGCACTGCCGGCACCGTAGAGCGGCGCGAAATCGCGCGCATCGGTCAGCGCCAGGGCGTTCGTCGTGCCGTCCGGCGCCGCGACGAGCGCCGGCGCGACCGCCGCCAGCGCATCGAGCTCATCCGTCCGGACGCACGGCACATCGGCGTTCACGATCACGACCGGGCCGGACACGTCCTCGAGGAACGCGGCCAGTGCCTGGCCCTGCCCGCCCGGCGCGTCGCACACGAGGACCTCGCCGAGCGGCGCGCACGCCGCGCACACGTCCTCCAGCATCGCACGCGCGATTTCGGGATCGCCGAGCCGCGATTTCCCGTTCAGCCGGTAAGGGACGACGAAAGTGGGCATCCGCCGAGAGACTAACGCCGTGCCCCAGCTGCCGAATTCCACGATCGCGGACACGCTCGACTCCTTCGCCGGCCTGCTCGACCTGTCCGGCGCGAGCTTCTACACGTCGCGCGCGTACCGGCGCGCGGCCGAGCTCGTGCGCACGACCGAGGTGCCGATCGCGGAGCTCGTTGCCGCGGGGCGCGTGAGCGACCTGCGCGGGATCGGCCCCGGGATCGAGGCTCGGCTGAAGGAGCTCGTCGAGACGGGCAAGATCGCCGAGCTGGATGAGCTCGAGTCAAGCGTCTCCCCCGAGCTCGTCGGGCTGGGCCGGTTCCTCGGGCTCGGCCCCAAGCGCGCGGTCGAGATCGGCCAGGCGCTCGGAGTCCGAACCGCGGAGGAGTTCCGCGCCGCCGCGGAGGCCGGACGGCTGCGAGAGGCGCCGGGCATCGGGCCGCAGACCGAGCAGAAGATCCTCGAACGGCTCTCGCGCGCGGAGCAGCCTCGGCCGCGGCGGGGCGTCCTCCTCAACCGCGCGCTCGCCCTCTCCGACGGGATCGCGAGCGCGCTCGGCGGGACGAGTGCGGGCCATCCGCGCAGGCGGCGCGACACGTCGGAGCGTTACGCAGTCGTGGTCGCGGCCGCGGATCCGGAGCCCGTCCTCGATCGTTTCGCCGCGCTGCCGCAGATCGTCTCGATCGTCGAGCGCGAGGAGCGGCGCGCGATCGGCGTCGACGTCGAGGGCGTTCCCGTAGAGGTGGTCGCCGCC
>DHWI01000056.1:9904-12257 GCA_002413095.1 Thermoleophilia bacterium UBA5186
GGACCTCGGCTACGAGTACCTGGCGATCTGCGACCACACGCCCAACGTACGCGTCGTTCCGGGCCTCGACGCCGACGACCTGCGCCTTCAGGCCGAGGAGATCGCGGCGGCGAACGAGCAGCTAGCGCCCTTTCGCATCCTGCGCGGGACGGAATGCGACATCCGCGCCGACGGCACCCTCGACCTGCCCGACGACATCCTTGCCGAGCTCGACTGGGTGCAGCTGAGCCTCCACGCCGGCCAGCGCCAGGCCCGCGACGAGCTGACACGGAAGGTGACGGAGGCGATGCGGCACCCGGCCGTTTCGTGCCTCAGCCACCCGAAGGGCCGGATCATCAACCACCGCCCGGAGAACGCTCTCGACCTCGAGCGCACGTTCGAGGTCGCGCTCGAGACCGGCGTCGCGGTCGAGACGAACGGCCTGCCCGACCGCCTCGACCTGAAGGACGTCTACGTTCGCCAGGCGATCGAGGCCGGGGTGCCGATCTGCTGCTCGAC
Organism: Thermoleophilia bacterium UBA5186; assembly: GCA_002413095.1. GTDB lineage: Bacteria > Actinomycetota > Thermoleophilia > Gaiellales > Gaiellaceae > UBA5186. The sequence continues at coordinate 10,403 of DHWI01000056.1, forward strand.
CGACGCGCACTCGGTGCGCGGGCTCGGGAACATGGCGCTCTCAGTCTCGACCGCGAGGCGCGGCTGGGCGACGGCGGCGCACATCGTCAACACTCGCTCGCTCGCGGAACTCCCGCTACGCCGCTGACGGTCCGCGAGCCGCCCATTCGGCGAGCTCGTACCAATGGGTCGAACGCAGCGCCTCGCCGACGCTCGGCTCGGTGTGTTTCGCGTAGAAGACGTGATGGTCGAGGTCGCAGCAGATCGCGAGCGCGCTCATGGTCATGTCCTTGACCAGCATCAGCGCCTCGGCCGGCAGCTTCGCCTCGCCGACGGTGTAGTGCTTGAACTGGAGGTCGGGCGCGAGCTCCATCAGGAGCGGCCAGTCGGGACAGGTCCGGGAGCTCATCGGCCTCCCGTATTCGCCGCTGCGCCGACGGGCTCCTGCGACCAGCGGCCCTCGAGCCGCAGCAAGCCGCGAGACTCGCCGCCCGACGGGTAGACGACGAAGGTGAGCGCGTCGTCGACCTGGTGGTACAGGTGCTCGCCCGACTCGTCGGCGAGCCCGAGCCGGAGGCGGAAGCGGCCGTCGGCGAGCGGCAGCTCGGGGACGTCGAAGCGAACGATGCAGCCCGTGTCGTCCCAGCCGAGCTCGGCCGTGTCGGCCCCGCTGCCCGCGAGCAGCAGCCCCGCTTCGTCGCGGAGCTCGTAGCTGAGACGAGGCGGCGGAAGCGGCTGCGAGGCCTCGAGCTCGACCCGCAGCGCAAGCGGGTCTCCGGCTGCGAACTGCTGGCGTTCCTCTCCATCTGGCCCGAGCAGCCGCGCCGACGCGATGCGCGCCTCGCCGCTCCCCCACTCGCGCAACCCGGCCTCGCGCTCCTCGGGATTCCGCTCGTCGGCGAGCTGCCGGTGGTACGCGACGATCGCCTCGTGCGTCTCGCCCTCGAAGGCGACCTCGCCCTGCCGAAGCAGGATCGCGCGCTGGCAGAGGCGCTCGACAGCCGAGGCGTCGTGCGAGACGAAGACGATCGTCCCGCCGCGCTGCTTGAAGTCGAAGATCTTGCCGAAGCACTTCCGCTGGAACGCCTCGTCGCCGACCGCGAAGACCTCGTCCAGCAGGAGCACATCCGCTTCGAGGTGCGAGGCGATCGCGAAGCCGAGGCGCATGTACATGCCCGACGAGTACGTGCGCACCGGCAGGTCGATGAACCGTTCGAGCCCGGCGAACGCGACGATCTCGTCGAGATGCTCGCGCACCTTCGCGCGCGGGAGACCGAGAATCGAGCCGTTCAGGAAGACGTTCTCGCGCCCCGTGAAGTCGGGATGGAAGCCCGCGCCGAGCTCGAGCAGCGTGCCGATCCGGCCCCCGACCTCGACGTGGCCCGAGGTGGGCTTGACGATGTCCGACAGGAGGCGGAGCAGGGTCGTTTTCCCGGAGCCGTTGCGGCCGACGAGGCCGATCGCGCTGCCGGGCTCGACCTCGAACGACACGTCCTTGAGCGCCCAGACGTCCGTGCTGCGCGCGCGCCCGCGCGCGAGGACGAGATCCTTCAGCGTCCGGCCCTCCTTCGGGTAGACGCGGAAGCGGCGTGCCGCATGCTCGACCTGGATCGCGCCGGGCTTCAAACCGGAGCCCTCGTAAGGCTGCGACGGACGATTCCGGCGAGCATGCTGATGAAGGCGGGGTCGTCGTTCGGCATCTCGATCCGCTCCAGGGTCATTCCGAGCTCGCGCGCCTTGTCCTTCGCCTCGGTGTCGAGGTCCCAGCGGATCTCGAGATGGTCGGCGACGAAGCCGACAGGGCAGACGAGCACAGCGCGGACGCCTTGCGCGTCCAGGTCGTCGAGGTGGTCGAGGATGTCGGGGCCGAGCCACG
>DHWI01000056.1:12297-13153 GCA_002413095.1 Thermoleophilia bacterium UBA5186
TCCTTGTACGGGTCGCCCTCGTCGAGGATGCGCGCCGGGAGCGAGTGCGCGGTGAAGACGACGTGCGCCTCGGTCCCGCGGATGCGATCGGCGAGCAGCTCGACGAAGCCCGGCTCTTCGTGCCAGCTCTCGACGAAGGCGAGCTCGGCGCGGCCCGCGAGTGCGCTCTCCAGCTGCTCTCGGTACCCAGCGATCGAAAGGCGTGAGTAATGCGGGGCGAGCACGAGCCCGACGACGGTGTCCGCCCCGGCGGCGCGATCGGCGGCTTCGGCGATCCGGGGCGTCCAGTGCTTCATCCCGGTGTAGACCGGGATCCCGAGCTCCGCCTCGAGCGCCGCGCGCGTGGCCTCGGTGATCTCGTTGAGCGGGTTCGAGTCCTCGATCCCGAGCCGGCGGTAGCGGTCGACGAGGTCCTCGAGCTGCTCGGGCTTGATCGGCCGCCCGCCGCGGATGTCCACGTAGTAGGCGGGCACGTCAGCGATCCGGTCCGGTGAGCCGTACGCCATCAGGACGACCGCCTCACTCATACGCGCGCCTCGACCGTCGCCTCGTGGACGAGCTCGACCAGCCGACCGAGCGCGCCGGGATCCGTTCCCGGTAGCACGCCGTGGCCGAGATTGAAGATGTGGCCCGGGCGCCCGTCGGCCCGGGCGAGCACGTCGCGCGCTCCCGCCTCCACGCGCTCCCACGGGCCGAGCAGGAGCGCCGGATCGAGGTTGCCCTGCACGCCGTGCTCTTCGCCGACGGTCTCCCAGCCGCGGTCGAGCGGGATCCGCCAGTCGAGGCCGATCACGTCTCCGCCCGCCGCGGCCATGTCCTCCAGCAGCGTGGCCGTCCCGGTGCCGAAGTGGATGGT
>DHWI01000056.1:13264-13584 GCA_002413095.1 Thermoleophilia bacterium UBA5186
GAGTCGAAGAGCTGGATCGCGTCGGCGCCGGCCTGGGCTTTCGCACCGACGTAGCGCGAGAACTGCTCGGTCAGCTTCTCCATCAGCGCGTGCCAGACCTCGGGCGCGCCGTACATCATCGCCTTGACCTTCAGGAACTCGCGACTCGGCTTCCCCTCGATGAGATAGCCCGCGACCGTGAACGGGCCGCCGCAGAAGCCGATCACGGCCTGATCGTCGCGCAACTCGGAGCGCACGAGCCGCACGGCCTCGAGGATCGTCGGCGTCGCCTCCTCGGGATCCCGCACGACGAGGCGCTCGACGTCGGCGGCGCTCTCGAT
>DHWI01000032.1 GCA_002413095.1 Thermoleophilia bacterium UBA5186
GCCTGCAGGATCAGGCCGCCGATCAGGTCGGGATCGACCGAGCGCGTCGCGTCGACCTGGCGGCCGGACGCCTTCTCGATCTGGGCGACGATCGACTTCGCCTCCTTGTCGGAGAGCTCGAACGCGGTCGTCAGCTCGACCTCGAGCCGGCGCTCTTCGGCCGCGACGAGACGGTCGAACTCGCGGGCGATCTCCTCGATCTGCGCGGTGCGGTTCTTCTCGGCGACCAGCAGCAGGAAGTTGCGGACGAGCTCGTCGACGCCGCCGAGGATCGAGTCGAGCGCCGCCGCCTTCTCCTTCGGGTCCAGCACGGGATCGCGCAACAGCGCGCGCAGCTCCGGCACTTGCTCGACCGCCGCGACGAAGTCGGCCAGGTCCTCGCGCACACGCGCGAGGCGGTCGTGATTCTGCGCCGCGTCGAAGAGGGCGCGGGCGTAGATGCGGTACGCGACGGCCATTTACTTCTCGGCCGGCTCCGGCTCCAGAACGGAGAAGTCGAGTCCCGAGATTGCGTCGGTGATGAGCCGCCGGTGGTCCTCGTCGTCGAGCACCTTGCCCGTGACCTTCGCGGTGGCCTCGAGCGTCAACTCGGCGACCTCGGCGCGGATCTGGGTCAACGCGCGGGCCGTCTCGCCCTCGATCTGGCGGCGGGTCTCCTCGAGGCGTCGCTGCCGGTCGGCCTCGACCTCCTCGCGCATGCGCTCGCGCTGCGCGTCGCCGACGCGCCGAGCCTCCGCGAGGATCGACTCTGCCTCGCCGCGGGCCTGGCCCATCAGCGCCTTGTGCTCCTCGAGCAGGCGGCGCGCCTCCTCACGGGCGTGCTCGGCCTCCTCGATCGACTGCCTGATCCGCTCGCGCCGCTCGTCGATCGTCTTCTGGATCGGGCCGAAGGCATAGCGCTTGAGCACGAAGACGGTGATTCCGAATGCGACAATCGTCCAGATCATCAGACCCGGAGTGACCTGGATCAGAGCGTTGGCTGCGACGAGCATCTACGAGATCAGCACGTAGGCCAGCAGGCCGCCGATGAGGCCGTAGAACACAACCGCCTCGGTGAGCGCGAACCCGAGCCACTGGATTCCCTGCAGCTCTCCGCGCAGCTCGGGCTGTCGCGCAACCGCCTGGATCATCGAGCCGAAGATGTTGCCGATGCCGATGCCGGCGCCGAGCGAGCCGAGTCCAATTCCGAGAGCGAGCGCGATGGCCTTGCCGGCCTTCACGTTGTCGCCTGCGGCTGCGGCGAGGATGAACGAGTGGATCATCCGGTTTCCTCCTAATGTTCCGGCTCGATTGCGGAGCCGATATAGATGGCGGACAGGAGAGCGAAGATGAAGGCCTGGATCGACACGACGATCGTGACCTCGAAGACATAGAACACCGACGCGAACAGGACGACGGGTATCAGAGCCAGGCTCTGGAGGACGAAGATCAGGCCGATGAAGACGAGGATCAGCATGTGCCCGGCGAGCATGTTCGCGAAGAGGCGGACGCTCAGCGAGATGAGGCGCATGAACTGGCCGAGGATCTCCAGGGGGACGATCAGCGGCAGGATCGCCTTCGGGACCTCCGGGATCCAGCTCTTGAAATAGCGGACGGGACCGTTCGCCCGCACGCCCTCCACGTGCGTGAAGACGAAGGTCAGCAAAGCGAGCGCAAGCGTGACGGAGATCGACGAGGTCGCGGCGTAGATGCCCCAGACCGGAATGCCGTGCCACGTCTCGCCGGTGATCGGCAGCGGGATGAAGCCGAGCATGTTCACGACCCAGATGAAGAGCATCAGCGTCGCCACGTACGGGAACCAGCGGCCGATGGCCTTAGAGGGCAGACCTTGCTCGGCAACCTGCCTCTGTGCGATGTCGTAGATCATCTCCCCAGTGGTGCCCCGGCGGTTCAGCGTCTTGCCGCGCATGAGGAAGAGCCCGAGGAGGATGGTCAGCAGCGCGCCGAGCAGGAGGTAGACGACAGCCTTCGTGATCGAAAGGTTAAGCGGCCCGAGGTGGATTGGGATCCACTCATGTTGCTCGAACTCCTTAGCGGGATCGAACTCACCGCGGGCAAAGGCGTTGGCCGGGAGGACGAGCGCGAGCGTCCCGAGCAGGAGCAGCAGCCGCCTCATCGCGCGGCCCCGAAGTAGGTCGCGAGCTGCAGGCCGCGGTCGAGCGTGTACGCGAGGCCGAAGACGAGGACGGTCGCGAGCGCGACGTGCGAATCCCTCGCCGCTGCGGCGAAGAGCACGACGAGGACCGCGATCGCCTTGAAGAAGAGTCCGAAAGCCAGCACGCCTGAGGCGGCGAGATTACCGGCGGACGCGCGGGCCCGCGCCAGCAGGAGATCGAGCGCCAGGATGCCGACCCAGAGCGTCGACCCGAGCGCCCATCCGACGATACTCCAACCTCCGAGGAGAAACACGGGCAGCGCGAGCGCACAGACGAGCGCACCACCCAGTGCGGGCAGCAGCCGACCGGGGACGGGACGCGGCGTTGCGAAGGGGCCGCCGCTCACGAGAACGCTCCCCGGTAGCGCCGGTAGACCGCGAAGACCCCCACGGGAATCCCCACCACCGCGCCCACCAGGCAACCGATCCCGAGCGACCCGGCCACCCAGCCGATCAGGCCGCCGACGACGATCACAGCAGCGGTCACGCCGATCAGGAGTCCGCCCGCGCCGGCGGGCTCAAAGGTCGAACGAGGCGCGGGCTCCATCCAGCGCGAGCTTAGCAGAGCCG
>DHWI01000173.1:0-182 GCA_002413095.1 Thermoleophilia bacterium UBA5186
CGAGCTCCAGCACCTTCTTCGCACGCGGCGTGAACGGAATCTGGCCGGTCGTGACCTCGTCGCCCTGACCGACGATGCGCGCGACCTGGGCACGAACCTCTTCGACCGTGATGTCGAGCGACTCGAGCACCCGCGCCGCGAGGCCTTCCTCTTCGCGCAGGAGGCCGAGCAGGATGTGCTCG
>DHWI01000173.1:260-3216 GCA_002413095.1 Thermoleophilia bacterium UBA5186
TGTAGTTGTGCTTGAGCGCGCGTGCTTCGTCCTGGGCGAGGACGACCACTTGACGGGCACGCTCTGTAAATCGCTCGAACACTAAGTCCCCTCTATCGGCTGCTCGGCCATCGTACCCAAGGCCTCGGACCCTCGGCGAGGGCCCTTCACAGCATCTTTACCCGTGCGTCGGAGGGCTCAGAGCGCGTTACTCGACGTCGCGGAACGCGGTGATGACCGCAGCGAACGTCATGAGCAGGATCTTCAGGTCGAGCCAGAGCGAGAAGTTCTCGACGTAGTAGTTGTCCCATTCGGCCCGGTCCGAGACCGACGTCTTGCCGCGCAGCCCGTGCACCTGGGCCCAGCCCGTGATGCCCGACCGCACGCGATGGCGGTCGCCGTAGCGATAGATGCTCCGCTCGAACTGGGAGACGTACTCGGGCCGCTCGGGGCGCGGGCCCACGATGCTCATCTCGCCCTTGAGGACGTTGATGAGCTGCGGCAGCTCGTCGAGCGACGAGCGACGGAGGAGCGCGCCGAACACGGTTCGCCGGTCCTCGCCCTCGACCCCGCCAGGTGCCGCGCCGTCGGGGAGCACGAAACCGGTGGCGGGCGTCTCCGTGCCCAGCTTCATCGAGCGGAACTTCAGGCAGTGGAAGACCTTGCCGTCCGCCCCCACCCGCCGCTGGCGGAAGAAGATCGGCCGGCCCATGTCGAGCCAGACCGCCGCGCCGACGACGAGGAGGATCGGCGACACGAGCAACAGCAGCGTCGCGGCAACTAGCTTGTCGATCGCATACTTGATCGCGTACTGCGTCCCGTGCGGATCCGCCGGATGGGCGGTGATGAGCGGCAGGCCGCCGAGGTGCTCGACCGAAAGGCGCTCGGGGACGCGCTCGTAGAGGCGTGGGACGATCGAGACGGCCAGCCGCAGCTCCTCGCAGCGGCGGACGAGCGCGAGGAGAACCGAGTCCGGCGCGGTCGAGAACGTGACGATCACCTGCTCGACGTCGTACTGCTCGAGCACGCTCTCCAGGTCCCAGCTCGCGCCGGCGACCGGCAGGCCGAGCTCCGCGTTCGTGTCGACGAGGGGTTCCTTGTCGAGGAACGCGACCGGGCGAAGACCGAGCTCGGGATGGTCGAGGAGCCGCTTCGCGGTGAGCGCGCCGACACGGCCCGCCCCGACGATGAGCGCCGGACGCAGGGACTCGCCGTCACGCCGCGCCTTGGTCTGCGACCAGTACAGCGCCACTCGGCCGGCGGCGACGTACACGAGCGCGAATCCCCACGGCCGGATCGTCTCGGCAGCGAGGTTCGGGCTCGCAGAGAGCAAGAGCCGTACCGAGACGACGATCATCGCCGCGAGCGTGATCGACATCGCGACGCGCCGGACGTCGTCGAGGATCGGGAGGTGCAGACGCAGCTCGTAGAGACCCCGCACGCGCATGAACGCGATCGCGAGGGCCCCGAAGCCGATCGTCCAGACGGTCGGAGGCGTGGGAACGGATGCCGCGAGGCTGCCGAAAGCAGTGGCGAGCGCAGCGAGGACGAGCATCCCCGTGTCGACGGCCAGGCAGCCGAGCGCCCAGGTGGTGGACTTGCCGAGCCGTGGCCACGCCCGCGGAGCTGCCGTCGTCTCGGGGACGACCGCCAGCGCGACGGCGTCGCCGCCTGCTACTTCAGGTGGAGCTTGGAGCGCCGTGTCCATCGTTCCCGGCCGCCCTCACACGCCGCTCAGGCGGATCCCGCCGCACGACGCAGGCCGCCGCCGAGAAGCAGCAGGCCGCCGCCGCCGAGCGTCATCAGGGTCAGATCCGTGCCGGTGAAGGGCAACGTGCCCGCTGCGCCTCTCGCGCGCGTCGGCGGCAGCGCCGCCTGGAGACCCTGGGGCCGAATGCCGCCCGCGCCCTGCCCCGCCGTGCCGCCCGAGCTCGGCGCACCGTAGCCCTGCGCGACGGCGTCCTTCAACGCGCGCTGCAGGTCCGCGGTCGAGTAGCTCCCGTCGAGCTTCCCGTTGTCCGCATAGTCCTGGTAGATCGTGCGCGGACTCGCCGCAAACGCGCCTGGTGCAAACGCCACTAGCGCCCCGAGGGTGGCCAGCCCGACGCCGATTCGTCCCCGCCGCATCCGTGTCTCCCTCCGTCCTTCTCCGTCGCTCCGTTTAACGCTGGAGGCGCCGATTTAGGTACTCCCCCGTTCAAAGTCACCTCCGACGCAGTCGCCGCGAAGCGCCACGCCTGCCCTGACCATAGTTGGACCGCGGGCTGATGACGAGGCCGGTCACATTGATGTCGCGACGACTTGACATGACATCGCTGTGATGTCATAGTGCCGCCCATGCAGCTCACATCGCACATCGAGGCCCTCCAGCACGACCTGGCCGCGGTCGCCGCGCTCGGGGACGACGCGTCGAGCCAGGCGGCGGAACGGATCTCGCAGGCGCTCGAGCCCTCGCTGCGGTTGCGGCTCCAGGACGTCCTGACGGAGGCTGCGGCCGAGATCACGGGCCAGCTCCCGAACGGGCGCGTGGAGGTTCGCTTCGCGGCAGGGGACCTCGAGCTCACGTACGTCGAGGAGGAGGCCCCGACGGGCCCGCCGCTCTCGGCCGAGGACATGACCGCCCGCATCACGCTGCGCCTCCCGGAAGGCCTGAAGGGAATCGTCGAGGCCGCCGCGGCGCTCGAGGGCTTGTCCGCGAACACCTGGCTCGTCCAAACCATCGCCCGCAACGCCGAGCAGAGGCGCCGCCACGGCGGCAAGCGCCTCACTGGCTACGGAAAATCGTGAAAGTCTCGCGCTCCGCGCATGCGACTTTCCCGATGAACGGGCGTCGCGCACCGCTACGGGCGGCAAAGCCGCCCTCCGCTCACGTGGCCTCGCGCTGCGAGCGGACCATCGAAAAGGAGCTTCTGATGCTTCACCGTTACCAGTTCGGTTACGTCGACCTTCCCGACCCGGCCACGTCGGCCGAGCACGT
>DHWI01000173.1:3280-4608 GCA_002413095.1 Thermoleophilia bacterium UBA5186
AGGGTGTTTCGCCCGACTCCTGGCTCGAGAAGGCGATCGCCTCGAGCCTCTCCTCCTCCCGCGCGGCGGCTGCGTGATGGGCGTTGCCGAAGACACCCGCAGCGAGACCTTCCAAACCACGGATCCGGTCACGCTCTCCCTCCGGATCCCGGGCGGGCAGATCCTCGTGCGAGCGACCGAGACCTCTGAGACCCGCGTCGAGCTCGAGGCGCTGAACGACGCGGCTCGGGAGGTCATGCCCCGTGTCCGGATCGAGGGCCGGCCCCGTGGCGAGCGCTTCGAGGTCGTCGTCGACGTCCCGCAGCAGCGCGGGTTCATCAAGTTCAGCTCGCCCAAGTTCGAGCTCCGGATCGAGTGCCCGTCGGAGGCCGATCTCGACCTGCGCACCACATCGGCGGATCTCGAAGCCCGTGGCGGCTTCCGCGACGTCGAGGCGAATAGTGCGTCCGGCGACCTCGACGTCGACACCGTCAACGGAAGCCTGCGCGTCAAGTCCGCGAGCGGGGACGTGCGGGTCGAGAGCGTGGAGGGCGAGTCGAGCGTCCACACGGCCTCCGGCGCCATCCAGATCGGTCGCGCAGGCGGCCCCGTGACGGCCATGACCGCCTCGGGCGACCTCCACGTTCGCGAGGCCGAGCACGGGATCAACGCGCGCACGGTGTCGGGCGACCAGCAGCTCGAGTCGGTCGCCGAGGGCGAAGTGTCGGCGAACGCCGTTTCCGGCGACGTCCAGATCGGAATCCGCCGCGGCTCGAAGGTCTGGATCGACGCCAACAGCGTCAGCGGCGACACGAGCTCCGAGCTCGACCTCGCCGGAGAGGCGCCGAGCGGAGAGGGCCCCCTCGTCGAGGTCCGCGCCCGCACGGTCAGCGGGGACATCCGGCTCGTCCGCGCGTAGGCGTGAGACGGCTCTTCGCAATCCGGGATGCGCGCCTGCTCCTCGCGGGCGAGAGCCTCTCCATGTTCGGAACCTCGGCGCTCCTCTTCACGCTCGCGATCTGGGTGAAGCAGATCACCGGCTCGAACGCAGCGGCCGGAATGGTGCTACGGCGCGATGGGCCTCGTCTTCGGTTCTGGGCTCTCGGCCCTGTTGACCGTGCTCGTGCCCGAGGAGTTGCTCGGCGACGGGAACGCCGCGTTCACGACGATCCGGCAGGGCATGCGCCTGGTCGCCCCGCTCGCCGGGGCGGGACTCTTCGTAGCTGTCGGCGGCGGCGCCGTCGCGATCATCGACGCGGCCACCTTCGCGGTGTCCGCTCTCTGCCTGGCGGGACTCCGGGTGGAGGAGCTGCCGCCGACTCCGGCCTCGAGCCGCTTCCTGCGCGAGC
>DHWI01000173.1:4697-9420 GCA_002413095.1 Thermoleophilia bacterium UBA5186
CGCAGACGGCCTCCATCGGAATCGGCGCGGCGCTCGTGACGGTGCTCGACTACCGCGTGCTGATCGCTGTGATGACGGTCGTCACGATCCTCTGCGGCGCGTATCTCCTGACCCGCCGCCCCGAGACGCGCGAGGCGCCGGCCCTCGAAGGTGTGCCCGCGCCGGTAGGTAGCAACTACTAGGCGAAGCGGCTCCGGAGCTCTGTGGAGCCCCGGAGCCGATCTGCGAGAAAGCGCGGCGCGTACTTAGCTGCGCGGCTGCGACGACTTCTGCCGCGCCGTGGTCCGGAGCAGGAAGCCCATTGCGACGAGGGCGATGCCCACGATCGCGAACAGTCCGAGCTGCGCTCCAGTGAAGGGAAGAGTGCCCTTCGCCTTGGTAGCCGGAATGACTGCGATCGGCTGCTGCCCTCCGCTTTCCTTGTTCGTGCCAGCGACCGCGCCGCCGGCGTTGTCGCCGGTGGTGGTGACCGTCGGATAGCCCTGCTGCGTGGCATCCCGGAAGTACCGCTGCAACTGCGCATGCGAGTACGTTCCGTTCAGCACCCCGTCCGAAAGATCTCGTGCAATGACCGCGGGCGAACCGCCTGAACTACCGGCGACCCCGCCCGGGATCCAGACGAGCGCGATGGCCACCACCGCAACCGCCCCAATGTAAACCCGTCCCCGACGCATCTCCTTGCTCCTTTCGCCTAGCTTTCTCGTAGTGCTCCGCACGTTGCCTACAACGCCCCCGTGACGCATTTGGATACGCCTCGCGAACCGCAGATTCGCGCATCGCTGTTCGACGGGATCATACGCACGTGCGCCGTCACCGCCATAATCGGCGCCGCCTGGTTCCAGGCCTGGTCCCACTACGGCAGCACGCTGTCGGCGGACTGGCTTGGATACGCGGTCCTGGCCGCGTTGGTCCTGGCGACGATCCTCGCCGCGGGCGCGGCGGTGCGACCTTCCCGCGCGGATGTGATCGCACTCGGAGCGCTGGCGGCCCTCGCTGTCTGGGAGGCGCTCTCGGCCGCGTGGTCGCCGCTGCCCGCGCTCGCGCGCGACGACGGGTTTCTGACGGCGTTCTACGTCTTCGCCGTCGCCGTCCCGCTGCTGGTCCTCCGCCGTACGCTGGAGCGACTGCTCGCGGCGGCGGTGCTCGTGTTCGGGATGGCCTCGCTGGCGGTCGCGGTCGCGATCAAGCTGGCGCTGACCCAGAACCCGTCAGACCTCTTCAGCGACGCGCGCCTTGCGTTTCCGATCTCGTATCCGAACGCCCAGGCGGCGATGTTCCTGGTCGCGTTCTGGCCGGCGATCGCGCTCGCCGCGCGCCGAACGCTCCCCAGCGTCGTCCGCGCGCTCGCCTGCGGCGCGGGAACGGCCCTCCTCTCCGGCTGGCTGCTCACGCAGAGCAAGGGCGGCGGGCTCGGCTTGCTCGTCTCAGCCGTCGCGATGTTCGCGGTCAGCCGGGAGCGCCTGCGGCTCGTCCTGCCGACGCTGATCGCGGGCGGGACGGCTGCCGTCGGCTTCCACCGCCTCACCGAGCCGTACCGGGCCGCCCAATCGGACTACCTGGACGCGGTCCGTGGCGCGGGCAGCGCGCTTCTGTGGCTGACCGCCGTGAGTGCGGCGATCGCACTCGTCTACGCCCTGGCCGACCGCCGGGTCGAGCTCGGGGCCCGTTCACGAAGAATCGCCGGGATCCTCGTCGTCGCGGCGTTGGCCGCCGCCTTCGCCGCCGGCACCTTCGCGTTCCTGTCGCGCGTCGACTCCCCCTCCGCCTTCGTCCACGCTCGCTGGGAGTCGCTCAAGGCGCCGCCCGGCCGCCACTCCGGATCGAGCCATTTCTCCAGCCTCGGCTCGAACCGGCTGGATTTCTGGCGCGTGTCGCTGCATCAGTTCCCCAACCATCCGATCGCCGGGTCCGGAGCGCGCAGCTTCTGGACGGTGTACGTGCAGCATCGCGGGAGCGACGAGATGCCGATCCGGGGGCACTCCCTCGAGCTCGACACGCTGCTCGAGGACGGCCTCGTCGGCCTCGCGCTGCTCGTCCTGGGGATCGGAACGCTCCTCGTCATGTGCGTGCGCCAGCGGGATCGCCCGATCTCCGCCGCGGCGTTTGCCGGTGGCGCGTACTGGCTGGCCCACACGGCCGTCGACTGGAACTGGAACGTCCCGGCCGCCGCGATCCCGTTCTTCGTGCTGCTCGGGATCGGCGCTGCCCGCGGCGACCGAATCCCGGGGCCGCGCCGGCGCTCGCTCGTGGCGGCGGGCGTGGTGGCCGCGGTGGCGGTGCTCGGATTCGCACCGGTCTGGCTCTCGGGAAACCTCGTCCGGCAGGCCTTCTTCGCCCCGTCCGCCGCGGGCCGAGACCTCCGCCTGGCGGAGCGTCTCGACCCGCTTTCGCCGGATCCGTACGTGATGCAGGGCCGGGTCGAGCGAGACCCGGCCAAGCGGGTCAAGGCGATCGCGCACGCCGTCAGGATGGAGCCGAAGCGGTTCGATCTCCACTACCAGCTGGGGGTCGCCTATCTCAACGCCGGCCGCAGGGCCGACGCGGCGCGCGAGCTCCGCACCGCAGCCCGGCTCGACCCGCGGAACGCGAAGCTGTACCTGGGCCTCCTCCGCCGACCGCGCTAGCCTTGCGACGATGAGTCCGAAGGCCTTGATCACCGGCGGCGCCGGCTTCATCGGCTCGCACCTCTCCGAGCTCCTGCTGGACGACGGCTGGGAGGTCTACGCGCTCGACGACCTCTCGACGGGGTCCATGGACAACGTCGCGGACCTGAAGGACCGCGCCGAGTTCCACCTCGTCGTCGATTCGGTGCTCTCGCACACGGTCGTGAACGAGCTGGTGAACAAGGTTGACGTGGTCTATCACCTCGCCGCCGCGGTCGGTCCCCGGCTGATCGTCGAGCAACCGGTCCACACGATCGTCACCAACCTCGACGGGACGGAGAACGTGCTCGACCACTGCGCTCGGTTCGGCAAGCGGGTTCTCGTCGCGTCGACGTCGGAGATCTACGGCGACCACCGGACGCCCGAGCCGCTGCGCGAGGACTCCCGCAGGGTCTACGGGCCGACCACGCAGAAGCGCTGGCTCTACGCGGACTCGAAGGCGATGGACGAGTACCTCGCGCTCGCGTACCGCCAGGAGCGCGGCCTCGACTTCGTGATCGCCCGCCTCTTCAACACGGTCGGGCCGAGGCAGAGCGGCCAGTACGGGATGGTGGTCGCGCGGTTCGTGCAGGCGGCTGTCTCCGGCGCGCCGCTCGAGATCCACGGCGACGGCAAGCAGACGCGCACGTTCTGTCACGTCCAGGACACGATCGTCGCCCTGAAGACCTTGATGGAGGCGTCGTCGACTGCAGGCGAGATCTTCAACGTCGGCTCGCGGAACTGGATCTCGGTCGGCGAGCTCGCCCTCCGCGTGCTCGAGCTCACCGAGTCGAGCTCCGAGCTCGTCTACATCCCGTACAAAGAGGTCTACGGCCTCGGGATCGACGACATGCTGCATCGTGTTCCCGCGCTCGAGAAGATCAAGGGCGCGATCGGCTGGGAGCCGAAGTTCGGCCTGGACGAGATCCTCCGGGACGTGATCGAGGACAAGCGGCGCGTGCTCGCGCTCGACGAGCAGCCGGTCGAGAGCTAGGAGGGTTTGGGCGGGAGCGGCTCGCCGGCGACGATCGCCGCGGGCGCGTCCACGGTCAGGTAGCGCCGGAGCGCGTTGTCGGCGATGTGTCTCAGCGCCTCGGCGAAGCCGCCGTCGCGTACGTGTGGACCGTGCACGTCGCTCGCCAGGACGTGCACCAGCCCGAGCTCGAGCAGATGCTCGGCCGCCGTGCTGGCGGCCTGGCCGAGCCGGCCGTCCAGCGACGCCGAAGTGATCTGCACGAGCGCTCCGTCCCCGACCACCGCCTCGAGGCGGTCCGGCCGATCCTGGACTTCCGGATTCCGCTCCGGATGAGCGAGCATCGCCGTCATCCCCAGCCGGCGCAGGTGGGTCAGCGCGGCCGGCAGGCTCTGGGGCCAGCCGCGATAGGGAAACTCGACCAGGACGTATTTGCCCGACTGGGCGATGCTGAGCCGCGCCAGATCGTCGGGCGGGATCTCCCACAGCATCGAGAGGTCGATCTCGGCGCCGTGCAGTACCTCGACGGCGATCCGCTCGGCCGCAAGATGGCGCCGCAGCTCCGCGACGCCGAACTCCATCTGGCTCGCACGGGTCGGGTAGTCGGCACGTACGTGCGGAGTCGCCGCGATCGCGGTCACGCCTTCCGCGGCCGCGCGCAATGCGATCTCGCGCGAGTCCTGCAAGGAGCGGGCCCCGTCGTCGAGGCCGGGGAGAATGTGGGAATGGAGGTCGATCACGTCGAGGACGGCCGGCTTGCGCTAGAGATGTCCGAATGATCGCGCGCATCGCGCTGCTCGTGTCGGCGACCCTCCTGCTGGGAGGCTCCGCCGCCGCGCGGGAGCCCGTTCCGGCAATCGGCGTGCAGTTCCACTGCAATTGGGACTACTACACGGACGGCACGCGCGCCAAGGTCGTCGATCGTCTCGTGGGCGCCGGGTTGAGCTGGGTGCGCATCGACGTCAGCTGGCGCGGCCTGGAGCCTCGCCGCGCGAAGTTCTCCGTGCGCTACGGGAATCGGTTCGAGCGCTGCGTCGCACTCGCGAAGCAGCGAGGGCTGCGCGTCCTCGTCACGCTCGGCTGGACGCCCAAGTGGGCGAACGGCGGC
>DHWI01000173.1:9544-14960 GCA_002413095.1 Thermoleophilia bacterium UBA5186
GCAGGCGCTCGTCGTCCTCGGCGGCACCTCGGGCAACGACGACAAGTTCATCGGGCGGGTCTACGCCGCCGGCGCGCGCGCAGCCTTCGACGTCGTCGCCACGCACCCGTACCAGGGGGTCGCCGACGCGCCGCCGGAGCGTTCGGACGACGGGAACCGGTGGTGGGTGACCCACGTCGACGCCGTCCGTGCGCTGATGGTGGCAAACGGGGACGGGGCGAAGCCGATCTGGTTCACGGAGACCGGCTGGTCGGCCCACGCCAACGCGCCCGGGACGCCGTCGTACCGGCTCGGGGTCACGGAGGCCCAGCAGGCGGACTACGCCGCCAGGCTGATCCGGCTGGTGCGCGCGACGTATCCCTATGTAACGCAGGTCTTCTGGTACGACGAGCGCACGCGCCCGGCCGAGCGCGACATCCACCTCCGCGGCTTCGGCCTCCTCCGCGCCGACCTGAGCCCGCGGCCGGTCCTGTTCGCGCTGCGCGACGCCTGAGCTCATCCGACCAGCGCCCGGAGGATCGGCACCGCGACGCGGGTCGCGCCCTCCCGGTCGGCGACGAGGTAGTGATGGTGCAGGCCCGGCGTGCAGTTGACCTCGAGCACGACGCCGCCGCTCTCAGCGAGGGACCGGTCGAGCGTGGGGGCGATCACGTCGACTCCCGCCAGACGGAGCCCGACGACGCGGGCAGCGGCCGCGGCCTCCGCCGCGAGCTCCGGAGAGGTGTCCCGAACGGTCGCGTTCTCGCCGGCCCGGTTCTGGTTCGTGACGGTCTTGACGGCGACACGTTCCCCGTCGGCGGGGACGGAGCGTGGCGACCGGCCCGCGGCCTGCAGCGTGTAGACGAAGTCGAGATCGGGTCGGACGAGCGACAGCCCGTCCTCCCCGGCCGCCTCGAGCCGCCGCCGATTCTCCTGGGCGACCAGCTCGACGATCGTCGAGCGCCCGTCTCCGGTGACGGCAGGCCGGCCGCGGCGCACGACGTCGAGCAGCTGCCCGTCGAGCAAGAGGAAGCGATAGACCTCGCCCGGGACCGCGCGCTCGACCAGGACGCGCGGGCCGTACCGCCGGGCGGCGGCCCGGGCGACGGCAAGCTGTCCGGCCGTCCGCACGCTCCCCGTCACGCCGGCGCCGATTCCCGTCCCGTCCGCCGGCTTGACCACCACGGCGCCCTCGCGTAGGAGCGCGTCGGCATCGCCTGCCTCGACGTGCTCGGGCACCGACAGGCCTTCGGCGGTCAACAGCCGGTGGACGAGCGTCTTGTCGAAGGAGAGCGTGATCGCAGCCTGGCTGTCGATGTCGACGAGCTCTTGCCGCACCCGTGTGGCCCGGCCTTCCAGGCGCAGCTCGAGGAACCCGCTGCCGAGATCCCGAACGGTCGCGCCGACCTCACTCGCCGCCTCGTCCCACAACCGGCGGTAGATGGGCTCGCGCGCGCCGCGAAGCCGCTCGGCTTCGGCATTGAGGCTGCGGAAGCGCCACGCGACGCGCGGCCCGAGCGCCCGTACGACTTCCGCCCGCACGCGCAGGTCGCCGAGGGTCTTCACAGGTCGGGGTGCGAGGTAGGGGCAAACTCGTGCGGCACCGGCACGTCCGGTGGACGGCGCACGAGTTCCATCATCCCGCGCAGGTCGTCCGGGAAGAACAGCCGCTCGAAGGCCACGAGCACGAGCAAGTACGCGAGCGCACCGACGAACAGCGAGAGGAGCGGCACGCCGACCAAGGCGACCATCACCCCCGCCGCGACCGCGCTCGCGATCGCCGGGCCTACGAGCATGCGCGTCCAGTGGACCCCGCCCACCGCGCTCGAACAGGCGATGAGCAGGGGAGCGGCGACGAGCACCTGCGAGATCGACGTGCCGCCGGCGGCGCCGTTGAGGGAGAAGGCAGGGATGAGCACGAGATTCCCGAGGATGTTCTCGATCGCCGCGACCCCCATGATCACGGTCAGGATCCGCTGTCGATGCTGGCTCGCAAGCAGAAGGCCGGACAGGTAGGCGACGCCGTAGAACCCGATCGCCGGACCGAGCAGGCGCAGTGCGCCGACGGCCTGGTCGTAGCCCGACCCGTAGAAGAGATGGATCGCGGGGCGGGCGAGCACCGACGAGGCGACCCCGACGGGGAACGAGATCGCGGCGACCAGCTTGATCGAGCGCTCGAAGACCCGGGAGAGCGCCGCGTGGTCGAGCCGCGAGTAGACCGGGTAGAACGCCGCGCCGGAGGCCCAGCCGAGGAAGAGGGTCGCCTCGAAGACCCGGTAGGCCGCGCCGTAGTTTCCGACGACGGCCTTCGGCTCGTAGACGGCGAGCATGGCGGTGTCGACGCGGAACAGGACGGTGCCGAAGACGCCTGCGAGGCCGAGCGGAATCGCCATTCGCATGAGCGCGGCCCAGATCCGCGGCTCGATGCGCAGGCTGGGACGAACCACGTACCGGAGCATCAGTCCGAGCGCGATCAGGAACGCGAGGACGGCCCCGCCGAGATAGATCGCGGCGACCGTGACGACTCCGGCGCCGGACAAGAGCGCAGCGACCGCGATCGCGTTCCCGACGAGACGCTGCGTGATCAAGACGATCGGGATGTAGACGAAGCTCTCGTGGGCCTCGAAGACGGCGAAGCACGTCCCTCGGAGCAGCTCGGCGACGACCGCGACCCCGAGCAGCGCGACAACCGCACGCGTCTGGGCGTCCTTCCCGCCGACGACGACGATCGCCACGGCGAGCGCGAGCGCGGGGACAGCGAGCACGAGTTGCAGCGCGAGGTTGTTGACGAAGTAGCGATGCACCTGAGCGCGGTCGCGGGCGACCTCCCGGACGAGGACGGTGTTCTGGCCGAAGTCGGCGAGCACGGTCACGAGCGTCACCAGCGAGAGCGCGAACGTGAAGACGCCGAACTGCGCGTCCCCGAGCTTCCGCGCCATGACGACGAAGAGCGCGATCGTGGCGACCTTCGAGCCGAGATCCCCGGCCGCGCGGTACAGCGTGTTGGCCGCGATCCGCCGCGCGCCGGCGCCCTCCGTCACGCGCCCGGCACCCGTAGGAGTCGCTTCAACGCTTGCTTGGATCTCGGGCCCAGGCGCTGCGCCGCGGCACGCCGCAGATCGCCCCGCAGCACGCGCAGCCGCGTCGCGCCGTACCCACTGCCACGGGGGACGAGCACCGTCCACTCGAGCAGCTCCCGCTCGTCGGTGAAGCGGTCCTTGAAGTCCTGCTCGCCGGCGCCGAGGTCGATGGCGGTCTCGCCGAGCTCGAACGCATGCTCGATCTCCTTCAGGATCAGCTGCTTCGACGGCTCGAGCGCCGCCCAGGCGTCGTCGAAGCCGCCGAGCCACGAAGAGACCAGGCCTCCTGCCGCGACGAACAGCTCGCAGGCGATCGTTCGACCGTCGACGTCGACCGACCGCAGCCGGATCCTCCCCGACGGCGCGAGCTCTCGCACGGCGTCGTGGAGCATGCGCTCGATCCCCTCGTCGACGACGGCCGAGCCGCCCCGCGCCGCCCAGCGCGCGTGGTGGAGGGCGATGAACGACGCGACGTCCCGCTCGATCTCGGCGGGCTCGGTGGCCAGACGGTAGACCGCGCCCTGCTCCTCGAGCCGTCTCCCGAGGCGGCGCGTGTTCTTGCGGAACTTTGGGTTCAGCGTCGCGAGCCAGTCGTCGAAGCTCCGGCCTGCGACGTCGACGCGAGGCGCGAGCACGGTGCGCTCCACGTGGAGCCAGGGCCGTTTGCCGGACCAGGCGAAGGCGAGCGCCGCGGGCCAGCGTGCGCTCGCGGGCACGCCCTCGAGCCGGAGCAGCCTAGTGTGCAGCGTCTCGGCTACGACTGCCGCGACCTCGTCCTCGCGCCCCGCGCGCGCGAGCGGCTGGACCCCGGCCGACGCGCGCGCGCCGAGCAGGCGAAGCTCGCCTCCCGTCGAGAAGAACGGCGCGAGCCCGGCGAGCTCCGCGCCGTCGTGTACGGCGACGACCTGGAGGCGCGCATCCGGTGGAGCCGCGTTGCGCCACCACGCCAGAAGCCACCCCGGCGCCGAATAGGGCGACGCCGAGCCCAGCGCCAGATCGTCCCAGGCAGCCCGGAGCTGCTCGAGCCGGGCGAGGTCTTCGACGAGCTCGCCGCGCACGTTCAGCTCAGTCTAAGGTGGGTCGAGTGCTCGAGGCCCGGCTCACGCGCGACCTGGCGGCGCTCGCGCCCGAGTGGGACGAGCTCGCGGATCGGACTCGGGCGATGCCGTTCGTCCGGCCCGGCTGGTGCGAGGCGTGGTGGAGCGCCTTCGGCGCGGGGCAGCTCGAGCTCCTGACGGTCCGGGAGGACGGCCGCCTCTGCGGGGTGCTCCCGCTCGAGCGGAACCGCGGCTCGGTCCGCTCGCCGACCAACTGGGAGTCGCCCGACTTCGCGTTCCTCGCCGACGGCCCCGAGCCGCGCCGCGAGCTCGCGCGCGGGTTGCTCGCGCACGCGGGCCGCTCCGCCTCGATCCAGTTCCTTGCCGCCGACGGGGATGACCTGCAGGCGTGTCGCGCGGCCGCGGGCGAACGACGCTTCCGCACGCTCGAGCGCACCCTCGAGCGCTCGCCCTACCTCGTCCTGGAGGGCGACTTCGAGACGTACTTCCGCAGCCGCGGCAAGAACCTCGTCGACTCGGTCCGCCGGCGACGGCGGCGGCTCGCCGAGGAGGGCGTCGTCGAGTTCGAGGTTGTCGACGGACGCGAGCGGCGCGAAGAGCTCCTCCGGGAGGGCTATGCGCTCGAGGGCTCGGGCTGGAAGCAGGACACGGCAATCGACGCCCGCGACGACGCGCGCCGGTTCTACGACGCGGTCACGGCGTGGGCGGCGGACCGCGGCATCCTGCGGCTCGCGTTCCTCCGGCTCGACGGTCGCGCGGTTGCGTTCCAGCTCGCCCTGGAGGAGCACGGCGTCTTCTACTACTACAAGGCGGGCTACGACCCTGCGTATCACCGCTTCTCGCCCGGGAAGCTGCTGATCGGCTCCCTGCTCGAGCGCGCCTTCGAGCAGGGTCTCGAACGGGTCGAGCTGCTGGGCGCGGACGAGCCCTGGAAGCTCGAGTGGATGGACGCGGTGCGCGAACGGCGCCTCTTCCAGGCCTACTCGCCGTCGGCCGCCGGCCTCGCCGCGTGGGCCGCCGAGGCGTGGGGCCGCCCCGCCGCCCGGCGGCTGCGCGTCAGGCGGGCGCTCCAGCTCGTGCGCCGCTAGGCCGGCCGGGGCGGGCGCAGGTTCTCCTTCGCGAACGCGTCCGAGTGGAGGCCCCGACGGTAGATCTCCACGCGGAGAACCTCCTCCAGGCGGACGTTGCAGAGCTTGACCCTCGGGCCGAAGTGGTCGAGGAAGGCGAACTGGCTCGACTTGATCGGCGCCTCGAACACGAGGATGTCGAGGCCGAATGCGTCGGCGAACTGGTCGGCGA
>DHWI01000173.1:15053-23325 GCA_002413095.1 Thermoleophilia bacterium UBA5186
GCGCCCGCGTCGAGCCAGGCCCGGCCCTGCTCGATCAGCTTCTCGACCTCGTCCGAGCTGAACGCGCCGGTGTGCTTCTTGCCGAGCTCGAACTGCACGTCCAGCCCGCGCTCCCGGGCCTTGGCCACGACCGCGGCCGGCTCGAGTGTCATGTCCGTGAAGCCCTCGCCGCACTCGATGCGATCGAACCCGAGACCGGCGCACAGGTCGAGATAGGCGTCCAGACGTCCTTGCGCGACAGCGACCTCGAACGGGCCTCCGCCGGTCGTCGTCGAGACTCCGAGCCGCTTCGCCGAGGCCATCTTCTTCCGCGTCGCGCGCTCGCCGGCGACCATCCAGCAGGCCATCGAGACCTTGAGGATCGAGATCAGGTGCGCGCTCTGCTCGAGGTGGCTCTCGAGGGTGACGGGGTCGTAACCGGGGTCGAACGGGCTGATCGCGGGTGCGAGGTCGGGCACGCCGATAGAGCGAAGGTACTCGGCCGTCGAGAGTGTCCCGCTCGGGGTCGTCACCGCGCTCGCATCGTAGTTACGGCCGGAGACGGGAAAGCACGCGGCGGGTCTTCGCGGATCCCATCTGCGCGCACATCGCCGCGAACGGCTTCGGATCGTCCCGCGCGAACCACGCGGCCTCCTCGACGCCGCGGAACGAGCGCGCCCACTCGCGCCACGTCAGCTTGCCGTCCGCGACGTACTTGCGCGACGACGTGAGGTCGAGGTTCTCGACGACCCAGCGGCGGCCGTCGTGCGCCTCGTCGCGCGGCACCGATTGGCCCGTCAGGTCGAGGTAGAGCGCCCGCACGACGTCCATCCCGCCCCTCCCGACGAAGAGCCGGAACGTCGCGCCGACCCGCGGATTGACGTCGAGGAGCTTGTACGTGTCGTCGCGGGCGTCGTAGCGCCAGCCGATGTCGAGGATGCCGCGGTAGCCGACCTCGCGCATCAAGCTCGTCGTCTGCTCCAGCACGCGCTCGTTCCGTTCGACCACCCCGAGCGACGTCAGGCCGGTGTAGGGCGGGAACTGGCGCAGCTTTCGGGCCGTGACGCCGAAACGGCACTCCGACTGCTCGTCGAAGTACCCGTCGAACATCCACACCGTCTCGGGCCCGCCCGGGATGTACTCCTGGAGCATCAGGTTGGGATCGTCGGGATCCTCGAGCCGGTCGTAGGCGCTGAGAAGCTCGTCCTTGCTCTCGACGATCGCGATCCGCGTGCCGGTGCGGTCGGCCAGCGCCCACGAGTCGATTCCCTTGATCACGAGCGGGTAGCGCGTCTCGTCGGCCAGCGCCTCGACCTCCGCGCGCGAGGTCGGGAAGGTCGTGTGCGGCGTCGGCACGCCCAGGCTGCGGCATAGCTCGTCCATCCCCTGCTTCGAGTAGAGCTTCGCCGCGAGACCCGGCGGTTGGCGCGGAAAGAGGAACCACTCGCGCAGCTCCTCCCCGTGCTCGGCGACGAGGACGCTGGAGACGTCGTCGGTGGGGATCAGGATCGCGCGGCCGAGCCGTGTACCGAGGCGCTTCAGAAACTCGAGCGCCTCGCCGCCCGCGCCGGTGAAGGCCAACGGCTCGACGTCGTAGCGCGACGACGCAGCGGGCACGTCCAGCGAGTCGTGGCAGCAGCGGACGCTGACGCCGAGGCGGCCCAGGCTCCTTGCGATGCCAAGCCCCTGATGGTCGAAGTGCTCGGGAACGAGCTTTGCGACGACGACCGGCGTCGACGAGTCGGCGATCTTCACGCGCTCTCGGCGACCAGCTCGCCGTCGGCGAACACGAACGTCCGGCGCAGGTCGTCGACGTGCGCAAGCACGAACTCGAGATCGTCTTCCTGGCCGGTCCGGCGCAGGTACTCGACGCTGTTCGAGCCGAGGAACGCGTCGGCGGGCTGCCCACTCCAGCGCTCGACGATCGCCTCCGTGTCCGGCGTCTCGGGCTCGAAGCCCGCCCGCACCAGGCCCGCTGCGATCCACGCGCAGCAGAGCTGGTCCTCTTCCCTGAACTCGTTCCTGGCCCCCGCCCCGATCAGCGCGACCGAGGCCTCGCCGCCGGCGAGGCGCTCGACCTGGGCCGACCAGTTTCGCAGCGAGGCCGCGTAGATCGCGACGGCCCCGCGCGCCTCCCAGAGGAGCCTCGTCCCGGACGTGGACAGCAGGATCAGCGGCCGCCCGGGCTCGTCACGCTCGGCGAGCGCGGCCGGGCTGTTGTTCAGGTCGAACCCGTACGGGACGCTGCCGCCGAGCTCTCCCACGAGCAACGGCTCCGGCAGACGCGCCGCCAACGGCACGGCGACCTCGAGTGAAGGCACCGGATAGCAGCGGTACCCGCGCTCGATCGCCGTTTGGGCGGTGGTCGTCGCGCGGATCACGTCGATCGCGACGATCGCGTGACCGTCCCGGTACTCCCGTGCGCGTTCCGGAAAGCAATCGACGACCACCTTCGGCATCGCGAGACCGTAGCCGAGGGCCCGGCGACGCCGCGATTATGCTGCGGCGCGGTGCGAATCTCCGTCCTGATCCCGACGCTGCGCCGCCAAGAGCCGCTGCGCGAGACGCTCGAAAGCGTGCTCGGCACGGATCCCCCTCCGGCCGAGATCGTCGTCATCGACGGCGACCCCGAGCGCTCGGCCGAGAGCCTGGTAGCCGGGTTCCGCCGGGACAACGGGCCGGCGCTCGTCTACCTTCCCGGGGAGCCGAGCGTCACCCGGCAGCGCAACCTGGGCATGGATACGGCCACGGGAGACGTGTTCGTTTTCCTCGACGACGACGTGAGCGTCCGGCCGGACCTGTTCGCGGTGCTCGCCCGTGCGTTCGAGGACGGCTCCGTCGTCGGCGCAACCGGCCCGATCGTCGAGCAGGCCGCACACAAGATCGGCGGCCAGCGCTCGCTCATTCGCCGAATCCTGTTCGCAGGCGTCTCCGAGGGATCGTTTGCCGACTTCGGCTATCCCCGCTACGTCGTCAACGAGAAGGTCGAGCGCGACGTCGAGTTCATGCCCGGCTGCCTGATGAGCGTTCGCCGGGACCTCGGCCGGACAATCCGGTTCGACGAGACCCTGACCGGCTACGCGCTCGCCGAGGACGAAGACTTCTCCTACCGCGCGTCTCGCCACGGACGCATTCGGTTCCTCCCCGACGCGGAGGTGGAGCACAAGAAGACCGGCTTCACGACGGCGAACGCCCGCGAGCTCGGCCGCAAGGTCGTCATCAACCGCGCGTATCTCTTCCGTAAGAACTTCGATCCTCGGCTCTGGACGAGGCTCCAGTTCGCCTTCCTGATCGGGATGCTGCTCACACACCGCGTGGTGAACCGCGAATGGGCGTCCGCTCGGGGGATCCTGGACGGGATCGTGATGGCGTGGCGGGCGTGAAGCCGCTCACGATCGCTTTCGTGTCCTCACACGCCCGTAACGGAGGCTCAGAGCGCTACCTCGAGACTCTGCTCGGCCTCCTCGACCCGACCTGGCCGAAGCAGGCGATCTGCCTCGAGCGCGGCCCGCTCGCCGACCGGCTCGTGGCCGCAGGGATCCCGACCGCCGTCGTCGAGACGAGCGGCAGCCCGCAGAGGATCCTCGCCGCCGGCTGGCGACTGCGCAGGCTCCTACGCCGCATGCGGCCGGACGTCGTGCATGCCAACGGCGTGAAGGCCGCGCTCGTGTCGGTGCTCGCCGCCGCCGGAACTCGGATCCCGGTCGTCTGGGTCAAGCACGACTTCAGCTGGGACCGCGCGCTCGGCAACGCGATCGCCGGGCGCTGCCGCCTCGTCGTCGGCGTCAGCGAGGCGGTGACTGCTTCGCTCCGCGACCGCAGCCGAGTGCGCGTCGTGCCCACCGGCATTGCCGAGGTTGATCCCGGCGGCCCGGTCGCCGAGCTCGAACTGCCCGCCGGAGTGGACGTGGTCGGCGTCTTTGCCTACCTCCATCCGCGGAAGGGTCAGGCGGAGCTCGTCGAGGCGGCGGCGCAGGTGCTCGAACGACGTCCGGGCACGCAGTTCCTGGTCGTCGGAGGCGACGCACCGGAGGCACTCGACTACGCCGCGGCGGTACGCGCACGCGTCGACGAGCTCGGAATCTCCGCTGCGGTCACGTTCCTCGGCCATCGCGAGGACGCGGCCGAGCTGATGCGGGCCTGTGATCTGATCGTCATCCCGACCGTCGAGCCCGGCGAGGGGTTCGGCCTGGTCGCGCTGGAGGCGTTCTCGCTGGGCACCCCCGTGGTCGGGTACGCGGCCGGCGCGCTGCCGGAGGTTACCGGCGACTGCGCACTGCTCGTGCCGGCAGGAGACCACGCGGGGCTCGCCGACGCCATCGTCCGCGTCCTCGAGGATGCCGGGCTGCGGGCGAGGCTCGTGGAGTGCGGACGCACTCGGGTTCGAGAGCGGTACGGGCTCGAGCGGTGGGCCGAACAGCTCGCGGACTGCTACAAGGACGCCGCGTGAACGAGCGAGTCGATCCGCTGTGGTCTGCGCTGGCGCTCTTGATCGCTGCGGCGGCGATGGCCGGGATCAGCCTGATCACCGGTGCCGGTCTTATCCACGTCTCCACAACGCTGAACAAGCCTGCTCCGGTCGTCTTGCTCGTGCTCGTGCTGCTCCCGACCGTTGCGCTCGCTACGTTCTCGTCGCCACGGATCGCCGTCGCAGCGGTCTTCGCCGCGTTCATCGCCGGACCCAGCCCGACGAAGGCCGCGATCTTCTTCTTCGCGGCGCTGGTCGTGCTGAGCCGGATCGCGGTCGGCAAGACGCCGATCGCCTGGTCGCCGACGCTCTGGTGGGCCGTCGCGCTCTTCAGCTGGACGATCTTCGCGCTGGGCTCGTCGATCGAACCGGTGCTCGCGACCAAGAGCGTGGCCGTCCTGTTCGCCGGGATCCTGTTCGCGACCGTCGTCCTCGC
Organism: Thermoleophilia bacterium UBA5186; assembly: GCA_002413095.1. Lineage (GTDB taxonomy): Bacteria > Actinomycetota > Thermoleophilia > Gaiellales > Gaiellaceae > UBA5186. The sequence continues at coordinate 19,937 of DHWI01000173.1, forward strand.
CGCCTGCCGGACGATGAACGACGTCCGCTGGATTCTCGGCGCGTTCGTCGTGCTCTCGACGATCCTCGTCGCCAAGGCGCTCACCCACGCCGGCCAGCTCCAGGCCATCGGCGCAGGAACGCAGGTCAACAACAGGCTGCAAGGCGACTTCGGATCGCCGAACCAACTCGGCTCGTTCTGCGACCTGGGGGCGTTCGTCGCTGTCGGGCTCGCGTTCGGCGCCCGTTCGCGGCTCGCGCGCTTCGCCGCCACCCTTGCTTTCGGGATCCTCCTCACGGGCCTGACCTTCTCCCTCTCGCGCGGCGCCTGGATTGGCGCCGTCCTCGCGCTCGTGTACCTGCTGTTCGCGCTGCGCGAGGCGCGCGCCGTGGCGATCGCGATCGGTGTCCCGATGATCGTCGTGGCCTGGCTGATCGGCTCGTTCGCGCCGGGGAACACCCAGATCCAGGTGATCACGAAGCGCGTGGGCGCGCTGACCTTCGCGAGCCCGTACGACGACCGCCGTCAGATCTGGGCCGAGGCGATCCGCGAGATGAAGGCGAAGCCATGGCTCGGGTACGGGCCTGGCGACTTCCCCGTCAGCAGCCTGCGGACGGGCTCCGACACGAGCTCGGTCTACGCGCTGCACGCGCACAACCTCTGGTTGACCTGGGGCGCCGAGACGGGCATTCCCGCGGTCGCGATCATCGTCGGGCTCACAGCCGCGGTCGGATTCGCCGCGCGCCGGGCTACGCGGGGAGCCAACAACCGGGGGGACCGGGAAGATCGCGCGATCGTCGTCGGAGTGACCGCTGCGCTGATCACCGTCCTGGGCCAGGGACTCGTCGACTACACGCTCCGAAACGTCGTCATCTTCACGGCGTTATGGGGTCTGATCGGGGCACTCCTCGTCGCGCGCCGCGAGGCGTACCACGTCCTCGAGACCCCGGAGTCGGCGGAACCCGTGCGAGCGCCACACCGGATCCTGGAGCAGACGCGCGCCGGGTTGATCCCGCGAGCTCGCGTCGAGCACGTCGCCGAGACGAACGGCGATCCACATGGCGACTACGATCCGCGTGACTTGCCCGAAAAGCACGACGAACGACTCGAGCGGAGGCTTGCCGAGCAGTCGGAGGCCCTGCAAGCGCGTCGCAGCCGGCTAAGGCAGCTTCGCGACGCGCTGACCGAGCGGGAGCGGGAGATCGAAGGGCGCGACCAGACCCTCGCGCGGCAGGCGGCGGAGGTGGAACGCGAGCGCGGCCGGCACGAGGAGATTGCTGCGCGACTGACTGAGGTCGAGGCGCGTGAGGCTTCTGTCACGCAACGGGAGCGGCAGCTCGCGGAGCGCGCCGAGCGACTCGACTCGCGCGTACGAGACCTCGCAGCACGGGTCCGAGAGCTGGACGCGCGCGCCGCGGACCGGCCTGAGCCCTAGCCTGGATGGCACGCGTCGCGCTCGTGTGCGAGCCGCCGCACGGCGGGGTCGCCGAGCATGTCCTCCAACTCGCCCTCGGGCTTCCCGAGCACGGGCACGAGGCCGTCGTCTTCGGGCCGCGAGAGTTCGAGCCCGCCCCCCGGCTAGCCGCGGCAGGCCTGCAGTTCCGTGTCGTCGGCCTCCGGCGCGACTACGCGCACCCGCACCGCGACCTGGCCGTGATCGCGCCGCTTTCCAGGGAGCTCCGCGCCGACGGCTTCGCGCTCGTGCACGCGCATTCCGCAAAGGCCGGAGTCCTCGGGAGGCTCGCGGCGCGGACACTGCGCCTGCCCTCCGTCTACACGCCGCACGGCCTTCCCTTCGTCGGAGACGTGTCCTCCGCCCGGAAGCGCTTCGCGAAGACCGTCGAGCGGTGGCTCGCGCCCGGGACGGCGGCCATCATCTGCGTCTGCGAGGCCGAGCGCCGCGTCGCGGTCGAGCATCGCCTGTCGCCCGGCCATCTCGCGGTCGTGCACAACGGGTGTCCGCCGGAACGCGGTCTTGCTCCCGATGCGGAGCTCGCCGCTCTGCGTGGCGAAGGCTTCGCTGTCGGCGCCATCAGCGTCCTGCGCCGTGAGAAGGGGCTGGACGTCCTCGTGCGCGCCGCGCCGCGCATCCTCGCCGCCGTGCCGCAGGCCCGCGTGGCTGTGATTGGGGACGGACCGGAGCGCGAGTCCCTCGAGCGCACGGCTCGAGACCTTGGGCTCGACGCAGAGGACCGGTTCGCCTTCTTCCCGTTCGCGCCCCCGTCCGAGCGGTATCTGCACGCGCTCGACATTCTGGTCGCGCCGTCGGTGTGGGACGCGTTCCCGATCGGACTGCTCGAGGCGCAAGCCTGCGGCGTTCCGCAGGTCGCGAGCGCCGTTGGGGGGATACCGGAGGCCGTCGTTCCCGAAACGGGGATTATCGTCCACCCTGGCGACCCCGATCGACTCGCAGCCGCCGCCGTCGAGCTGTTGCGGGATCCCCCACGCCGCGAGGCCATGGCCGCCGCGTCCCGGGCGCGCCACGCCGAGCTCTTCACGGTCGAGCGGATGGTCGCTGGAACCGCGGCTGTCTACGACAGCGTGCTCGAGCGAGCTTGACCGTCGATGGGCGCGAAGCGGAGGATGTCTCGTATCTGCGTGCAGGGATCCTTCGTTCAATGAGTGTGTTTCGTAGGGGCCGACGGCTCGCCGTCCTTTCCGTGGTCGTGCTCGCGCTCGGCCATGGTGCTGCGTCCTCGCTCGCGGCTAGCTCCCACCAAGGGGCCGCAGCCGCCACGAATCTGATCCCCAACGGCGACTTCGAACAGGGCACGACGGGCTGGAGCGCATACCACGGCTCGCTCGCAGCGACGACCGACGGCGTCGTCGGTCCCGGAGCCGCGAAGGTGATCCTGACCTCGCCCAACACCGACTACTCGATCGTGCGCTGGCCGCGCCCGGTGACGTCCACGACCGCCGGCACGGCGTACAGCGGCACCGGCTGGGTACGCAGCGATCTGCCCGGAGCGAGCGTCTGCCTCTGGATCCGCGAGTGGTCGTCTGCGAACGCAGTCGCCGGCTCTGCAAAGACATGCATCACCGCAGGCAGCGCCTGGCAGAAGTTCACGACCCTGAGCTACACGACGCTTCAGAGCGGCGGCTCGCTCGAGCTCTTCGTCTACCAGGTCGGCACGCCGGCAAGCTCCAGCTTCGAAGTCGACGGGCTGGAGCTGACGACCGGCGCTCCGCCGCCGCCTCCACCTCCACCTCCGCCGCCTTCGAACAATCTGATCCCCAACGGCGACTTCGAACAGGGCACGACGGGCTGGAGCGCATATCACGGCTCGCTCGCAGCGACCACGGACGGCGTCGTCGGTCCCGGAGCCGCGAAGGTGATCCTGACCTCGCCCAACACCGATTACTCGATCGTGCGCTGGCCGCGCCCGGTGACGTCCACGACCGCCGGCACG
>DHWI01000173.1:23390-31844 GCA_002413095.1 Thermoleophilia bacterium UBA5186
GCGAAGACATGCGTCACCGCCGGCAGCGCCTGGCAGAAGTTCACGACCCTGAGCTACACGACCCTGCAGAGCGGCGGCTCGCTCGAGCTCTTCGTCTACCAGGTCGGCACGCCGGCAAGCTCCAGCTTCGAAGTCGACGGGCTATCCCTCACGGCAGGCACGCCGGACACGACTCCGCCGGACACGACCATCACGAGCGGCCCCTCCGGGACGACGACGAGCACGACCGCGACCTTCAGCTTCGCCTCGACGGAAGCCGGCTCGACCTTCCAATGCGCGCTCGACACAGCCGCCTTCGCGGGCTGTACGTCCCCGATGACGTACTCGAGCCTCGCACCAGGATCGCACACGTTCCAGGTGAAAGCCGCGGATCCCGCCGGGAACGTCGACTCGACGCCGGCCAGCGCGACCTGGACGATCTCGAATCCGGCCCCGACGGATCCGGTCATGCTCGCATCCGGCGACATCGCCGCCTGCACCTCCGACGCGGACGAGGCCACGGCGAAGCTCCTCACGCCCTACCCGGGCGCTACGATCGTCCCGCTCGGCGACAACGCCTACGAGAACGGCACCGTGGACGAATACACGAATTGCTACGGCCCGAACTGGGGCGCGTACAAGGCGTCTTCGAGGCCGACGGCCGGCAACCACGATTACATGACGACGGGTGCCGCCGGCTACTACGGCTTCTTCGGTTCGCTCGCCGGTGACTCGTCCAAGGGCTACTACAGCTACGACCTCGGGTCGTGGCACGTCGTCGTCCTGAACTCGAACTGCGTCCAGGTCGGTGGTTGCTGGGCAGGCTCGCCGCAGGAGACATGGCTCCGCTCGGATCTGGCGGCGCACCCGAGCTCCTGCAAGCTGGCGTACTGGCACGAGCCGCTCTTCACGTCGGGGGGCGTCGGGGCGAACGGCGGCATGAAGTCGTTCTGGCAGGACTTGTACGACTACCGGGCCGACCTCGTCCTGAACGGCCATGCGCACATGTATGAGCGCTTCGCACAGCAGGACGCGAAGGCGGTGGCGACGGCTGCCGGGATCCGGGAGTTCGTCGTCGGCACGGGCGGCAAGGGCCTGTATGGGCTCGGGGCCACTGCCGCGAACAGCCAGGTGCTGAACAACACCACGTTCGGCGTGCTCAAGCTCGTCCTGCACCCGTCGAGCTACGACTGGACGTTCATACCGATCCCGGGGCAGACGTTCACGGACTCCGGGACCGACGCTTGTCACGGCGGCGCGCCCACCGGCGCCGCGAAGCAGGCCGCAACCGACGCACAGGCGCTTCAGAAACAACCTGTTCCGGTGGCCCCGGTGGAGCACGAGCCGCTCGAGACCCAACCGGCTCAGCAGCCCTAACCTGACCTAGGCGACGTCCCCCCGTCGCTCCCTCCCAGTACGGTCTGAGCATGCTGCGGCGGACTCTTCGGCGGTCTCCGGCGTGAGCGGCGGCGGGCGGAGGATCCTCGTCAACACGCTGTACCGCGGCCTCGCCGATCTCGGCTCGAAGCTCGCCACGACCGTCCTTTTCGTCCTGATGGCACGCCGCCTCGGCGGCGCGCAATTCGGTGTCTTCACCTTTGCGCTTTCGCTGGTGACGCTCGTCACGGTGCTGGGCGATTTCGGCCAGAACTCGGTCCTGACGCGGGAGGTCGCTCGGGATCGAAGCCAGCTCGACCGTCACTTCGTCAACAACCTGCTCCTCAAGCTCATGCTGGCTGTCCCCGCGCTCGCGCTGGCGATCGCGGTGGTCTCGGCGGCATCGACGGACTCCGAAACGCGCACCGTCGTCGCTCTGCTGGGGACGGCCGTAGTGATCGAGCTCCTCCGCGACACCTGCTTCGCCGTCTTCCAGGCCTATGAGCGCTTGGCCTTCATTCCGCTCGCCCTGATCTCGCAGCGATTCCTGACGACCATTGTCGGAGCCGTCGCGCTCTTCCTGGGAGCCGGCGTCGTCGCGGTGGCGGCGATCTACCTCGCGGGCGCCGCGGTCGCATTCGTGATCGCGATCTCGCTCGTATTCGGAAAGATCGCCCGTCCGCGACTCGAGCCCGACCCGCGGATCTGGAAGCCCCTGATGCGCGCCGCGTTGCCGATCGGGCTCGCCGGCGTGTTCGGGACAGTGCTCTTCCGCGTCGACATGTCGATGCTCGCTGCGTTCAAGTCGAAGGCGGTCGTCGGACAGTACGCGGCTGCCTACCGCCTGTTCGAGGCGACCCTGTTCGTCGGCTGGAGCATCGGCGCGGCTGTGTACCCCGCCTTTGCCCGGCTGACGCCACGAACCACGCCGCAGGTGGGCGCCGTCTTCGAGCGCGCGATCAAGTTCGTGCTCCTGGTCACGGCGCCGGCCGCTATCGGGGCGACGATCCTCGCGAAGCCCATCGTCGACCTCGTCTACGGCAGCCCCTACCGCGAGGCGATCACCAGCCTGCTCCTGCTCGGACCCGCGATCTGCCTGTACCCGGTTGCGTATTTGAGCGGGCTGCTGCTCGTGGCGCGCGACCGCCAGCGAATCCTGACGATCGTCCTCGGCATCGTCGCGGTCGAGAACATCGTCGGGAACCTCGTCCTCATCCCTTGGCTTTCGCTCGACGGGGCCGCGCTCGGAACCTCCGTGTCGCAGCTTCTCGCGACGGTGCCGTTGGTGATCTACGCGGCTCGTGTCTGTGGAGGCGTGGACTGGCGCCGGATCCTCGCCGGCCCGACGCTTGCGGCCGGAGGATGCGCCGCCGCGATGGGCGCGCTCTTCGCCAGGCCTTTGTTCGCGGCTGCTGCGGGGCTCGCTCTCTACGTTGTGCTGGTCGTAACGTTCGAACGCAAGGCGTTTCCGGACGACTTACAGGGTGTGCTCGACCTGCTCCGCCGTCGGCCCGGCGGCTCGGCGCCGCTGCCGGGACCCGACCTTCCGAACGCTCCCTGAGCTGTCGCTGCGGTCAGTCGAGCGCACGCCAGACCTGTCTGGCGATCTCCTCGCTCAGCTCTTCAGGCGGCAGCTCGCCGTCGAGGCGGACCACACCCAGGCGAGGGGCCTCCGTCCGATAAAGCCGCGCCTGGGCGGTGAGCTCGTCGAGATCGAAGTCGTCAGGCTTGCGTGCGAGGGCAGTCTCGGGCTCGACGTCGAGGAGGAACGCCGCCGTAGCGCGTGGGCTTAGCTTGCGGATGAGGCCGCTCTGGAAGGCGAACCTCCGCTGCTCGCCGTACTTGTGCCGCAGCTGAACGACTGAGTCGAGCGCGGAGCGGTCAAAGATCACGACTCGGCCGCGCCCGCTCAGCCCGCGCGCTGCGCGGCGTTGGGTCGAGACGTTCGCGAGTGCGACGACAGTCGTCCACGCCTGCGTCAGGACCTCGCTGCGTTGGTGGGGCCGCTGCTCCGTTTGAGCGCCCGCTGAGTCGCGCCTGCGGAGCGCTGCCTTGACGGGGTTTGCCACGACGTCGAGCACGGGATCGTACGTCAGGCGCGTCCAGAAGACGGCGACCTCGAAGTCGAGTCGTTCCAGGGTGTTCTGGAGGGCGCGCGCTTGCGTGCTCTTCCCTGACCCGTCGAGGCCTGAGAAGGCGACGACGGTCGGTCGGCGCACAAGCGCCCGCAGCCGCTCGACGCGGGGCCCGCGACCGAGGGGCTCCGTGCCCGGCTCCTCGTAGGCGCTTCGAAGCGCCTCGAAAGCGCGCTCGGCTCCCCAGGCCGCCGCACGGGTCTCTCCCGTCGTCCAGGCTGACCGGTCCTCTTCGACGGCGGCGCGGATCCGCGCGCGGAGCTTTGAGGAAAGGCCTCCGTCGCGGGCGAACCGGCCGGCGGCGATCAGGAGCGCGTGGTGCGGCGCGGGACGGGCGACGTGCTGCAGACCGCCGATCGGCCGGGCGTGCTCGTACAGGGCGTCGACCTCCCCGGATCGGAGTTTCCAGTCCGCCGCCGAAACGAGCTCGATGGACTCGACCGAGGAGCCCTTGAAGAGCGCCCAAACATTGCCACGCTGGAGGAAGCCCGCGGCGGTGAGCGCTTCGGCAAGCGCGGCGCGTTCGGGTGCGCGCACGAGGAGGTCCAGATCGCGTCCGTCCGGCGGGAGCGAACCGAAAATCACGACGCGATCCCGGACGGCCGAGTCCACGAACGCAGAGACGTTCACGGGCGCATCCTCGAGACCTCGCGCTTCACCCACCGCGCGAGGCCATGGCCCTTCTGCTTTGCGAGATCGGCGGCGCGCAGCCCCGACAGCGCCGGCTCGTGCACGACCCGAGTGACGGGCACGCCAAAGGCGGTTGCCTGGAACTTGTGCTGGCGGAGCGCGGCGAAGACCGAGTCCACGTCCAGGACTCCGTCGACGCCGAGGCGCATAGCCAGCGGAAAGAACTGACGCCGCATGTGGAAATCGAGTCCGACGAACGGGACGGTCGCCCGATGGCGCAGGACGGACACCGCAAGCGGACTTGGCGCGATGCCGTCGTACCGCCGGTTCCACCATTCGACGCCGTCGAGCGAAGCGAGCGTCGGCTCATCGAGCCGTCTCCATGCGTCCTTGAAGCGTGGATGCGCGAGTACGGTCACTCCTCCGCTCTCCCTAGCACGTGTGACCAACTCGGCGGTGGGCAAGCCAGGACCGAAAAATGCGTTCGCCCCCCAAACGAGCACGTGCACCGAGTTCTCAGCGTTGCTGTACTCGATCCCCGGCACGAGCAGGATGCCGTCGCTCGCCCGCCCGCACTCCTCGCGATACGCGTCCCAGCGGTCCGCGTCGAAGGTCCGGTCGTGGTCGGTCATGAGGACGGCGTCGTAGCGGCACCGGCGAAGGGCGGTGGCCAGCGCGGGCAGCGGCCAGTTGCCGTCGTACGACCAGTCGGAGTGCACGTGGGCGGCGGCCCGCGCGAGCGGCATTCAGCGGACCTTCGCCAGCACCGGCCGCAGGACTTGCTGGACGGTGTCGGCCACGAAGACGGATCGCTCGCCGGGGCGAAGGTTGTACCAGCAGTCCGACCGCCTGACGCTCAGGACATCGCGCGCCGTGTGCCACCGCGACGGCCACGTGGTGATTGCCCGCGAATGCTTCCCACGCATGACGATCATCAGGTGGACGAGCTCGCTGCCGAGATGGCGGCACGTGATCGGCGGGGCCTGGGCCGGCGTGCTCGGCCGGAAGCTCTCGTCCATGGCCTGCGCGACCGCCCAGACCGGGTATTCGAAGCCCATTCGGCGCGACAGGCTCATGCTCCCCCAGGTCCGGCCGTTCAACTCCACAAACCACGGCGCTCCCTCGTCGTCGCGCAGCAGCTCGACCATGAACAGGCCGCGCCAGTCGACAGCCGCGAGCATGCGTGTCGCCGCGTCCGCCACGGCGGGATCGACCTCGCGCGACCTGCATGCGCTTGAATGTGAGCCTTGCGGGTTCAGCATGCGGATGCGCTCATGGGCACTCGGGGCTGCTACGCCGTCCGCAGTCGCCAGTCCGAAGAAGCCCTCGCTCGTCCCGCGCAGCCACGGCTGCACGAGAAGCGGAGCCTGTGATGGAAGTGACGCGAGCGCGCTTTCGAGCTCGGAGCTGTCCGCATACAAAACCGCGCGCGGGTGGACGATCCGTCCGTCCTCGAACATGAGCGCCCTCGCCGGCCGCACGATCCCGGGAAACGGAAGCGACGATGTGCCGTTCCTCGCCTCGGCGACCGACGCGAAGACGGTCGTGGTCGGGACGCTGAATCCGGCCTGCCCGGCGAGCTCGATCTGCCTGCGCTTGTCGAGCGCGACCTCGACGTTCGAACCGGTCGGACCGGCGAGCCGCACTTGCATCTCGGCGATCGCGCGCTCCGCGAGGGCGAGCGCTTCGTCGTCGAGCGGCAGCAGCACGTCGGCGCCTTCGAGCGCGGCGGCGATTTCAACAACCGCGTGGTCGACGTCCTCCTCGGGAGCCGCGACCTCGACGAGCTCGATCCCGCGGGCCTTGCGCAGCGGCGGTTTGGCGCCGCTGCGGGTGAACGCCGTCACCTCATGCCCGGCGTCGCGCAAGCTCCAGGCGGTTTCCGGTGCGGCGAGCGACTCGGCGAACCCGATGACGACACGGAGGCTCACCGGCGATGACCGCTAGCGTCCTCGCCTATCACGGAGTCGAGGCGCGGCCCGCCGAGCAGGACCCGAACGGCATCTTCACCCCGCCCGACGTCTTCGAGGAGCAGATGGCCTTCCTTGCTCGGCGCCGGAACGTCGTCACGCTCGACGAGCTGCTCCGCGGGACCGGCCGCGGCCGGCCGAGCGTGGCGATCACATTCGACGATGGCTTTCGCTCGGTTCTGACCGAAGCCGCGCCGATCCTCGAGCGGTTCGGCTTCCGTGCGACGGTGTTCGTCCCCACGGCCTGGATTGGGAAGTCGAACGAGTGGGACGCCGGCGGCAACGCGCCGATCATGTCCGCGGAAGAGCTCGTCGAAGCCCGGAGTCGGGGCATCGACGTGCAGAGCCACGGGGATGCTCATGTCAATCTGGCGCAAGAGGGTTACGACGAGGCGGTTCGCGACCTGACGAAGTCTAGTGATCGCCTCGAGGCGCTCCTCGGCGAGCGACCGCGCTTCGTCGCCTACCCTTGGGGTGCGTCCTCTGACGCGACCACGCGCGCCGCGGAGGCGGTCGGCTTCACCGCGGGCTTCACGATCAACACCAAGGGGGGCGGCGCATTTGCGCGTGCGCGGGTGCCGGTAACGCCGCTTGACAGCGGGAGACTGTTCGCGTTGAAGACGTCGGGACGCTATCTCGAGTTGCGCTGGTCGGCGCCGGTGCGGGCCGGCTACGCCGTCGTGCGCCCGGCGGTTCGTGCGCTCTTCGATCGCAGCCGAGCCTAAGAACAGCCGGGCGGCCTCCGCCATCGGCGGACGTCTGCGGTAGATTCGCGAGGTACACGCGGACGGCTTGGACCAGGCCATCTGCGGAATCGTTGGACTGCGCCGGGGCACGAAAGGAGCGAGGTTGGCCGAAGGATCAGGAGGGCTGCCGGACCTCGTCGATGCCCTGCGCTGGCGGTGGAAGCCCGCGGTCCTGATCGCGGCCTGCATCTTCGCGGGAGCCTACTTCTACATCTCACGCCTTCCGGCGCAGTACGACGCGAAGGCCGTGATCGCGATCAACCCGCGGCCCGGGACGCTGGCGGGCGCGGACACCGTTCGCGTCGGCGCGCCGAAGTTCGTCCAGTTCGTCGAAGCGCCGCAGACCGCGGAGCGCGTCTCGACGTACACCCATGTGCCCCGCGGAACGCTCGAGAAGTCCGTCAACGCGGTCGTCCCGGTCGACACGGGCAACGTCTCGATCACGGCGCGCATGCAGTCGCCGCAGCGCGCCGCGCGGATCGCGAACGCTTATTCGGACGAGGTGATCGCCTTCGCCAGCAACGACCCGCTGCTCTCAGCGCAGCAGGTGGCCCGTGCGATCGCGCCGACCGTGCCTGCCGCGCCGCCGCGCCGACTGCTCGAAGCGGCCTCGCTCGTCGTCGGCGTGCTGATCGGCGTCGGCATCTCGCTGCTGCTCGAGCGCGGCCGACCGCGCCTGAGGTCGTGGCGCGACATCGCCAAGATGACCGGCTATCCGGTCGTGGGCCGGATCCCGAGCACACGGACCCTTCGCACCCGGCCCACCGAGGCGTTCTCCGACCCGGTCACTGGCTCCGCCTTCAGGACGTTGCGGGCCAACATCGAGCCGCAGCTGCGCGAGCAGAACGTCGACGTGATCCTCGTCACCTCGCCGGGGAAGGGCGACGGGAAGACCACGGTCGCGGCCCTGCTCGCCGAGTCGCTCGGACGGCTCGGGATGCGGGCGCTCCTCATCGACGCCGACCTCAAACGGCCACGACTCGCGCGGCTCGCGAAGCTGAACGGCCACCCTGGGCTGTCCGACGTGCTGCGGGAGAGCGTCACGCTCGAGAAGGGGGTTCAGCCCGGCTGGATCGACGAGCTCTCGCTCTTGCCGACGGTCGCGGACCCGGAAGCGGGAGACCTGATAGCGCGCCGGTTCGCCGACGTCATCAGGCAGGCGCGCGAGGAGTACGACGTGATCATCGTCGACACGCCGCCCCTGCTCGGCACCGACGACGCACGGGTGATCGCGCCGCTCGCGGAGGGCGTGATCCTTGTCGTGTCGGCGGGTTCCGTCGCGAACCCGGTGAACGAGGCGGTGCTCGCCATCGAGGCGCTCAAGGCGCCGCTCCTCGGCATCGTCGGGAACCGGCTCAAAGAGTCCCGCAGCACGTACTACTACTAGGCAAAGAACTCGCCGAACGATTCCCGCGCGAGCTCGTCGAATTCCGCGGGGATTGTGCCGTCGCTCGACGCATAGGCGCGCAGATGGAAGAGGACGGCCTCGCGCTCGGCCTGCACGTATGGATCGGGGTGGGGTCGCGCCGCGACGAGGTGCTCGAGCTCGAAGAGCGTCGGGGAGTCGCCAACGGCCGGGGCCGGAGCCTCGGAAGCGACGAGCTCCACCGCCGGCCG